>NZ_JAUSYO010000001.1:951523-1268697 GCF_030816935.1 Arthrobacter sp. B3I9
AAGCTTCGTCGGCGCCGGAACGGTGCTCACAAAGCAGGACGTGGACAACGTCGCAGGGGCTGGCGGCCAGTTCATCGTCACCCCGTCACTGGCGCCGTCCATCGAAGAGGCGGCCGGCCGGGGCATCCCTGTCCTGGCGGGGGCGCTCACCCCAAGCGAGGCCCTCGAGGCGATGAACCGCGGTGCCACCGCGGTGAAGCTCTTCCCCGCCTCGATCGGCGGCCCGGGCTATCTGAAGGCGCTGCGCGACCCGTTCCCGGACATCCCCTTCATTGCTGTCGGCGGAGTGGGGCTCGACGAGGCGGCCGGCTACTGGGGAGCGGGCGCGATCGCTGTCGGACTCGGTGGCCCGCTGTTCGGCGACGCCGGATCAGGCGGCGATCTTGCTCCCGTGCGGCAGCGGGCCCGCAGTTTCGTCGCCCTGGCGTCCGACTTTGACCGTCGGCTTGCGGAGAGCGGGCGGTGACTGCCGCCGTCGGGCTTTCCCCCGTCGACCTCCTGACCTTTGGCGAATCCATGGTCTCGTTGCGCTCGGCGGGTCCGCTGTCCTCCGGCGGCGCACTGACGATGCATGTGGCCGGGGCGGAGTCGAATGTGGCGGTCGGCGTCGCCCGGCTCGGACACAGCGTCAGCTGGGCCGGCGTGGTGGGTGCCGACCCGCACGGCGAGTTCATCCTCCGCCAGCTCCGCGCCGAAGGCGTCGGGCTGCAGTACCGGCAGGACGGTATCCGCCGGACCGGCGTGATGTTCCTCGAACAGCGCACGGCCGATGTCACCCGGGCGTTCTACTACCGGTCCGGCTCCGCCGGGTCCACACTCAGCCGGGAGGACGTGGACACTGCCATGCAGCAGAAGCCGCGCATTCTGCACCTGACGGGCATCACGGCAGCGCTGGGCCCGGAATCCCGGAAGGCCGTGGAATACGCCGCCGAGCGCGCCGCTGCTGACGGCGTGGTGGTGTCACTCGACGTCAACTACCGGAGCAAGCTCTGGTCCCGGGAGGAGGCGCGTGAGGTGCTTCTTCCGCTTGTCCGGCATGCCAGCATCCTGATCGCCTCCGAGGACGAACTCGGACTGGTGTCGTCGGCGCCTGCGGACACCTCGGACCAGGACGCCCTCGAAACGGCGATGGTCGCCGAGCTGCTGGGCCGGGGCGTGGGCGAAGTTGTGGTCAAGCGCGGCGCCGCCGGCGCCGGAGTCCACACCGCCGACGGCCGGTGGGAAGCGGCTGCGGTGCCCGTGACCAGCATCGATACCGTGGGAGCCGGAGACGCCTTCACGGCCGGCTACCTCTCCGCACTGCTCGACGGCGCCGACGTGTCCGGCCGCCTGCAGCGTGGTGCCCTTACCGGGGCCTTCGCCGTCAGCACCGCCGGGGACTGGGAAGGCCTGCCGCACCGTGCCGAACTTGCGCTGCTGGCGACTACCCCCGGCGGGACCACCCAACGATAAGCCACCGCGGGCCGGACCCGGCACGCCTCCATCTCCCGACTAAGAAAGCCTGGAACTGCTGTGAAAATCATTGCCGCTGAAGTCTTCGTGACCAGCCCGTCCCGGAACTTCGTGACGCTTCGGATCACCACCGAGGACGGCGTGACCGGTATCGGTGACGCCACCCTGAACGGGCGTGAGCTCGCGGTCGCGGCGTACCTGAAGGAGCACGTTGCGCAGTTGCTGATCGGAAAGGATCCGCACCGGATCGAGGACACCTGGCAGTTCCTGTACCGGTCCTCGTACTGGCGCCGCGGCCCGGTGACGATGGCGGCGATCGCCGCCGTGGACATGGCGTTGTGGGACATCAAGGGCAAGCTGGCGGGCATGCCGGTGTACCAGCTGCTCGGCGGGGCGTCGCGGAACGGTCTGCGTGCGTACGGGCACGCCTCGGGCTCGGATCTGGAGTCGTTGTTTGATTCCGTGCGGGAGCATCTGGAGCTGGGCTACAAGTCGATCCGGATCCAGACCGCGGTGCCGGGGATCAAGGCTGTGTACGGGGTCGCGGCGCAGGCGCAGGCCTCGGGCGAGCGCTATGACTACGAACCGGCCGGGCGCGGGGCGTTCCCGCTGGAGGAGGACTGGGACACCCGCGCCTACCTGCGGCACCTGCCCACCGTGTTCGAGGCGGTCCGGAACGAGTTCGGTCCGGAAATCCCGCTGCTGCACGACGGCCACCACCGGATGACCCCGATCCAGGCCGCGAAGCTCGGCAAGGCGCTCGAACCATACGACCTGTTCTGGCTGGAGGACTGCACTCCTGCGGAGAACCAGGAGGCGCTGCGCCTGGTCCGGCAGCACACCACCACGCCGCTGGCCATCGGTGAAATCTTCAACACTGTGTACGACTACCAGACCATCATCAAGGAACAGCTGATCGATTACGTCCGGGCCGCGTCGACGCACTTCGGCGGGATTTCGCCGTTGAAGAAGGTGATGGACTTCGCCGCGCAGTACCAGATCAAGTCCGGCTTCCACGGGCCCACGGACATTTCCCCGGTCGGGTTCGCCGCGCAGCTGCACGTGGGCCTGGCGATCCACAACTACGGGATCCAGGAGTACATGCAGCACTCGGACAAGACCAACGAGGTCTTCGAGCAGTCGATGACGTTCGTGGACGGTTACCTGCACCCGGGGAACGAGCCGGGCCTCGGCGTCGAGTTCAACGCCGAAGCCGCGGCAGCCTACCCCTACCAGCAGGCGTACCTGCCCTACAACCGCCTCGTCGACGGAACGGTCCACGACTGGTAAGCGTTCCCGCAACCAAAATGGTCCCGGGAGGCGAGCTTTCGCTCAGCCGCCCGGGACCTGTTTTGTTAAGAGGGGTTTCCCTGCGTCCCGTTTACCGGGTCTGCCGGTGGCTCAGTGAATGAGTTCCCGGGTCATGCCGAAGGGGACCTGGTCGGACAGTGCCGCCGTGTAGTGCCCGGGCTTGTGCCGCGTGAGCAGGATGCCGTGCGTCCCGGTGGTCATGGCGAGCTGCTGCAGCCCGCGGACTGCCTCGTTGAGTCGTTCGTCGAGGACATGCCGGCTGTCGACTTGGATCTCAATGGAGTCGGTAATCGTGGTCATTGCTCAGTCTTTCTTGGAGTACTTCTAGTCGGCCCCAATGGATTCAGGAACCATAACGTCATATTTATTGTCTCGTCAAGTTTCTCCGTTGCCTCCGTCCGGCGCCCAAACCCGGCCGGGGCCCGGTGCTGGCTACTGACCTGCGGTTCTACTCCGGAACTGGTTCCGATGGTGAAGGTGGTCACCTCGACGCCCCGGGCGGTGCGAGCCGTGTCAAGGACGGCCGGAACGCCGCCCGTCCGCCGCCCGTCCGCTGCCCGGACAAAGGCGGTAATCTTCAGCAAGGACCTCTATCCACTTCACTAAAGGCGGAAGCAGAACATGGCCGAGGAGCAAGCCCGGACGTCGCAGGGCCGGTGGCGCGTCTTCCATGACAAATTTGTCGTGGAGGAACGCTATATAAGCGCGGCTGCACGGAGAAATCTCTTCCGGATCGCCGTCGTCCTGATAGTCGTCGGAATCGTGCTGTTTTCGGTCATCCTGACCGACGTTCTCCTGAGGGACGGCGTCGCCGACGCAGATGAGCCCGTGCGCTCCTGGCTCCTGACCCTGCGCTCAGGGCCGCTGACCACCATCATGATCATCCTCGCGATCATCTTCGGCCCGGTTGCCCTGCCGATCATTGTCCTGGTGGTCACCGTTGCGTGGGGGCTGCTGGCCAAGCACGCCTGGCGCCCCATCCTGCTCGCGGGGGCGATGCTGACCGGCGTGATCCTGGCCCAGGTGGTGGGCCGGACCGTGGAGCGGCAGCGTCCCCCGTTGGACCTGATGCTTTTTGGCGCCGACACCACTTTCTCTTTCCCGTCGGGGCACGTCCTCGGTGCGTGTGACTTCCTGCTCGTCACGACGTACCTCGTGTATTCGCGTCGGCGCAATCCGCGGTCCGCCGTGGTCGCTTTCGCCGTCGCCGGAGTCGGGATCTTCTTTGCCGCGGTCAGCCGCCTCTACCTCGGATACCACTGGACCACGGACGCCCTGGCGTCGCTGTCCCTTTCCTTCGTGGTGCTGGGCGCAGTGATAGCCCTCGACACCTGGCGGACCGCCCGGATCCCGGGCGAGCGCATCACCGGAACCCTCTCAAAGGCCGAAACCAGCAAGGACTAGTCCGCCCTTGTCCGGGGCGGCTGCCGATGCCACCATGGGCCATGGCCACCGAAGACGACGTCCGCCGCGCCGCCCTGGCCCTGCCGGGCGTGGTGGAGCGGTCGAGCTGGGGCCGGCCGGCATGGTTTGCGGCCACCCTGATGGCTCGGATCTGGGACGACGGGGTTCTGACGGTTAAGACGGAGGAGCGCGAGGCGCTGGCCGGTACAGACCCGGCAACCTACTTCTGGACGCCGCACCATGACCGGTCACCGCAGCTGGTGCTCGTCCGCCTGGAGCGCATAGGCCTCCAGGAACTCGGCGAGCTCCTTGACGAATCACACCGGCTCGCCGGGGGCCGACGCCGGTAGCGCCGCCATGGGGCGGGGTCAGGAGGCGGGGCGGGTCAGGAGGCGGACCCAGTCAGGAGGCCGGCCCGACGTCGCGGTCCACGTTTGCGGGCCGGGACCGGGACCTTGCCCGCGCCCGTTTCAGTTCCGCGCGGAGCCGCGCGTTGGTGGCTTCCAGCTCCAGGACCTTGGCCACCCCGGCCAGATTCAGTCCCTCGTCCAGCAGTACGTTGATCCGCCGAAGCACCGCCAGGTCCGCTTCGCTGTACTGCCGCGTCCCCCCGGCTGTGCGGTCAGGCGTCAGGAGTCCCCGGCGCTCGTACAGCCGGATGTTCTGCTGTCCCGTTCCGACAAGCTGGGCCACCACGGAGATCGCGTACAGGCCCACCTCCGGTGCACGTTCCTCCATGGTCCTCCCTCAGCCGGCCAAAAATTCCTGTTGCATCAGTTTGGCACTGGTGCTATAAAAAATCTATAGCCGTCACCATAGATATGGGATGGGCGGCTGAAGGAAAATATCTGGATTCTCGTCAGAAGGAGTGGATCATGATGTTGATGCGTACGGACCCGTTCCGCGAACTGGACCGGCTGACCCAGCAGGTGTTCGGAACGGCGGCTCGGCCCGCTGCGATGCCGATGGACGCCTGGCAGGAAGACGGGGAGTTTGTGGTTGCGTTCGACCTCCCCGGCGTCAACGTGGACACCGTCGATCTTGACATCGAACGCAACGTCTTGACCGTCCGCGCAGAGCGGCGTGATCAGACGCAGCCCAACGTTGAGCTGATTGCTTCGGAGCGGCCGCGTGGCGTGTTTAGCCGCCAGCTGATCCTGGGCGACACCCTGGACACGGAGAAGGTTAAGGCCACCTACGCCGACGGTGTCCTGACACTCCGCATTCCGGTGCTCGAGAAGGCCAAGCCGCGCAAGATCGAGATCACGAGCACGCAGGACAAGATGCAGGAGATCGGCAAGTAAACGGAGACGGGCAACAGCGGCCGGACCGGCAGCTCCTGGGCGCCGGCCCGGCCGCCCCTGTACCACCCATCCGTCCCGGCCTGCCGGAGAACACCTCGGATGCTGGAGGCCCCAATGGACAGTGACCCGCGAGGTTACTACGCAGCCCTTCACGTGACGCCGGCTGCCACGCAGGCGGACATCCAGCGTGCCTTCCGGGCATTGATCCGCCTGCACCACCCCGACGTCGGCAGCCCTGGACCGCAGGGCGGGGGCTCGGACGTCCGGAGCATCCTGGATGCTTTCGCCGTACTGCGGAATCCGGTAGCCCGGGCGGAGTACGACCGGAACGGGCGGGCGCCGGACAGCGGTGCGGCCAGCGGCGCGCGGGGGACCGACGGACCCCCGGAGGGCGGCGGACGCCCTGCGGAGCCGCCCGGCCCGGCCGGCGCGAGGGACATTCCGGTGCGCCACCACCCCGGGCGCGGCCCCGTGCTTCGGGTCACCCCGGTCCGGTGGGAACGCGGTCCCTGGAAAGGGCGCAGCTAACAAAGCGGAAACAGCACAACAGAAGGAGTCCTGCCATGAGCGCATGGCGCCGCTACGATTCGCATCTGATGCCGGTCTTCCACGAACGGTTCGAGCAACGGTGGGGGAAAGGCACGGCGCCGTTTCTTGACCCCGAGGCCCACGAGTCCCCCCTTCCACGGGCGCAGTGGATCAACGTGGACACGGGCGCCGCACTGGCCGTGGTACCCATCTGGACCGACGACGATAGCCAGCACCGCTCCTTCGGCGTTTTCTATCTTCCGCCCACCGGAGACATCTGGGTCCTGCGCCCTGGCTTCACGGACTACCTGGAGCCCTCCGCAAAGGAGGCCGAACAGCTTTTTTCTCTCCGGAACGACGCCTTCAAGAAAGCGGTGGGCCATGCCAGGGAATTCATCTACGGCCCGGAAGGCTCCGTTCAATAACGGGGCCGGACTCAGGAGGAGCCAAGCGTGCCTCGTGCCAAGGACAGCCCGTTCGGCCTAAGATCAAGCGACCACCTGCGCAACTACCCCGGGAGACTCCGCCGATGAAAGCCTCCGCCAAAGAACTGGCCGCCCTGCTTCCGCCCCGCTTCACCCTGGGGGTGGCAACTGCGGCCTTCCAGATCGAGGGCGCGCTGGACGAGGACGGGCGCGGGCCCTCCGGCTGGGACGTCTTCGCGGCGAAGCCGGGGTCGATCGTGGATGACCACAGCCCCGCCGTGGCGTGCGACCACTACCACCGGATGCCGGAAGATGTGGCCCTGATGAAAGAACTGGGCGTCGATTCCTACCGCTTCTCCCTTTCGTGGTCCCGGATCCAACCCGGGGGCAGCGGTCCGGTAAATCCTGCGGGCCTGGACTTCTACGACCGGCTCATTGACCTGCTGCTGGCCAACGGGATCTCGCCCATGGCCACGCTGTACCACTGGGACACGCCGCTGGAGCTGGATGAGGCGGGCGGCTGGATGAACCGGGACACCGCCTACCGGCTGGGTGAGTTCGCGGCGATCGCCGCCGCCGCCTACGGTGACCGCGTGACGCGCTGGGTCACCGTCAACGAACCTGCCACCGTCACCACCAACGGCTATATGCTCGGCATGCACGCCCCGGGCGAAACCCTCATGCTGAAGGCGCTGCCCAGCGTGCACCACCAGCTCCTGGGCCACGGACTGTCGGTTCAGGCGCTCCGGGCAGCCAACGTCCCTGGGGAAATCGGCATCACCAACGTGTACTCGCCGATGGTCCCGGCTTCGGCCAACCCGCTGGACAAGGTCAGTGCCGGCCTGATGGACATGGCCCAGAACCGGATCTATGCGGACCCTGTCCTGTTGGGGAAATATCCGGACCTGATCCGGGCCGCCACATTCTTCTCGTCCTTCAGCCCGTCCAGCGAGGACATGGCGCTGATCTCGCAGCCGCTGGACTACTACGGACTCAACTACTACATGCCCACCCGCGTGGCCTCCGGCCCCGGGGACGGCCCCGTGCCCGAGGGCATGGCCGCGGCCATGGGCGATGACCTCAGCGGCACGGCCCCCGGGTCCCCGTTCCACATCGCCACCTTCCCGGACACCGAGACCACCGCCTATGGATGGCCGATCAAGCCCGAGTACATGGCCGTGGCTCTGGCCGAGATGAGCGAGCGCTACCCCGACCTGCCCCCGGTATACATCACCGAAGGCGGGGCGAGCTTCGAAGACCTGGAGATCCGGGGCGCGGACGGGCAGCTCATCATCCCGGATGAACGGCGGGTGCGCTACCTCGCGGACCATATCGCCACGGCGGTTGAAGCCACCTCGCCAGGCGGAGCAGCCGAAAAAATTGATCTGCGCGGCTACTATGTGTGGTCTCTGCTGGACAACTTTGAATGGTCCGGGGGCTACAAGCAGCAGTTCGGCCTGCTGCACGTAGACCGGGAGACTCAGCTCCGCACGCCCAAAGCCTCGTTCTATTGGCTCCAGGAGCTGCTCGCCGCCCGGTCCACGGACGCGGTCCCGGAGGTTACCGCGGGGGCGGCGCTCGCCGGCATATCCGACGCCGACGAGCTGGCCGGCGTGCCGGACGAAGGCGAGCTGGCCGGCACGCCCGACGACGAATGGTCCCAGGCGGTCAACTGACGCTGGCGGGCTGTTGCTGCAGGGGCCCGAGCCCGGCCGGCGGGTACTAGAACGGCGCCTAGAGAATTGTCAGTTCCCGCAGGCCTTTCGCCAGGCCCGCGCCGTCGGGGGAGTAGATCCACGGAACGGACGAACCGGCGTGGTCCCCGGACTCCGTGTGTCCACCGGCCAGCACGGCTTCGCCGGTGGAGAGCTGGCGGATGCCGATGGCGGCCACGCGGTCTCCGTGCTGCTGGGCGAAGTGGGAGTAAATGGCTTCATCGTGCTGGCCGTTATCCCCGAAAAGCAGCCAGCGCATGTTCGGGAACTCCTCTGCCAGCAGTTCCAGGTTCCGGCGCTTGTGCTCCTGGCCGCTGCGGAACCAGCGGTCGTTGGTGAGGCCCCAGTCGGTGAGCAACAGGGGACCCGGCGGGTACATGTTCCGCGTGATGAAGCGCGCCAGGGTGGGCGCCGCATTCCACGGCCCGGTGGACAGATAGATCACCGGGGCCTCCGGGTGTTTGACCAGCAGACGGTCCATCAGCACAGCCATGCCTGGCGTCGCCATCCTGGCCCGTTCGCTCAGGACGAAGGTGTTCCAGAGCGCGAGGAAGGGCCGCGGAAGTGCGGTGACCATGATCGTGTCATCAATGTCCGAGACGATGCCCAGCTCGGTGTCCGGGGAAATGACGAACACCTGGGACTTCACCGGGTCGGTTCCTTCGGCGCGCAGTTCCGCCGTGTGCCAGCCAGGAGCGAGTGACACCGGCACCACGGTGTCCACCAGGCCGCCGCGGTCCGCCTGTACCCGGGCAGTGACGCCCCCGATCTCGACTTCCACTTCGGTGAACTGGATGGGCACACTGGTGAAAGCGCGCCAGCCCCGGACATTCTGGTTGCCGTTCTGGGCGGCCTGCTCCGCCGCGCTTCCGGGCTTCGGCTTGCTTGTCAGCACCACCCGGGCGAGCACACGGACCCAGGTGGTGGAGCCATAGCCCTGGTAGGCGACGGTCTGCGGAGTGAAGTGCCAGCTCCTGGCAGCCTTCAGCCGCAGCCCGTTGACGCTGTCCGAAATCCAGTGGGCGAGCCTGAAGATATTGTTCCCGGAGACCGCTGGCTGCTGGGGTGAGTGCTGCGACACCAAGTTCATGCCTCCACTCTCCCACAGCCGCCTGCAGTTCGACCGGACTGCCTTGGGAGGAATCCCAATGTTGTTGTCAACGGTGACAGGGAGGCCCGGGCGGGAACTCCGTCCGCGTCCAGCCTGCTGAAACACTCACAGTCTGTGCACAGCAGCGCGAAAGTGGTCCGACAGGGTCCCATTCAAAGATAGGAACAACTTCGAAATCCGGAGTGGAACCAGCAAGGAGCATAACTGTGAACAACGTCCGGAAAATCGCGGCAGGCGCCACCCTCATCGGTGCCCTCATCGGCGGCGGCGCCCTCACCGCCATGGCGCTGCCGGCCAACGCCGCCACCACCGACACATCAACCGCAGCGTCCGACGGCTCAAGCAACATGAAGGAAACGGAACTGACCGGTGACACCGCCACCAAGGTCAAGGACGCGGTGCTGGCCGCCAATGCCGGTGCAACCGTCAACCGCATGGAAACCGAGGGCGACGGCGGCGCCGCCTACGAAGCCCGCATCACCAAGGCCGACGGCAGCCGCGCCACCGTCAAGCTCGACGCCAACTTCACCATCACCGCGACCGAAACCGGCGGCAAGGGTGGCCGCGGGGGCGGGAACGAAACGGAACTGACCGGTGACACCGCCACCAAGGTCAAGGACGCGGTGCTGGCCGCCAATGCCGGTGCAACCGTCAACCGCATGGAAACCGAGGGCGACGGCGGCGCCGCCTACGAAGCCCAGATCACCAAGGCCGACGGCACCCACGCCACCGTCAAGCTCGACGCCAACTTCACCATCACCGCGACCGAAACCGGCGGCAAGGGTGGCCGCGGGGGCGGGAACGAAACGGAACTGACCGGTGACACCGCCACCAAGGTCAAGGACGCGGTGCTGGCCGCCAATGCCGGTGCAACCGTCAACCGCATGGAAACCGAGGGCGACGGCGGCGCCGCCTACGAAGCCCACATCACCAAGGCCGACGGCACCCACGCCACCGTCAAGCTCGACGCCAACTTCACCATCACCGCCACCGAAGCAGGCGGCAAGCACGGCCACTGATCCTGGGGCACCTTCGGGCGGACGCTGCGCTGCTGCCGTCCGCCCGGAAACCTCCCTCTAGCCGCGTATTTCGGACCACCCCGCCCCGTGCCAGTCCCAACGACTCAACCGCAGCACAGCGGTTGCCGGAACACCCGCTCCAAGGAGGACCCTGATGATCACTTACCGCCCCATTGCCCCGCTGACCACCGGCCGCCCGGGCCTTGTTTCCGCGTTGGTAGCCATGGCGTTGACCGCTGTGGTCGGCCCTACCTGGCCGGTTTCGACCGCGGCAGCGCCGGACGCGGTTGCGGACACGGCTGGGACCGCGTCCCCGCTCGCGGCCGGCCGGAACCGAAGGTGAGCGCGGCTGCGCCCGAGCGTCCAGGACGCGGACCAGCCTGGGCGCCAGCACGACGTCGCCCGCAGGTATGGGGCAGACTCCAGCAGGCACTGACCATCACGGTCATCGGCGCTGCCGCCATCACCGGTCTGCAGCTCGGCCTCAACGCACCCGCCATCTCGCCGGTGCAACCCGTTCCCCTCTCCGGCAGCGCAGCCCCCGACAGCTCCTCTGTACTTGCCGCACCGGACGAACAAGCCCTCCCCGAACCCGCCAGGGGCAGGGCCGCCCGCGGCCGCGGCAGGGGAGGACGCTGAGCAATACCCACCAAACAATGGACAGGCGATCGCAGCCACCCGGCCGCCTGAAGAAAGAAGACGATGACAGTGTCAGCCGACCGTCGATGGAACGGACCAAGTTACGCCGAGGTGTCCGCGAAGACTGCCGCGCGGAGCGTCCCGCCGGCTGTGGCGCTCTGGCTGATTGCGGCCGGCGCCGCCGCGGCCGTTGCGCTGGCCGGGATCAGTGCGCCCCAACCGCTGCGGTTCAACCTGCCGCTCCTGGCCCACGTGTCCGGCCTGTTTGCCGGATACGGGGTAACGGTCATGGTGGCCCTGATGTCCCGCGCCCCCGCCCTGGAACGGGGAGTCGGTGCCGACCGGCTGGCCCGATGGCACGGGACTGGCGGCAGGGCCATAGTCAGCCTGATCCTCATCCACGGCCTTGCCGCGACCGCGGCCTGGGCAATGGGCCGGGGCTCCTCATTATGGGCCGCAACCGTCGACGTCCTCCACATGCCGGGACTTGTCGCGGCCACAGTGGGAACGGCGGTCTTTCTATCCGTGGGAATCGCTTCGGCGCAGGGCGCGCGCCGAAGGCTGAGGTACGAGACCTGGCACTTGCTTCACCTGCTGACGTACCTGGCGATCGCCCTGTCGTTCTCCCATGAGCTGGCTGGACCCGACTTGGCCGGTCTTCCCTTCGTCCAGGTGGCCTGGAGCCTCCTCTACACGTTCAGCTTCGGGCTGGTCCTGCGATATCGGGTTCTGGCCCCGCTCACACAGGTCTGGCGCCACCGGCTGCGTGTCGATCATGTTGTCGATGAGGGAGCCGGAGTTGTCAGCATCGTCCTTCGGGGCCGTCACCTCGACGAGCTCAACGCTGAATCGGGGCAATTCTTCCGCTGGAGGTTTTTGACCAGGACGCTGTGGCCGTCGTCGCACCCCTTCTCACTTTCTGCCCCGCCCCATCAGCAGTTTCTGCGGATAACGGTCAAAGCGGTGGGCGACGGAACGCAGTTGATCCACTCCGTACGGACAGGTACAAGAGTCCTGGCCCAAGGTCCGTACGGTGCCATGACGAAAGAGCGGCGCCAGGGGCGGGGAGTCCTCCTGATCGGCGGCGGGGTCGGAATCACCCCGATGCGCGCCCTGTTCGAGACCCTGCCGGTCGCCGGAAACGAACTGACCCTGCTGTACCGGGCCTCCTCGGCGGACGAGATTCTCTTCCGGGATGAGCTCGAATACATCGCCCGGCACCGTGGTGCGCGGCTGATCTTCCTGACGGGACCGGCGTCGGACCCCCGGAACGCGATAACCGCCCAAAGCCTGGAGGCCATGGTCCCGGATCTTGTGGCCCGCGACGTCTACCTATGCGCGTCGCCCCGGTTCTCCTCCGCAGTGACGACGGCCTTGACGGAGGCCGGCCTGCCCCGGCGGCAACTCCACCATGAGGATTTTGCCTTCTAGCTCTCGCGCCGGAGGAACAACAGCCTGTTCAGGCCCCCTGAAGCAGATGCCGCAGGGTAAAGGCGTTGCGCACGGCGTTGCCGCCGCCGTCGTTGTTGAAATATACGAAAACGTCCCTTCCGGAACCGCGCCACTCCCTGATCCGGTCCGCCCACCACCGCAGTTCGTCGTCAGAATACGATCCACCGTAGAGGTGCTGGTGGTCAGGTCCGTGCAGGCGGAGATAGACGAACGGCGCCGTGGCGCGGAGGATGCAGGGCAGCCCGGCACCGCTCATCACGCAGTACGCGGCTCCGTGCCGTTCCAGGAGCGCATAGACCTCAGGGTGGTCCCAGCTGGGGTGGCGGAACTCGACACTGACCCGGATCCATTCCGGCAGCGCGGAGAGGAAATAATCCAGCCGGGCGTCGTCGCGCGCGAAAGCCGGCGGCAGCTGGACCAGCAGAATGGCCCGCTTGTCGCCCAGTTCGTGCCAGCAGCGGACGATCCGGTCAACCCAGACTTCAGGCGCGTACAGTTTTTTGGCGTGCGTCAGGCCGCGGGGAGCCTTTGCTGACAGGAGGAAGCCCTCGGGCAAGCGGCGGCGCCAGCTTGCAAAGGAGACCTCGCGCGGCCAGCGGTAGAAGCTTGCGTTCAGTTCCACCGTGGTGAAGTTCGCCGCGTAGAGCGCCAGCCTGTCCCGCGCCGGGAGGCCCGGCGGGTAGAGCACGTGTTCCCAGTGGTCGTAGCTCCAGCCGGAAGTGCCGATCTGCAGTGTCACCCTGTCCCTGCCTCCGTCCCTACGCCCGTTGGGTTGCGGGGCGTCCTGCGCTGCCCGGCCCGTTGCCATCGGGGAACGTGGTCCGGCCTCCTTGGATCCTAGCCCCGGCCAACGGCGTGTGGCACTGTAAGTCCCATGGTACGTATCGAGGATTACGCAATGGTCGGCGACCTCCACACCGCTGCCCTGATCAGCACCGAGGGCTCGATCGACTGGCTCTGCCTGCCGCGTTTCGACTCGCCGGCCTGCTTCAACGCCCTCATCGACACGCCGGAGGCGGGCCGGTGGCTCTTGGCTCCGGAAACCGGCGGGGAGTGCACCCGGCGGCACTACCGCAAGGGGACGCTGATCCTGGAAACGGAGTGGGAAACCCCCACGGGCAAAGTCAGGGTCATCGACTTCATGCCCCCGCGCGACGGGGTAGCGGACATCGTGCGGATCGTGGTGGGAGTCCGCGGCTCTGTCCGGATGCGCGGCGAGCTGTCCCTTCGCTTCGATTACGGCCACATCATCCCTTGGGTCCGCCACGACAAACAAGGAATCCACGCGGTCGCCGGACCGGACGCCGCCTATCTCGTGACGGACGCGCCGCTGCGGGGCGAGCGCATGAAGACGCTCAGCGACTTCACCGTCCACGAGGGGGAGCGGGTGCCGTTCGTGCTGACCTGGACGCCGAGCCATCTGAAGCGTCCCCGGACCGTGGACCCGGAGAAGGTCCTGGCCTCCACCGAATCCTTTTGGCAGGAGTGGGCCGACCGGTGCACCGTGACCGGCCCGTACCGGAAAGTCGTCCAGCGTTCGCTGATCATCCTGAAGGCACTGACGTTCGCGCCCACCGGCGGGATCGTGGCTGCCGTCACCACCTCGCTGCCCGAGGAACTGGGGGGCATCCGCAATTGGGACTACCGGTTCTGCTGGCTCCGCGACGCCACCCTGACGCTGCAGGCCCTGCTGGCCGCCGGCTACACCGAGGAGGCCGCATCGTGGCGGGACTGGTTGCTCCGGGCGGTGGCCGGAGACCCTGCGGACCTGCAGATCATGTACGGCATCCATGGCGAGCGCCGGCTGCCGGAAACCGAACTTACTTGGTTGCGGGGGTACGAGGGTTCCTACCCGGTGCGTACCGGCAACGCCGCAGCCGGGCAGCTCCAGCTGGATGTCTGGGGCGAAGTCCTCGACTGCCTGTCACTGACCAGGAACTCGCTCCTGGAGCACACGGATGAATCCTGGGACCTCCAGGTGGCGCTGATGGAACACCTCGAGAAGGCCTGGACCTGGCCGGACAACGGTCTCTGGGAAATGCGCGGGCCGCGGCGGCACTTCACGCACTCCAAAATCATGGCGTGGGTGGCGGCGGACCGCATGGTCAAGGGTGTCCGGGACTTCGGCCTGCCGGGGCCGGCCGACCGCTGGGAGGAACTTCGCGACACCATCCGCGAGGAGGTGATGGAGAAAGGCTTCGACGCCGAACGCAACACCTTCGTGCAGAGCTACGGGAGCTCCGAGGTGGACGCCAGCCTGCTGCTCATCCCCCGGGTGGGTTTCCTGCCGCCGGATGACCCGCGGGTGATCGGAACAATCGATGCCGTCCAGCGGGAGCTCACCCACGACGGCTTCGTGCGCCGCTACAAGCCGGCCAAAAGCGACGACGGTTTGCCGGGCGGCGAGGGGGTGTTTCTTGCCTGTTCGTTCTGGCTCGTCGAGGCACTGCTGGGGGCCGGCCGGCGGCACGAAGCCAGGGAGCTGTTCCAGCGGCTGCTGGCGCTGCGCAACGACGTCGGGCTCCTCAGCGAAGAATGGCATGTCGAGGAGGGCCGGCAGCTGGGCAACACCCCGCAGGCGTTCAGCCACTTCGCCCTGGTCCTGAGTGCCTTGGAACTGCAGGAGGATGCCGTGCACCGCAGCGATACCCCGCTGGCGGGCGGCTGACGGCTGTTTACCTTCTGGTTACCCGCGGGTTTACGCGGGCCCGTCCGTAAGTATACTTACTAATACCGAAGATGGGGAGAAGACTAAAGGAGTATGCGATGGCTGGACATTTCGAGCTCGTGGACGCGCCCGACGGCGGTTACCGGATCCGAATGCTGGACGGCGTGGGAGAACTGCTGGCCATCTCGGTGACCTTCCCCACCAAGCGGGCCGCCGTCGCCGGTGTGGCAAAAGCCCGTGAGATTGCCGGAACGGGCCTGATCAGGGACCGCAGCATGGATGGGCAGCCAGCGGCCAAGGGCATGTTGCCGCGAAGCGTCCGGAGGGCCGCGGGTGCAGCAAACCGCGGCACTTCGTTGAGCGGGGCGGCACTTTCGGCGGGAAAGAGGGCCCGTGCGCACCGCTGAGACCGCAGGAGACGGCTCGCCGCAGCACGGCGGCGGCCGCAGGGCGGCGGTACTGTTCGACGTCGACGGAACCCTGGTCGATTCGTCCTATATCCATACCCTGGCCTGGTGGCGTGCCTTCCGCCAGGCGGGTTATGACGTTCCGATGGCCAGCATCCACCGCTCGGTAGGAATGGGTGGGGACAGGATCCTCGACAGCCTGCTCCCCGCGGACCGGGATACGTCCGAGGACAGCACGATCATGACCTCGCATGCGGCGGTGTTCTCCACCTTCTGGCCGTCCCTGCGTCCGCTGGACGGCGCCAAGGAACTGCTGGCGCAGTGCCACGAAAACGGGCTCGCCGTGGCGTTGGCGTCGTCTGCCCGGGAGCGTGACCTCGAGGCCCTGCGCGCCACGATCGGGGCTGACGCCTTCATCGATGCGGCCACGAGCTCCAATGACGCCCAGGAGAGCAAGCCCGCCCCGGACATCCTCGTCGCTGCCCTGAAAGCCCTCGGCGTGCAGGCCTCGGACTCCGTCTACGTGGGCGACGCCGTCTGGGACATCTATGCTGCCGGGAAGCTGGATATTCCGACAATCGGACTCACCAGCGGCGGCACCAGCGAAGCGGAACTGCGCGACGCCGGAGCTGTCGAAATCTACGCATCCCCCCGGGATCTGCTTGAGAACCTGGGAGCCAGCATGATCGGGAAACTCAGCGCCCGGCGGCAGCAGGACTGACGGACGGACGACGGCGGTGCGCTACCCGTTGCGGGGGAACCTCCGCCAGGCCTTGAGGAAGTCGGCTTCTGCACCGGCCGCCACGGCCTCCTCCTTGGCATGCAGCCGGCCGTAGCTGAACCCGCTCTCTCCGGCGGGCAGGGAACGCAGGCCTAGCTCGGCGAGCAGGGCCCGGGCCATCACGGTGTCATGGTGCAGGCCCAGGATGGTCTGGATGCGGCGTGCGGCCTTGGCTCTCTTCCGCACCTGCTTGCCGGCGCCGCTGACGGTGGCCGCCAGTTCCGCTGAATAGCGGAGCCGCTTAGCCGCCTTCCGCACCTCGTGTAGCCCCGCGGCCCGGGCAGGGACGTTGCCGGGTGATGCTGCGGGAAGCCCGGCAACCGCACGGTCCAGGCGGGCAGTATCCCGGGCAAGGATCTTCTTGAAAGCCTTGCCCGGCCGCCGCGAGGCCCGGTCCGACAGCTTCCCGACGCTGAGCAGGACTTCCAGGCGGGCGATCAGCCTGGTGTAGCGCTCGCTGTCCAGTGCCGTGACGACGCCCTGGTGTCCGGCCGCAGCCGCCGCGTCGAGCTCCTCGTCGATTTTCCGGTCCGGGCGTCCGTGGCCGAGGTCCCCGGGTTCAGCGGCGAGCAGGTCCCGGAGCCTCGCCTGGACCACGCGGGGATCACGCGCAGCCCCGAGCTCCACCGAGATCCAACGCAGCTCGGCGCGCACGTCCGAAGGCTCTGCCGTGGCGAACAGTTTCCGGCCGCTGCCCAGCAGGGACCGGAGCCTGCGGGCCGCCACCCGCATCTGGTGCACGGCTTCCGCCTGGCCCTCGCGGGCTTCCGGTGCGTGCCGCCGCAATTCACCGAGCTGCTCCCTGAGGTAGCCCAGCAAGACGTCACCCGCGGTGGTTGCCATGGTTCACTGTACGACGTGGACGCCAGCCCGGGGTCGCCACGGGCGGACGCCAGCCCGGGGTGCCCGGGCGGCGTTAGAGTGAGTCCATGAATCCAGTGGGGGAACACCGGCCAGGTCCCGGCCGGAGGAAGCTCGCGGCGGACCTGGCGGCGCCGCTGCTGGCCGTGTTGCTGCTCCTGGCCGGACTGATTCTCACGTCTCTGCCCGTGCGCTCAGAGAACTTCGGCTGGTTTGCCTATGCGCCGTTGTCACAGCAGACGTTCCAGCTCCAGGGCCTCGTTATGATCGGACCCGAGGCCTGGGCGGGAATCGCGATGATCAGCCTGGGGTTGCTGATCCTTGCCTTCTGGTCCGGGTACCGCGTCGGATCGCACCGGCGGCAAGCTCCCGAACTGCAGTAAAGCCTCCATCGGCCCGGGTCGGGAAGTCCGGGCCGCTACCATTCCGTTCACCAGCACCGAGGAGTTCCGCATGACACGTCTGCACCAGCCCGGCCCCGTCGCCGTCGTCACCGGCGCAGGATCGGGGATCGGCCGGGCGGTGGCCCGCCTGATGCTGGCCGAGGGATACCGGGTGGTGCTCGGCGGACGGCGGGAGGCGCCGCTGCAGGAGACCGCCGCCGGCCATGCCCAGGCGCTCGTCGTGCCCTGCGATGTCACGGTGCCGGACGACGTCGAGCGGCTGTTCGCCGCGGCGCTCGCGCAGTGGGGCCGGGTGGACGTCCTGTTCAACAACGCGGGCGTGTTCGGGCCCGCCGCATCAGTGGACGAAATCAGCCTCGCGGACTGGGACGAGACGGTGGCAGTCAACCTCACCGGGTCCATGCTCTGCGCCGCGACTGCGGTGCGGGCCATGAAGGCGCAGTCCCCGCAGGGCGGCCGGATCATCAACAACGGCTCGATTGCTGCGCACGCGCCGCGGCCGCGGACCGTGGCGTACACGGTCACCAAGCACGCCATGACGGGACTGACGAAGAGCATCGAACTGGACGGCCGCGGGTTCGGCATCTCCTGCGGGCAGATCGACATCGGCAACGCGGCCACCGAGCTCATGGACACGATCGGCGTCGGCTCCGGCGCCCTGCAGGCCGACGGCAGCCGGCGCGTGGAGCCGACCTTCCCGGTGGCGGACGCCGCCCGCGCAGTGCTGCTGATGGCGGGAATGCCGCCGTCGGCAAGCGTCGGGTCCGTCGTGATCACGGCCTCCGGCATGCCGTTCATCGGGCGCGGATAAGCCGGCCGCTCCACGCTTCCGGAGGGCCCGTTGAGGCTCCCACGCTAAAGCGGCAGCAGCCCGGACAGGTCGGCGCGCAGTCCCGAGGCGGCCACCCTGCCGCTGCTGACGGCGTCGGCCCAGCTCAGGTGTCCGCAGACCATGGCAAGCCACGTGGCGGCGTCGCACTCGATGACGTTCGGGGGAGTGCCGCGGGTGTGGCGCGGACCCTGCACGCACTGGGTCACACCGAACGGCGGGACCCGGACCTCGACGGAATTGCCGGGTGCCCGGGCGGTGACCTCCTCAAGTGAGTAGCGCACCGCCGTCGCGATTGTGATGCGGGGGACGGTGCCCGCATTGCCCGGGGTGGCATCCGGGGTGCCGGCCTGACGCCAGGCGGCCAGCGCCGAGCGGCCTTCCTCGACTGCAATCCGGCGTCGTTGAATTGCCACGGTCCCGCCTAGTCCAGCAGCGCCGAGACAGCGCGCCCCAAGCGGATTTTGCCCACTTGCCGGCCGCCGCCCAGCACAGGGTCCACAACTTTCTCCAGCACGCTGGAGACCTCCGGGATTTCGACGGCGCCGGCGGCCGCGAGCATCGTAAGGCCCACCAGCGTCGTGGCGCGGATGTTGCCGTCGAGGACCTTGACGGCAACGGAGACGCCCTGGCTCGTGGCCATCACCAGGACGCCCTCGGCGCCGATCTTGGCGAGGACCCCGAGCTCGTCCATGACGATGGTGTTCGACTCGCCGCGGCCCTGCACCGCCCACGGGTAGTCAAGCATGGACGTGGCGATGGTGGCGGCCCGGGCGTTAGAGTGTTTGTCCCCGGGGGCCTTGGCCAGCTGTGAGTATGCCCGTGCCAGACCCGTCAGCGATACGGCCGCCACCGGGGCGCCGCAGCCGTCGATCCCGAGGTGGGCGATGCTTTCGCCGCAGTACTCCTCGATGACAGACCGGATCCGCTGCTGCAGGGGATGGTTCGGTTCCAGGTAGCTGTGGGTGTCCCAGCCGTTCTCCGTGCAGGCCCACAGGAAGGCGGCGTGCTTGCCGGAGCAGTTGAAGGCCAGACGCGACTTGCCGCGTTCGGAGTGCACCAGCCAGTTCCTGGCGGTTTCGTCCTGCGGCCAGTCCGCCGGGCACTGCAGCTGTTCTTCCTTCACCCCGGCGGCCTTGAGCATGCCCTCGACCACATCCATGTGATCCAGGGAGCCGACGTGGCTGCCGCAGGCAATCGCCACCTGCGCTCCGCGGAGGGGGACGCCGGACTGCATCGCCGCCAAGGCCTGCAGCGGCTTGAGGGTTGACCGGGCGAAGATCGGGTTGGTGATGTCGCCGAGTTCGGTCACCACGGTGCCGTCGGCGGCCAGCACGACGGCGGAGCCGATGTGGCGGGACTCAACGAAACCGCTGCGTTCCACCACTGCCAGTTCGACGGCGGACTCGACGGTGAAGGTGGCGTGCGAATTCAGGGGCATATCGCAAGTCTATGGTGCCTCCGGGGATACTCCCGTTATTGCACGGTCACCATGACCGACTGCCAGCCCGAGGCGCCGTCGGGAACCGGATCAGCACGTTTTCCCGTCTGGACTTCACCCGTGCCATCCGTGGCCCGGGCTTTCAGGTAGTGCGGACCCGGAGTCGCGTCCCAGTCGAAAGACCACTGCCGCCATGTGATGAGCGAGGCTTCGTCGGAGAGCGTCGCCTCGGTCCAGGGGCCGTCGTCGACCTGGACCTCGACCTTGGTGATGCCGCGGGTCTGGGCCCAGGCGGTGCCGCCGATAGCCACCCGCCCGGCGGGGACCTGGGCGAAGGACTTGGGAACTTCAATGCGGGCCATGGTCTTGATGGGGCCGTGCTCGGACCAGCCGCGCTGGGTCCAGTACGCCTTGCTGTCTGCAAAGCGGGTGACCTCAAGGTCCACCACCCACTTGGTGGCCGAGACGAAACCATAGAGCCCGGGCACCACCATGCGCACCGGGTAGCCGTGTTCGAGCGGGAGGGCCTCGCCGTTCATCCCGATGGCCAGCATGGCGTCACGGTCATCCTGCAGCACCTCCAGCGGCGTCGAAGCGCTGAAGCCGTCGATCGAGGTGGAGAGCACCATGTCCGCGCCATCCTTCGGTCCGGCCATCCGGAGCACCTCCCGGATGGGCAGGCCGAGCCACTTCGCGTTGCCGGCGAGGTTACCTCCTACCGGATTGGAGACGCAGGTCAGGCTTACGTGCGATTCGATCAGCTCGGCGTCGAGCAGGTCCTGGAAGGTGAGTCGGACCTCCCGCTCGACGAGCCCGTGGACGCGCAGCTCCCAGTCCCGGGCGTTGATTTCAGGCACGCTAAGGGCGGTGTCAATGCGGTAGAAATCCTTGTTGGGTGTCAGCCATGGTGTGACGCCCGGCGCCTTGGACTGCACGCCGGCGGGCACCGGTTGGGCCGCCCTGGCCGGCGCGGGCAGCTTGAGGGATTCGCGGGCCTGGGTCACGTTGCTGCGGGCTGCGCTGAGCAGGCGGCCCCCGGCCGCGGCGACGGCCGAGGCCGTCACGGTGATGCCGATCCCGCCGAAGAAGGCGCGCCGGCTGGTGGCGGGCCGGTCCGGTTCTTTCGCGGCGGCGTCGGCGGCCACGTCCGGCCATGCCCGCATCCGCCATAGCCGGCTGACCAGAAGCCGGAGCACGATGAGCCCGGCGGCTGTGCCGATCAGCGAGGGAATCGCGTCCAGCGGCCTGACGCTCGCCCGGGTGACCACGCTGGCCACGATTACGGTTCCCAGTAACAGCACGCCTGCTACGCCCAGGGCCCACTTGCGGTAAGCGACGACGCCGAGCACGCAGGCGAGCACCAGGATGGTCACCGCCATGCCGACGAATAGCGCGGCCTTGTCGTTGGTCCCGAAGGTGGCGATCGCGAAGTCCTTCATCCATGGCGGCGTGAAATCGATGAAGGTGGACCCAAGGGCGATCAGCGGTGTTGCCCGGGCCGTGAAGAAGGCGCCGACCAGTTCGGCCACGGACAGGACCACCCCCGCCGCCGCCACGCCGGCCAGGGCTGTGGCGGCCCCATGCCGCTGCCGGGGCTGCTGCGGGGACGGCTTCTGGGTGCTGGGCTTCTTCATACAGGCTCTTCGTAGCTGCAGGCCCCGCGGATTGTCCCTGCCCCACCGGACATGCCCTCCGCTCACGCCTAGGAGTGGACATATCCCGTGGTCACGGGCCTGAAGACTGGGCATGTTCTCCCGCTGCGTCCAGGGATGGGCATCATGCCATTGTGCCCGTTGCTCGCGGCAAGGACTGGGCTTGCCCCGCGCTCGCGGCAAGGACTGGGCTTGCCCCGCGCTCGCGGCAAGGACTGGGCATGCCCCGCGCTCGCGGCAAGGACTGGGCATGTCCCGTGACGATGCGCGCCAAGACTGGGCATGTCCAGCGGCGGTCACAGCTTAGGAGCCTGCCCAGTCCACAAAGTACCCTTGAGAACTGTGAAGGTACTCGTCATCGGCCCCGGCGGCCGCGAACACGCCATTGTCCGATCCCTGCTCGCCGACCCCAACGTTTCGGAGGTCCATGCGGCCCCGGGCAACGCCGGCATCAGCAAGCTGGTCCCCACGCACGCGATCGACGCGAACGACCCCGACGCCGTCGCCGCCCTGGCCACCAGGCTCTCGGTCGACCTCGTCGTCGTAGGACCCGAGGCCCCGCTCGCGGCGGGCGTCTCCGATGCCGTGCGCGATGCGGGCATCCTGGTGTTCGGGCCGAGCCAGGCCGCCGCCCAGCTGGAAGCGTCCAAGGCGTTTGCCAAGGAAGTCATGGCTGAAGCCGGAGTCCCCACCGCCATGGCGCGGGTTGCGGGCACCGCGGAGGAGGCCGCCGATGCGCTCGACACCTTCGGCGCTCCCTACGTGGTGAAGGATGACGGGCTTGCGGCGGGCAAGGGCGTGGTGGTCACCAACAGCCGCGACGAGGCCCTTGCCCACGCGCAGAGCTGCTTTGACGCCGGCGGCACGGTGGTGATCGAGGAGTTCCTGGACGGCCCCGAGGTTTCGGTATTCGTCCTCTGCGACGGCAGCAACACCGTCGCGTTGTCCCCGGCGCAGGACTTCAAGCGGATTTACGACAACGACGAAGGCCCCAACACCGGCGGCATGGGCGCCTACACCCCGCTGGAGTGGGCCCCCGAAGGCCTCGTCCAGGAGGTTCTCGACCGCATCGCGCAGCCCACCGTCAATCAGATGGCCCACCGCGGTACGCCGTTCGTCGGCGTGCTCTTCGTCGGCCTGGCCCTCACCGCCCGGGGCACCCGCGTCATCGAATTCAACGTCCGCTTCGGCGATCCGGAGACCCAGGCTGTCCTGGCCCGGCTCAAGACCCCGCTCGGCGGCCTGCTGATGGCGGCTGCGAAGGGCGAACTGGACAAGGTCCAGCCGCTGCGCTGGTCCAAGGACTCCGCCGTCGCCGTCGTGGTCGCCGCGGAAAACTACCCGGCAGCCCCGCGGACCGGTGACCGGATCCGTGGGTTAAAAAAGGTCGAAGCGATCGAGGGCGTCCACGTCATCCACGCCGGCACCAAGCTCGACGCCGAGGGCAAGGTGGTGTCCGCAGGCGGCCGCGTCCTCGCCGTGGTGGCGCTGGGAACCGACCTTGTCGAGGCCCGGGAACGGGCGTACGACGGCGTCGAACTGGTCCAGCTGGAGGGCGGCCAGTTCCGCACTGATATCGCCGGCAAGGCGGCCCGCGGAGAAATCAAAGTCAAAACGGCCGGCGTTCCTGCCGCGACGAAAGCGAAGGCCTGAGCATGACCGGCTCCGATTCCTCCCTGTCCGGCGACGCGCCGAAGGGCCTGGATACCGCCACCCTGGAGCTGCCGGGCTGGAAGCACGTCTACTCCGGCAAAGTCCGGGACCTGTACGTTCCGGCGGATGAGGCCATCACCGAGCGGATGGGACGCGACTGCGTCCTGGTGGTGGCGAGCGACCGGATCAGTGCCTTCGACCATGTCCTCGCCAGCGAGATCCCGGACAAGGGCCGCATCCTCACCCAGCTGAGCCTCTGGTGGTTCGACCAGCTCGGCGTGGAGCACCACGTGCTCGCGTCCACGGTCGACGGCGGTGTCCCCGCCGCTGTGGAGGGACGGGCGATGATCTGCAAGAAGCTGGACATGTTCCCCGTCGAGTGCATCGCCCGCGGCTATCTCACCGGCTCCGGACTCGCGGAATACCGGCAGACCCGCACGGTGTGCAGCATCGCGCTGCCGGAGGGCCTCGTCGACGGATCCCGGCTCGACCCGGCGATCTTCACGCCTTCGGCCAAGGCCGAGGTGGGCGAGCACGATGAGAACATCACCTACGACGCCGTCGTTCAGATGGTGGGCGACGACGTCGCGGCGCGGCTGCGCGAGCTCACTCTGGAGATCTACACCAAGGCGGAGGCCACCGCGCGGGGCCGCGGCATCATCCTGGCCGACACCAAGGTGGAGTTTGGTGTGGACGCCGCCACCGGCGCCATCACCCTTGGCGACGAGGTGCTGACCCCGGACTCCTCCCGGTTCTGGGACGCAGCCACCTACGAGCCCGGCCAAGCCCAGCCGTCCTACGACAAGCAGTACGTCCGCGACTGGCTGACCTCGGCCGCGTCCGGCTGGGACAAGTCCTCCGACGTGCCCCCGCCTCCGCTGCCGGCCGACGTCGTGGCCCGCACACGGAGCCGCTATGTCGAGGCCTACGAAAAGCTCACGGGCCGGACGTTCGTCTAGCCTGCTGCTAGGCTTCGGCCGACGCGGCAGCCGCGGCGCGGCGCTGCGCCAGCCGGATTTCCAGCACGGCATCCATGGCCTGCTGGACCCGGTCGGAGGCGCCGGCGGCGCTGAACTCTTTCTGGGCCTCCTCGAGGTAGACGAGGGCATCGGACGCTTCCCCGGCGGCTTTGAGGGCCTTTCCCAGCAGCAGCGACACCTCCCCGGCGGTGTGCTGGGCCAGTGCGTCGCGCTCGGCATGGATCTCGCGGAGCTTCTGTACGGCCGCGACAATGTCACCGGTCAGGTAGAGCCAGCGGGCGCGGATGAACGCGACCTCGAGCTCGTCCGTCCGGGTGCCGCCCACGATCGAAAGCGCCAGCTCGGCCCGTTCGATCGAGGACAGGGTCTCCGGTTCGACAATCCCGGAGGACAGCCGGACGGCGGCCGACGCCTTATTGAACCGTGCCCAAAGATCGATGTCATTGGCGGGGGAGAGCAGCCTGGCGGCGCGCTCGTGATACTTGACCCCTTCCGCATAGTCGTGCCGCATGAAGGCGACATTCCCGATGACCCAGGCGACTTCGCCGGCGAGCTGCGTCATGGAATGCTCGTTCATCCGCTCGTTCATGTCCTGGCAGTACTCCCAGGCCTCATCGAGCCGGCCGCTCTCGGCCAGGGCGCCAATGAGCGCCCGCAGCGCGCCGATGATCATCGTCGAGTCCTGGGGCAGTCCGGCGCAGAGGCGTACGGCCTCCTGCGCGTGGCTGACGGCGGTGGTCAGCTGCCCCTGCCCCTGTGCGGCCGCGGCGAGCATCTGCTGGGCCCTGACGCCCAGCCCGGCCGATTCCGCGGCCATGGGGTGGTCCAGCAGGTGCTGGACGACGTTCTTGCACTCCTGCCACAGCCCCTGCTTGATGAGGCATTCGGCCTGCATGTACGTCATGTTCCACCAGGCGCTGGTGTTTTTTGCGTCCTGGGCAATACGGGCGGCGGCCGCGGCGTGGGTTGCCGCCACCGGATAATCGCGGAGATCCCAGGCCTGCCTGGCATACAGTCCGGCGAGGACATACTCCGCGTCGCTCACGGACACGGGCTGGCTCCAGGCCTCCAGTGCTTTGGGTGCGAGTTCGAGCCTGTGGGCCAGCTCCTCTATGACGTCCGCGGTCGGCTCGCGGCGCCCGGTTTCCAGCAATGAGATGTAGCTGGGTGAGTACAGGTCCTTGCCCAGCTCCGCCTGGGTCAAGCCCCGATCCAGCCGTTCCGCGCGGAGCTTTTCCCCAAATCCGTTCCCCACGGACGCCTCCTAATCCCGGACAATCTTTGTACTAAATCCTTGACAGGCTCTGTGGAAATCATTTTACAATGTGTGTCAACAAGCTAGTGCCGATTTGTTTAAGACCCGACCCCTAGTGAGGATCTCTATGTTGAAGAAGATAGCAGCCGGTGCCGTTCTGGCCGGCGCCCTGGCTTTCTCCGCGGCGGCTCCGGCTGTTCTGTCCGCCGCCACCATCGCCGACAACGCAGGCATCACGGCAGTCGGCAACTGGCCGGATCCGATGAAGGCGCCGCAGGCGGTCGGCAACTGGCCGGACCCGATGACCAACTCCACCAACGTCGGCAACTGGCCTGATCCCATGTAGCTCTTCAGCCAGGCGTGACAGCCCCGGGACATGCGCAAACCATGTCCCGGGGCTGTTTCTTTTTGCTCCGGGACCCAGGCTGCTACCCGGGCGGCACGCAAAGAAGAGGGCCTTCCGGATGGAAGACCCTCTTCTTGATTGGTCGGGATGACAGGATTTGAACCTGCGACCTCGTCGTCCCGAACGACGCGCGCTACCAAGCTGCGCCACATCCCGATCCGCTGCTGCAAAAGCAACTTCACAAGAGTATCCGATGTGTGCCCCGGATGGGAAATCGGCCGGGAACGCGTCCGGCCACGCGGCGTCCGAACGACGAGGCCCGCGGCCGCGGCCGGCGGTTCACACCAGCGAATCCCGCCATGCCCCGTGGAGCCTGGCGAAGCGCCCGCAGCCGCCGATCAGCTGCTCCGGCGTTCCGTCCTCGACCACGCGCCCGTCGTGCACCACCAGGACCCGGGCGGCGGTCTCCACCGTGGACAGCCGGTGCGCGATGATGAGCGCGGTCCGGCCGTCGTGGCTGCCGTTGCCCTGCAGGAGCCGGGCAAGGCCGTTCTGCACGAGCCGTTCGGACGGGATGTCCAGCGAGGACGTCGCCTCATCGAGGATCAACACGGCCGGGCGCGCCAGGAAGGCCCGGGCGAAGCTGATCAGCTGGCGCTGCCCGGCGGAGACCCGGCCGCCGCGCTTGTTGACGTCGGTGTCGTAGCCCTCCGGGAGTTCCTGGATGAACTCGTGGGCCCCCACGGCCCGGGCGGCATCCTCGATCTCCTGCCGCGAGGCCTCGGGCCGGCCCAGGGCGATGTTGTCCGCCACGGAGCCGCTGAACAGGAACGCCTCCTGGGTGACCATCACGATGTTCCGCCGCAGGTCCGCCGTCGCGAGCTGGCGCAGGTCGACGCCGTCGAGCGAGAGGGACCCGGAGGTGACGTCATAGAACCGGGCAATGAGCTTGGCGAGGGTCGATTTGCCGGCTCCGGTCTGGCCGACCAGGGCCACGGTCTGGCCGGCGGGGATGTGCAGGTCCAGGGTCGGGATGACCACCGGACCGTCACCGTAGCGGAATTCAACCCCGCTGAAGTCGATGGTGCCCTTCGCGTCGCGGAGTGCCACCGGGTTCTCGGGCGGCCGGACGGTGGGGATTTCCTCCAGCAGGCCGGACACCTTCTCCAGCGCGGCCTGGGCGCTCTGGAAGGAGTTGTAGAACATCGCCATCTGGTCGACGGGCTGGAAGAAGCGTTTGGTGGACAGGATCAGGGCCAGCAGCACGCCGACGGCGAGCTCCCCGCCCAGCACCCGGAAGCCGCCGAAGAGCAGCACGACGGCGACGCAGACGTTGCCGATCAGCACCAGGCCGGGCTGGAAGATGCCGTTGAGGTTGATCGACCGGACGGTGACCTTGCGGTAGTCGTCGGCGAGTTCCGAGTAGCGGGCCGAGTTCTCGCGTTCTTTGCGGAAGGCCTTGACGGCGCGGATGCCGGTCATGGTCTCGACGAAGTGCACGATCAGCCGAGCGGACACCACGCGCGATTCGCGGAAGACTATCTGGGAGTGGTTCTGGTACCAGCGGGCCAGGAAGTACATCGGAACGCCTGCTGCCAGCACCAGCAGGCCGCTGCGCCAGTCCAGGGCGAACACCGTTGCGGCCGTGAACACCATGAACAACAGCCCGGACGCGAGGGAACTGACCCCGGAGTCCAGCAGCTCCCGGAGGGCCTCGAGGTCCGAGGTCTGCCGGGCGATGATCCGCCCCGAGGTGTACTTCTCGTGGAACTCCAGGCTCAGCCGCTGCGTCTGCCGGAAAACCCGGACGCGCAGGTCGAGCAGCATCGCCTGGCTGAGCTTCGCCGTCGAGGTCACATACAAAGCCGTGAGGCCCGCGGTCGCGAGGGCGGCCGCAAGGTAGGAGGCACCGGTGAGCGCCAGCGGGAGGCTGTCACCGGCCCGGAGGGCGGGGAGGGCCCGGTCGATGCCGAAGGCGATCAGCGCCGGGCCTGCCGCCCGCGCCGCCTGGGACAGCACGACGGCGGCGATGGTCAGCCAGAAGCGGCGGAGGACCGGCCGGATCAAGGACCGCAGCAAGGCCAGGGAGCGGCGCCGGACGGTCCTGCTCTCGCTCTTGGACAGGTGCGCGTTGTCCTCGTTTGCGGTGCCGAAAGTGGCGCTGCTCATCGGGAGATCTCCTCCGCGTCGAGGTCTGACAGGTCCGGGTCGTGCAGTTCCGAGTCCAGGTCCCGGGGCTCGGGGTCCAGGCTGGCGATGACGTAGCGGTAGTGGCTGTCCCGCGCCAGCAGCTCGGCGTGGGTCCCGACGGCGGCGATCCGGCCGTCCTTGAGAAGCGCCACCCGGTCCGCCAGCGCCACGGTGGACGGGCGGTGGGCGACGATCAACGTGGTGGTGTCCGCAAGGACCTCCCGCAGCCTGTGCTCGACCCGTTCCTCCGTGTTGACGTCCAGAGCGGACAGCGGATCGTCGAGGACCAGCACCTTGGGGCGGGCAGCGATGGCGCGGGCCAGGGCGATGCGCTGGCGTTGGCCGCCGGAGAGGCTGAGTCCTTCCTCGCCGATCAGCGTGTCCACCCCGTCGGGCAGCGAGTAGGCGAAGTGGGCCTGCGCGACGTCGAGCGCTTCTTCCAGCGCCTCGTCGCGGTTCGCTTCCTCGCGGTGCGCCTCCGAGCTGGCGCCCGGGGCGCCGAGGAGGACGTTGTGCCGCACCGAACTGGAGAACAGGGTGGTGTCTTCGAAGGCCACTGCGACGACGGTGCGCAGTTCCTCGACGCTGAACTCGCGCAGGTCCACGCCGTCGATCGTGATCGCGCCGGCAGTCACTTCGTAGAGCCGGGGGACCAGCTGGAGCAGCGCGCTTTTGCCGCTGCCTGTGATGCCGACCAGCGCCATGGTCTCACCCGGTGCGATGTCCAGGGTGATGTCCTTGAGGATCGGCTTGTCCGGGGCGTCCTGGAAGGCGAAGGCAACGTTGCGGAAGCTCACCGCGCCTTTGAGCACGTCGGGACGGCGCGGGTCCTCGGGGCTGGTGATGGTGTTCATTGCGTCCATGACCTCGTAATGGCGGTCGATGGCAGTCTTGGCGGTAAGTGCCATGGCCAGCAGCATGCCGCAGAACTCGACCGGTGCGGCAATCACGGCGGCGGTGGCGAAGAACGCCACGAGGGATCCGATGCTGAGATCTCCGTTGGAAGCCAGCAGCACGCCGACGACGAGTCCGGAGCCGAGGGCGAGCTCGGGCAGCAGGGTGACCACCAGGCTGAAGACGGCCAGGTGTTTTGCTTTGGCGATCTCGGTCTGGCGGAGCTCTTCGGCCTGTTCGTTGAAGTTCTCCAGCGCCTCCCGGCTGCGGCCGAATGCTTTGAGGACCCGGATGCCGTGCACGGACTCTTCAACCGTCGTGGCAAGGTCCCCGGCTTGGTCCTGGCTGCGGCGTGCCACCTTGCTGTACCGGGTGCGGAAGCGGAAGCCGTAGATCATGATCGGCACCGCGGCGGCGAGGAAAATCAGGGCCAGCTGCCAGCTCATCGAGAACATCACGACGACGCCGATCACCACGGTCAGGGTGGTGACCACGAGCATGATGGCGCCGAAGGCCATCCAGCGGCGCAGGAAGTTCAGGTCTGTCATGGCGCGGGAGAGCAGTTGGCCCGATCCCCAGCGGTCATGGAAGGACACCGTGAGGTCCTGCAGGTGGCCGTACAGGGACACCCGCATCCGGGTCTCCACCGTTGTGGCCGGGTTGATGACAAACTGCCGCCGGAGCGCCACCAGGCCGGCCTCCGCCACACCCAGGCCAAGGATCACGAGGGAGGCGCTCCAGACCGCATCGGCGCGCCCGCCGGGACGGAGGGATTCATTGACCAGGACGCGGAGGACCTGCGGGATGGTGAGGGCCACGACGCTGGCGAGCAGCGCGCTGAGCAGGCCCAGGACGAGTCGCGGCAGGATCGGCCTGACGTGCGGGTAAAGGCGGCTGATGGAAGAGAAAAAGGGAGTCTGCGTGGCCATGCCTGCTTCTTCAAACGTACCTGCGGAGTATCTAACGCAACTGGATGTAGTTTCCTGTAGCAACTACCCTAGGCCATCGGGTGACGGGGTCACAGGAAATCACAGGGCGTCCGGACTCTGCCGCCGGTACCGGGGCAGGGATGTCCGCCGCGGGAAGGGATCAGGAGCGGGACGTGAGGTTCAGCAGCACGGCCTCGGGCCTGCAGGCGATACGGACGGGGGCGAAGCGCGAGGTGCCGATGCCGCCGGAAACGTTTACCGGCGTCGTGCGTCCGTTGCTGTGCCACTCGTTCAACCCCCTGGCCCGCCAGGTGGGCAGGTCGCAGTTGGACACCAGGGCGCCGTAGCCCGGGAGGCAGATCTGGCCGCCGTGGGTGTGTCCGGCGAACAGCAGGTCCGCACCGTCCTCGGTGAAGTGGTCCAGGACGCGCTGGTACGGGGCATGGGCGACGGCAATGCGCAGGTGTGCGGACGCGTCCTGGCCCCTGGTGCCGCGCGGCCAGCCGGCGTAGCGCTCTCGGCCCAGGTGCGGATCGTCCACTCCGGAGAAATCCACACGCAGGCCCTTGACCACCAGCGACTGGGTCCTGTTGGTGAGGTCCACCCAGCCGCCCATTCCGAAGCCGGAGCGGAGCCGTGGCCAGTCCAGTTCGACGGCGTTCTGGCGCTCGCCCGACGGCCCCCGCAGGTAGGATGCGGGGTTCTTGAGCGTCGGTGCAAAGTAGTCGTTGGACCCGGGCACGAAGACGCCCGGGAACCGCATCAGGGGCTGCAGCGCCTCCAGCAGCGGATCCACCGCCTTGGCATGGCTGAGGTTGTCGCCGGTGTTTACGACCAGGTCAGGCGCCAGGTCCGCCAGCGAGGCGAGCCACCCGGCCTTCCGGCGCTGGCCGGGCACGAAGTGGATGTCACTGAGATGCAGCACCCGGATCGGTCCGTGGCCCGCCGGGAGAATGGCCAGCGATTCCTCGCGCAGGACGAACTGGTTCTTTTCCCACATCCCGTAGCCTGCGGCTGCGGCACCGGCGGCGGCGCCGAATGCAGCGGTTGCGGCCAGGCCGCGCCCGACGCTCCGGACGCGGCCTGCCAAAGTCATTCCCCCGTCCATGGCTACTTCTTCTTGTCGCTGGAGTTGTCGCTGGCGCTCGGGGACGGCTCCGGGTTCTCGGTGGGCACAGTGGGAGCGGGAACCGATTCCTTCGTCGCGGGCGGCATGGTGGGACGTTGGATGGGCGCCGGGGCCTGCCCGCCGACCAGGTTCGACGGCGGGGCCGGGAACGGGTTTGTCCCGTACGCCGGGGCCACGGCCGACATGAAGTTCGAGAACTGCGGACCTGCGATCATGTAGCCGTCGATCCCCCTGTAGAACTTGCCGTTCACGGTGACGTTCTGGCCCGCCCGCCCCTGGTCACCCAGTGCGTCGCCGAACCAGGAAGCGGTCGCGAGGCCGCTGGTGTGGCCCACCACCCAGGTGGAACCGTTGTTGTTCGAGGTACCGGTCTTGGCCGCGATCGGGAAGGAGGTGCGGGTGGAGATCCGCGGCTGGATCAACGCGCCGGAGCCGCGGTTAAGGACTTCCTGGAGCGCGTAGTTCACGCCGCGGGCAACCTCGGGCGTGAGCGCGTCGCGGCAGCTCGTGGTCTGGGCGGGGAGTTGCGCGCCTGTCTGGTCCGTCACCTCGGTGATGGCGATCGGCTCGCAGTACTTGCCGTCATTGGCGAAGGTGGCGAAGGCGGTCGCCATGGTCAGCGGCGAGGTCTGCGTCGAGCCCAGCAGGTTGGCCGTGGTGAACATGTTGACCTTCGGATTGGGGTCGGTGAGCTTGCCCGAGCTATCGCGCATGGGCCTTCCGTCTTTGTCCCGTGCGGGCAGGCCGGAGTGGAGACCCACCGAGTCGACGGTCTTCTGGATGCCGCAGAAGTCCAGCTGGGAGGCGGACGCGAAGGTGATGGTGTTGATCGAGTTGTAGAGGCCCTCCAGCACCGTCATGTACCGGTAGTGGTTCTCGTCAGCGTTCTGCAGGTCCTCTGCCGCGCCGAGACCCTTTTCGGCGGTGTTGTAAGCGCCGGTGGTCACGCCGCAGGAGTTCCGCCACCTGAAGTTCAGCGGATACCGGCGGACGGCCCCGTTGAGGATGGTGTTCATCGACTTACCCTCGTTCAGCCATTCGGCGAACGTGAAGGGCTTCATGGTGGAGCCCGGCTGGGCACCGCCGAGGCCGTTCAGGTCGTTCCCCTGGGCGTCGTACTGGTCGACGCTGAAGTTCAGCTGGGAATCGAATTTGCCGTCGGCGGGGAACCACACGGTGTTCTGGGCCATGTTGGTGATCTTGCCGGTGCCCGGCTGGACGGAAACAAGGGCCGCACCCCACTTGTCCGGGTTGGCGCCGGCGGATCCGTCAACCTGGGCCTGCGCCGCGGCCTGGGCCTTCGGATCGAGGGTGGTCTTGATGGTCAGGCCGCCGCGGAAGACCTTCTTGGTCCGCTCGTCGGCGTCGGCGCCGTACGCGGGGTTGTTCAGGAGCAGGTGGAGCACATAGTCGCAGAAATACGGGGCCGTCGTCGAGTACGCGCAACCCTGCCGCGCCGGGGTGACCTTGGTTTCGACCGGGGTGGCGACGGCGGCGTCGTAGTCGGCCTGCTTGATCTTTCCGGTGCTGAGCATCGCGTTGAGCACGAGGTCCCGCCGGTTCTTGGCGTTTTCCGGATTGGTGATGGGATCGTAGAACGACGGGCTGTTCACGACGCCGGCCAGCAGTGCGGCCTGCGGCAGCGTGAGGTCCTTGGCCGTGGTGCTGAAGAAGAACTTTGAGGCGGCTTCAATGCCGTACGCGTCACGGTTGAAGAACACGATGTTCAGGTAGCCCTCAAGGATCTGCTCCTTGGAGTACTTCTTTTCCAGCGCGATGGCCAGCTTCATCTCGCGGAGCTTGTCCCCGACACCCTTGTTGACGCCGTTCAGGAGAACCTGGTCGCCCTTGCCCTCGGCCTCGAGGGAGGAGTTGATGACGTTGTTGACGTACTGCTGCGTGATCGTCGACGCGCCCTGCTTGTTGCCGCGGGCGGTGCTGACGAGCGCGCGCATGATGCCGGTGGTGTCCACGCCGCCGTGCTCGTAGAAGCGGTTGTCCTCGATGGCGATCACCGCATCCTTGATGAACGGCGACATCTGGTCCAGGGACACCTTCGTGCGGTTCTCGGCATAAAGGTTGGCGATGACGCTGCCGTCCGCGGCCAGCACGGTGGTGGACTGGCTCGGCGGATCCACCTGCAGTTCGGCCGGGAGGGTATCAAAGAACTTGATCGACCCGCTCGCCGCGCTGCCGGAAACGGCAGCGGCCGGGACCAGCAGCCCCGCCACCAGGACGCCACAAATGGCGCTCACGCCCAGGAAAAGAAAGATCTTTCCGAGGGTGGTGGCCGTGTTGAATATAGGGTTTTTGCCAGTCGCCATGTTTTCCACTTTACCGGCAAGTACTAGGCTTACGCTCATGACCAAATGGGAGTACGCCACGATTCCGCTCATTATCCATGCCACAAAGCAGATCCTGGACCAGTGGGGGGACGACGGCTGGGAGCTTGTCCAGGTTGTTCCCGGCCCGGACGGAAACGGCCTCGTGGCCTACCTGAAGCGGGAGAAGCAGTAGCCATGAGCACCCCAGCAGCGGCCGCGCCGGACGCCTCAGCCTTCCCCGCCCAGCAGCAGAACCCTGCCGCCAATGCCTCCGCCGCAACGTCCGCCGTCGAACAGCGCCTGGCCGAGCTCGGGCTGAAATTGCCCGAGGTCGCCGCCCCGGTGGCCGCCTACGTCCCGGCGGTCGTCTCCGGCAACCATGTCTACACCTCCGGGCAGTTGCCGTTCATTGACGGCAAGCTCCAGGCCACGGGCAAAGTCTCCGCCGGCACGGAAGGAACCTCGGACGAGCCGACCGTTTCCCCCGATGCAGCGCGGGACTTCGCCGCCGTGTGCGCCGTGAACGCCCTGGCCGCAGTGAAGAGCGTCATTGGCGACCTGGACCGCATCACGCGGATCGTCAAGGTGGTCGGTTTCGTCTCCTCCGACCCCTCCTTCACGGGACAGCCGGGCGTCATCAACGGTGCCTCGGAACTGCTGGGCCAGGTTTTCGGCGACGCCGGGCAGCACGCGCGGTCCGCCGTCGGCGTCGCTGTTCTGCCGCTCGACTCTCCCGTTGAGGTCGAACTCATAGCCGAATTCGCCTAGAGGCCCGGTCGCTTCCCTTGCCTAAGCTAGCCCGCCGACTGTTCGTTCTTCCCGCCGATCTGGAGGGGGCGGCTCGCAGCTGGCTTGAGCACGGCGAACGAACGCCCCGTGCGGCCCGGTACGCGTCCTCGGTGGTCCTCCTGCGGGATTCCCCGATGGGGCTGGAGACCTGGCTGGGTTACCGACCGGGGTCCTCGCCGCTGGGTGTCGTCGCCTTTCCGGGCGGGTCCCTTGAGGCCTCCGACGACGACGCCATCGGCTGGCTGGGCCCCTCGCCCAAGCACTGGGCCGAGCAGCTGGGAACGGACGACGTCGGGCTGGTGCGCCGCCACGTGGTGGGCGCCATCCGTGAGCTCTTCGAGGAGACCGGCGTCCTGTTGGCCGGACCGGACCTGTCGAGCACCGTGGAGGGGACGTCCACCCCGGAGTGGATGCGTGCACGCGAAGCCGTGGCCGGGCAGGAGAAATCCTTCACCGAGGTGTTGGCTAAGCGCGGTCTGTCGGTGCGGACTGACCTGCTGAAGCCGCTGGTCAACTGGCTCAGCCCGGACTTTGCACACCGTCGTTTCAATACCCGCTACTTCGCGGCCACGGTCCCGATGAACCAGCAGCCCTCGCTGCTGGCGAGCAAGGGTGTCTGGGGGCGGTGGCTAAGCGTCCGAAAGCTCATTAACGAGCGCGACACCACGGCCCTGGGCGACGAGGTGGGCCAGGCCAACACCGTCGGGCTGCCCCTGAGCCAGCTCCTCGTTCCGGGCTCCGAGATCATGCTGGAGAAAATGGCCGCCGCCAACGGCTGCATCGCGTACCTGAGCTACAAGCGCAAAGCCCACGTCTACCAGCCCAAGCTCGTTGAGGAAGAGGACGGCACCCTCATGCTCGAGGTGGAAGCCGCGACCACCGTCGCGGGGGAGCCCCAGCGGGAACGCTGACCCGGCACGTATGAGCCACGGCCCGGGCACCGGCGCAGAGACGCCCGGACATGCTCCGTCCTGGGCCTGGCCAATGGACATGCCCTCCTCTGCTCCTGCCCGCAGGGGACATGCTCCGCCCTGGGCCTGGCCAATGGACATAGCGGCATTATCTCCACTCCTCGACGCCAGGACTGGGCATGTCCCGCGCAGCCCGGTGCCAGGACTGGGCATGTCCCGCGCAGCCCGGTGTCAGGACCGGGCGTGTCCCGCGTAGCCGGTGTCAGGACTGAGCATGTTCCGTCACGGGCCCAGCCATTGGACTTGCCCCGCTGAAGGGTCCGCAAGTTTAAACACCGAAGGCCGGTCCCGTTCGCCGGGCCGGCCTTCGTGATGCTGCTTGCTGCTGCTAGCGGGAGCGCTGCCGGAGGCGCTGCATGTCGAGGATGACGACGGCGCGGGCCTCCAGGCGCAGCCAGCCGCGCTGGACAAACTCGGCGAGGGCTTTGTTCACGGTCTCGCGGGACGCGCCGACCAGCTGGGCCAGTTCTTCCTGCGTGAGCTCGTGGGCCACCAGGACGCCGTCGGTCGCGGGACGCCCGAAACGGTCGGCCAGGTCCAGCAGCGCTTTGGCCACTCGGCCGGGCACGTCGGAGAAGACGAGGTCGGAGAGGGAGTCGTTGGTGCGGCGGAGGCGGCGTGCCAGGGCCTGCAGCAGCTGTGCGGACACCTCAGGACGGGTGCGCAGGAGCGCGTTGAGGCTTTCATTCTTCAGCCCCGCGAGGCGGGTTTCGGACACGGCCGTCGCGGTTGCCGTCCGCGGGCTCGGATCAAACAAGGCCATCTCGCCGAACAGCTCGCCGGGGCCAAGGATGGCCAGGAGCGATTCGCGGCCGTCCGGAGAGGTCCGGCCAAGCTTCACCTTGCCGGAGACGATGAAGTACAACTGGTCACCCTGATCGCCTTCCCGGAATACCGAGGCTCCGCGTGAGAGGTCCACCTCGGTGAGTTCGTCCGTCAGCAGACGGAACGCCTCGTCGTCGAGCGTGGCGAAAAGTGGTGCGCGGCGCAATACCTCGATGTCCATGAAATCTCCTGACTTACTGTGTCGGCTGGGGCGCTTCAGCCATTCTTCCAGAATTTTGGCGCTCCTGTGACGTAGTTGGCACCGAAACGCGCGAAATGGAACCGCCGTTGCCAACCCCGGGGGTATTCGGCACCCGCGCCCCGGCTGCCCTCCGGCGCGCGGTAAACCGTCGGCCCCGCCGGTAGAATTACTTTCTACCCGCCCCAAAGGAGGCCCAGTGTTCGGCATGACCATCCTGGACCTGGCATTGCTCCTGACGCTGCTGTCCTACCTGATCTATGGCCTGCGCAACGGCTTCCTGGTGACCCTTGGCGGCATTGCCGGCTTCGCCGCGGGCGCGGTGGCCGCATTCCTTTCCGTCCCGGTAGTCAGTGACCTTGTGGACGACGCCGGCTGGCGGCTGGCTGCCGTCGTCGCCACCGCTGTGGTGCTGATGGTCCTGGGCCACGCCCTCGGTACCATGATCGGGCGCAGGATCCGCAACGTCGTGAAGATCCGCCCGCTCCGGGCCGTGGACCGGGTGGTCGGCGGCGGAGTGAACGTGGTCGTGTCGGCCCTCATGATGTCGTTGCTGGCCTTCAGCATTGGTGCCCTGGGCGTTCCGTTTGTGTCCCAGCAGATCGCCGAGTCCAAGGTGATCCGGTTCATCGACGGCGTGACGCCGGTCCCCATCAAGGCGTCGATGGCGCAGCTCCGGTCTGCCGTCATCGGCGAGGGGATCCCTACGCTTTTCGAGGGCTTCGCCGAGGGCCAGCCCGTGTCCGTCCCGGATGCCAGCACCGACACCCCTGCACTGAACGCCGCCGCGGACTCCGTCCTGAAGATCGTGGGAACCGCTTATCAATGCGGACAGAACCAGACCGGCACCGGCTTCGTGGTGTCCCCGTCCCGGGTGGTGACCAACGCTCACGTCGTCGCCGGCGTGGCGGAGCCCGTCATCGAGGTCCCCGGCGGTGGCGCCCTCCCCGGACGCGTCGTGTACTTCGACAGCCAGCACGACCTCGCGGTCCTGGCGGTGGACGGGCTGCGCTCCTCCCCGCTGCCGCTCGGTTCCGATCTTCCGCCCGGCAGCCCGGCGGCGTTTGCCGGCTATCCCCACGGCGGTCCGTTCCAGTCCAAACCCGCGACGGTGCAGGACATCACCACCGTGCTCGTCCCGGACATCTACGGCAACAACGCGGCGCCGGAGGACGTTTACCGCCTGGCCGGAGACGTGCAGCCTGGCAACTCCGGAGGGCCCCTGCTGACCACGGACGGACAGGTCGCCGGCGTCGTGTTTGCCAAGTCGACGACCGGGTCCTCGCTCGGCTTCGCGATCACGATGGCGGATCTGGGTCCGGTGGCCGCCCGGGCGCCGGGACTCGACAACCCCGTCTCCGCGGGGCAGTGCATCAGGAAGTAGGCAGCTGGAGCCATTCCAGGCTTTGGCCGTGCGGTCCGGTGATGGCGACGGGATCGCCGTTGTGCAGCAAGAGGAACCGGCCCTGGAGCCGGGCGTCATCCATTTCCGGAACAACGCTGGAACCGTCCGCCTGGATGACCACCGTGTGCCCCTCGTTGGACAGCCAGTGGCAGCGGCGGTGTGCGGCAAGGCCCGCCATCGTCCCGCGGAACCGTTCCCGGGCGCCGGCGTCCAGATAGGCCATGACGGCGCTGTGGAACACCACCAGCGCGGCGTCCGGGGGCGCCTGCGCCACGAGGGCGAGCAGTTCTTCGTTGAGGTCCCCGGCGACGAGCACTGGCGGCTCCGCCCGGGCAATGGCGATGGCTTGCCGCAACCGCTCGCGGCGGAACTCCTGCTCGGGCCAGATGAGGGCCTGCAGCCAGGCGACGTCGTCCGGATCGCGGATATCGAGCGGATGAAGGTCGATTCCGGCGCGCCACACCACCCGGGGCAGCTCGGCGGGAAGGGGCACCGGGCCGGTGGTGGTGCAGCCCAGGACCGGAAACGTGCCGGGTTCCGCCCCGGCGGGAGACAGCGTCGTCGCGGCGCCGGGGCTTTCACCGAAATCGCCGGCGGAGGCGCGGAACTCGTAACCGTAGCGGTCCGGAAAGAGGGCCAGTCCGGCTGAGGCGCCGACTTCGATCAGCGCAAGCGGCCGTCCCTCGGCGGCGGCGATCCCCGCCAGCGAAGGCAGAAGTGTGGCGCAACGGCCGGCCTCGTTCGTTTGCGTGGAGCGGGACAGCACGACCCGGGAAACATCGTCCCAGTGCTCATCCAGGAACTGCCGGAACTCCCGGTAGGGGCTGATCTGGGCACCAAGATAGCGGGCCGCAGCCAGCACGAGCAGTGGCTGGCGCTTGCTGTAGGGCCACCGGTCGATGCGCCGGATCAGCTCGGTATCATCGGCGATGCCCACGGCCCACCGGGCATAGCACTCCGAGTTGCCCGGAGCATCGAAGGTGCCGAAATGCCGGTACCAGTCCGCGGTTGCCGGCTGCTCGGGCGACATGCTCAGTCCTGGCTGGTCTGTAACCCGGCGAGGTAGTCGACGGCGAAGCGGTAGCCAAGGACTCCGGCCCCGGCAATCACCGCCCGGCTGACGTCCGAGAGGTACGAGCGGTGCCGGAATTCCTCCCGGGCATGGACGTTGGTGATATGGACCTCGACCGTCGGCAGATGCACCGCGGAAATCGCGTCCCGGATCGCGACCGAGGTGTGCGTGTACGCGCCGGCGTTGATGACGATACCCATCGCCTTGCCGCGGGCTGCATGGATGGCGTCGATCAGGGCGCCTTCATGGTTGGACTGGAAACACTCGACCTCCAGTCCGTGGGCCACCGCGGCGTCCTTCGCGAGTTGTTCGACGTCGGCCAGGGTGGCCGTGCCGTACTTCTCCGGTTCGCGGGTGCCGAGCAAATTCAGGTTCGGTCCGTTGAGGACCAGGATGGTGCCGCGGCCGGCGCCGGCAGGGGTGGCTTCGCTCATGCCTGCCAATGTATCGCAGGGAGCCCGGGATTTCCTCTGCTGCCGCCGGCCGCGTCCCAACCGCTACTTCCTCAGCGACTGCGCAATCTGGGACATCACAGTGTTGTCGGCAAGGGTGGTGGCATCGCCGACTTCGCGTCCTTCCGCGACGTCCTTCAGCAGGCGGCGCATGATCTTGCCGGAGCGGGTCTTCGGCAGTTCCGGCACCACCATGATGGTCTTGGGCTTGGCGATCGGACCGATTTCCTTACCCACGTGGTCGCGCAGTTCCTTGACCATCGCGTCACCGGAGTCCACGGCGTCCCCGCGCAGGATCACGAACGCGACGACGGCCTGGCCGGTGGTCTCGTCCGTTGCCCCGACGACGGCGGCCTCCGCGACCGCGGGGTGGCTGACCAGGGCGGACTCGATCTCGGCGGTGGAGAGGCGGTGTCCGGAAATGTTCATCACGTCGTCCACCCGCCCGAGCAGCCAGACGTCCCCGTCCTCGTCCTTCTTCGCACCGTCACCGGCGAAGTACATGGTCTCGAAGCGGGACCAGTAGGTTTCCTTGAAGCGCTCCGGGTCGCCCCAGATGCCGCGGAGCATGGCCGGCCACGGTTCGCGGATCACCAGGAAGCCGCCATGGCCGTTGGGTACGGATTCGCCAAGCTCATCCACCACATCCACAGCAATGCCGGGGAGCGGAACCTGTGCGGAGCCGGGCTTCGCGGCAGTGACGCCAGGAAGCGGGGCGATCATCTGGGCGCCGGTCTCGGTCTGCCACCAGGTGTCCACGACCGGGGCCGGGACCTCTTTCCGTTCGCCGTTCTTTCCGGCGTTGCCGCCAATGACCTCGCGGTACCACATCCAGGCTTCGGGATTGATGGGTTCGCCCACGGAACCGAGGACACGGATCGAGGAGAGGTCGTACTTCGCCGGGATCTCCTTGCCCCACTTCATGAAGGTGCGGATCGCGGTCGGGGCGGTGTAAAGGATGGAGACCTTGTACTTTTCCACGATCTCCCACCAGCGGCCCTGGTGCGGGGAATCCGGGGTGCCCTCGTACATGACCTGGGTGGCTCCGTTGATGAGCGGCGCGTAGGCAACGTAGGAATGCCCGGTGACCCAGCCGACGTCGGCGGTGCACCAGTAGACGTCCGTCTCCGGGTGCAGGTCGAAGACTGCCTTGTGCGTGTAGGCGGTCTGGGTAAGGAAGCCGCCGGTGGTGTGCAGGATGCCCTTGGGCTTGCCGGTCGTGCCAGAGGTGTAGAGGATGAAAAGAGGGTGCTCGGAGTCGTGCCCCACTGCGGCATGCTCCGGGGAAGCCAGCCCCACCGTGTCCTCCCACCAGTGGTCGCGGCCCTCCGTCCAGTCCACCTTCTCGCCGTTGCGCTTGACGACGACGACGTTCTCGACCGTATGGCCGCTGTGCCCCAGGGCTTCGTCGACCGCCGGCTTCAGGGCGCTGGGCTTGCCCCGGCGGTAGGTGCCGTCCGCAGTGACCACGAGCTTGGCCTCGGCGTCGTCAATCCGGGAGCGCAGGGCCTCGGCGGAGAACCCGCCGAACACGACCGAATGGATGGCGCCGATCCGTGCACACGCCAGCAGCGTGATCACGGCTTCAGGAATCATGGGCAGGTAGACGGCCACGCGGTCACCCTTGGCCACGCCGAGGGATTCGAAGGCGTTCGCCGCCTTCTTCACCTCTTCGGTCAGCTGGGCATAGGTGTAGGTCCGGGTGTCACCCGGTTCACCCTCGAAGTAAATCGCCACCCTGTCCCCGTGCCCGTTCTCCACATGGCGGTCCAGTGCGTTGTACGCGGCGTTGATTTCACCGCCGACGAACCATTTCGCGAACGGAGGGTTGGTCCAGTCGAGTGTTTCGGTGAAGTCTTTGTCCCAGCTGAGGAGGTCGCGGGCCTGCTTGGCCCAGAAGGCGGGGCGGTCTGCGTCAGCCTCCGCGTAGTCGGCAGCGGTGACCACGGCGTTGCGGGCGAACTCCTCCGAGGGCGCAAATTTGCGGTTCTCGTGCGACAGGTTTTCAAACGCGTCACCCTGCTGGGGCGTGCTGGCCGAAGCCGTGCTGCCGGAGGCCTGGGTGGTCGTGGCGTCGGGGGTCTGCTGAGACATGGTGAACCTCATCATTCATCGATCCGTGCTGCGCGGGGCGTCCGGTTCTCCTCCGCGCCGGGCCGCCAGGGGCGACGTCGGACGGCGGGTCGATCACGGGCGTTCCGCTAGAACTGTTCCGCAACAAACACTAATACCTAGTGCGCCATATGGTGTGCCCAGTCACACCGGGAGCCGTAAACGGTGTTTGTTGAGCGCCGAATGGCACCGCTCCGCACGGCTTGTCAGCTAGTGATCACCCGGCCACTTGGCTAGGCTGGGAAGGAGTTGCGACATCCGATGGGGGCGCCAGGGCCGCCCGCGGACCCAGGTCCGTCTGCCGTTCCGCGGCGCCGTCCAGGGTTGCGCCATGCTAAGGAGAACAAGAATGAACGAGCAAGATAACGGGCAGCTCCACGCGCCTTCCGACGGCGGTTCAGGACCCGCCCGTCCTGCCGGCTTCGGGGACGCTCCCCGTTTCACGGCGGACAAGGCAAAGGGAAAGCCGGGCATGAGGAACGAGGCAGTCCTTGGTCCGTTCACCGTCCGGGATCTGACCGTTTTCGGCTCCACGCTGATTCTGTTCATCGCCTCGCTGATTCCGATGTTTGCCATCCGCTACAACCTGTGGAACCTGGGGAGTCTGTTCTTTCTGGGCCTTGGCATCCTGCTGCCGTTGATTGTCTGCGCCCTGTTCGTCGCACGCCGCCTCAGCCCCGGAACGAAGATGCGGATCGGCTCGTTGTCCGTGGACCAGTTCGCCTCCGTGGTGGCGTCCTTCGCCGTCGCGTTCTTCTTCCTCGCCGTGGCGGTTGCTTATGTGCCCAGCATGCTCCTGGCCCTCGTAGGTGCACTGGGACTCTTTGCAGGAACCGTCCTCGCCCGCTTTGTCCCGTACCTCGCCGGGGACTTCCTGGACCGCGCGGAAACCCCTGCGCATGTGGCCGCCCGCGACGCGGCGGCGCCGGTCCGCAAGCCCCGCACTCCTAAGGCTCCGGCCGAGGCGAAGGAAGCGAAGGACCAGGGACGCGGTAAGGAGACCGTTTCGGGCTGGGCTAAGCGGATACGCCCGGGCGGTCCGGCGGCAACGCCTGCCCCGGCCGAGCGCGACGCCGAGCCGCGCGACGCCGAACCGCGCGTCCCAGCTTCGGACGACGCCGTTCGCGGCACCGCCGCTGGCGGTTCCGGGGGAGCCACCGCTGTAGCGGCCGGCTCTCCGGAGCCCGCGGCTTCGCAGACCCCGCCGGCGCAGGCCGAGGCGGCACCCCACGCCGTTCCCTCCTCGGGGCACGGCGCCACGGCAACGGGCGCCCCGGCCACGCAGCTTTCCGGCGTGGTTCCGGCCGCCACGGCCTCCTCGACGACGGCCCCGGCCGCAGCTGCCACGACGCCGGCCGCCGCAGAGCGCGCCACAGCGGCTGCCGAAGAGACCCGCGCGGCGGAGGTGCCGCCAGCTGCAAGCACCAGCGCGCCGACTACCGTCAACCCCCAGGTGCGCGCCCAGGAGCCGATCGGTGCAACCGTCGATCCGGCGCAGCGCACAGCATCGAACCAGCCCCGGACGGTACAGGAGGCCTTCTGGTTCGCCGTCGCCCAGCCCCGCACGGCTGTCGACGAAGTCACCGGTGTTCCTGCGTTCGTCATCGAACCCGGCGCCTGGGTCCTGGCCTTGGAAGACCGGGGCAGCGAATTCGTGGTGCAGCACACCGACGGCCGGGTCGGCGTGCTCCGGGACCTCAGCAATATCGAACGCGGTTAGCAGGACGCCGGTGGCCACCGCGGAAGAATCAGCGCCAGGCAGTCCCGGGCAGGTTAGCCCTCGACAGGCCGGCTCCCGGCAGTCCAGCCCCCGGCCCGCCGGGCTGAAGGCTGCCGGCGAGTCCCTGCTGGGACTCAAGCGGCGCGCCCGCCGGATCAACCGGGCGCTGGCGGAGCAGTATCCGTACGCGCACGCTGAACTGGATTTCCGCAATCCCTTCGAACTTGTGGTGGCGACCGTACTCTCGGCGCAGACCACGGACGTGCTGGTTAACCAGATCACCCAACTGCTGTTCGCCCGTTACCCGGACGCGCGGAGCCTGGCCGAGGCGGATCAGGCTGAGCTGGAGGCCATCATCAAGCCCACAGGGTTCTTCCGGGCGAAGGCCCGGAGCCTGCTGGCGCTGAGCAACCGGCTGGTGGATGAGTACGACGGCGAGGTGCCCGGACGCCTGGAAGACCTGGTGACGCTGCCCGGCGTCGGGCGGAAAACCGCCAACGTCGTCCTCGGTAACGCGTTCGGCGTCCCCGGCATCACTGTTGACACCCACTTCGGCCGGCTGGCGAGGCGGTTCGGCTGGACGGACTCAGATGATCCCGTCAAGATCGAGTTCGACGTCGCTGAACTGTTCGAACCGAAGGATTGGACCATGCTGTCGCACCGGGTCGTGTTCCATGGCCGACGGGTCTGCCATTCCCGGAAACCGGCCTGCGGGGCCTGCCCGGTGGCCAACTGGTGTCCCAGCTACGGGATGGGGGAGACGGATCCGGAGAAGGCGAAGAAGCTGCTGAAGTACGAGCTGGCGCCGGGCCAGGAGGAGCTGCTCGCGAAGCTTCTCGCCGAGACCCACCGGGCCGCGGAAATCCGGATGGACTCGCAGAGGAAGCCTCGGTGACGGCCCGCAAGGACCTCATCGATCTGGCGGCAGCGGTCGCGGCGGGAACGGCCCCCGCGCCGGATCCGCGCTGGCGTGAACTGACAGTGGAGCCGGGAGAGCGGGTCCGCCGCGCCGCCGTACTGATGCTGTTCGGGTCCCTCGACGACGTCCCCGCGGCCTCCGGCAGGTTATTCGCCCCTGCAGACCTGGACGTCCTGCTGCTGCAGCGCGCCCAGACTCTGGACGACCATCCGGGGCAGGTCGCCTTCCCCGGCGGCGGCATCGAGCCCGGCGAATCGGCCGTTGATGCAGCGCTGCGGGAAGCCCAGGAGGAAACCGGGCTTGACCCGGCCGGGGTCGAGGTGATCGGAGTCATGCCCGAGCTGGCGTTGCCCCGCGGCAACTTCCTGGTGACGCCCGTCCTGGCCTGGTGGGCCTCGCAATCACCCGTGCGGGTAGTGGACTACGGCGAGTCCTCACAGGTCTTCCGGGTTCCGGTCCGCGACCTGCTGGACCCGGTCAACCGGGTGATGGCAACCGTGAGCCGGGCGGGCCAGACTTTCCAAAGCCCGGCGTTCACCGTCAACGGAGTAGTGGTGTGGGGCTTCACCGGAATGATCCTGAACCAGCTGTTCGAGCAACTCGGCTGGGCCGTTCCCTGGGACCGGACGCGGCTCTACGGCATCGACGTCTAAGGCCCCAAGTTCGCTGGGCCGCACTTCCGCTGGAACCGCTACGTGCGGCGGTCCGCTACCCCCGGGGCCGCACGTCCGCGGGCCCGCTGCGTGCGGCCGCCGGGTGCGGTTGCCCGGCGGGTGCCGCTCTAGCGAGACGTCCGTCGCGGGCCGGTGCGGGCGGAACCCGGCCGGCGCGCGGGCTCGCGGCCACCCGCCGGAGTCTTCCGTGGCCGGGACTTGTCGACGACCAGCCCGGTGGCGGCGTTCTCGCGAACAGCATTGATACCTGCTGCAGCCGCCTTGATGGTGTTGAACAGTGGCGAAACGGCGACAACCGTTCCATCCGGTGCGGTCAGCTTGAAGAAGTACGAATCTTCTCCAGCTTCGGCGATTTCAAAAGTGCCAGCCAAAATATGCTGCCTTCCCAAAAACATGCGTCGTTGCATCGGCCGGAACCGTAGGAATGGTCCCGGCCTTTCGAGCCTAACCGGGCCGATGGACCGGGCACAACGCTACCGACGGGTACGTTACGGCATGCCCTCCGGTTGATCATTTTGCTTTGTCATAGGAGTCCACCACGGCCACGCTGACCGGGAATTCAACCGGGATCGTGCCGAAAAGCAGTTCCTTGGCAGCGTTCGCCGCCTCTTCGATGGCCAGGATGCAGTCCTCCACCGTTTCCTCCGGGCAGTGCACCATGACTTCATCGTGCAGGAAGAACACCAGCTCCACGGCGGGTCCGCCGGCTGCCCGCATAGTCCGCAGCCGGCGTCGTAATTCCGCCAGCCAGCATGCCGCCCAGTCGGCAGCCGAACCCTGCACCACGAAATTCCGGGTGAACCGCCCCCGCGACCGGGCCAGGGAATCGGCGCGGCGCTGTTCCTCGGCGGTGGCGGAATGCTGGCTCCGCAGCCAGCCCTCCGACGGCGGCGGGCTGCTGCGGCCCAACCGCGTAGTCACAGTTCTCCCGGCCTCGCCCTCCCGCGCCGCGTGCTCCACGAAGCCGACAGCCTGCGGATAGGCGCGGGCAAGCTGGGGCATCAGGCGGCCGGACTCGCCGGTGGTGGCTCCGTAAATGGCTCCGAGGAGCGCTGCCTTGGCCTTGGCCCGGTCACCGCCGAACCCCTGGGCAGCGATGCCGGCATAGAGGTCTTTATCCCGTGCAGCCTCGGCCATTTTGGAATCCTGGGCGAGCGCCACCAACACTCGGGGTTCGAGCTGGGACGCGTCCGCGACGATCAGCTTGTAACCCGGGTCGGCGTGCACGGCTCCGCGGATCTGGCGGGGGATCTGCAGCGCCCCGCCGCCGCGGGAGGCCCAGCGGCCCGACACCACTCCGCCGACGACGTACTCCGGCCGGAACCGCCCGTTCGAGACCCAGGCGTCCAGCCATGTCCAGCCGTTGGCCGCATGGAGCCGGGACAGCTTCTTGTAAGCCAGGAGAGGACCGATTGCAGGGTGCGTCGCCTGCTTCAGCTCCCATTGCCGGGTGGTCTTCACCTCGATCCCGTTGCGGTGCAGGGCGCGCATCAGCTCTTGTGGCGAATCAGGGTTGAGCGCAGGGGAGTGGAGGAGCTCGCGGAGCTCGGCGGTGAGGGCCTCAAGTTTGGCCGGACGCTGGCCCTGCGGCGGGCGGGGACCCAGGTGGTCGGCGAGAATCTGCTCGTGCAGCTCCTCCCGCCACGGGACCCCAGCGTGCTGCATTTCCGCCGCAACCATGGCAGCGGCGGACTCGGCCGCAAGGAGCAGCTGCAGCCGCTGCCTGCGGTTGTCTGCCTGGCCGCCTCCCGCGTGGCTGCCTCCCGCGTGGCTGCCTCCCGTCTGGCTGCCGCCCGCGTGGCTCAGGGCGTCCTGCTGGGCGGCGAACTCTTCGCGCAGCTCCTCCGGGCCGCGGCCCGTCGCCTGCTGAACTACCAGATGGTCGAACAGCGCTCCCTGCTCGGCAGGCGGAGGAAGCGGCTGAAGCGCCCGCGGCGGCTGCTGCTGATCATCGTCCAGGGTCAACTTCTCGGCGTTTCTGGCGTACGAGGTGCCCGCGGTGAATTCGGAGTGGGCCAGGATCGCTCCGCACAGCGAGAGGTCGTAGCAACGTTCCAACTCCACCCCGGCGGCCAGCAACGCGGGATACCAGTCCTGCGTGCGGTGCCAGATCCAGCGCGGCCGCCGCTTCTCGAGCTGGAGCACGACGCCGGCCAGCTCAGCGGTGCTAACCACTCTCGGTTCAGGGGTGGCGGGGTGCGGGGCGCCCCGGGAAGTGAGTTCCTGAAGGGCTGCGCCGTCGGGGTGGGCGGCGAGCAGCAGATACATAGGCTCAATTCTGCCCTGCCTGACGGTGCGGCTTGTCCACATAGCGCGGGGGCCGGCTTACCGTCCTGCCCGCCCGAGGGGAGAGTGGCGGTATGAGCCGCCACCAGCTATTGAACAGCGACATTCCGCCAGGCCGCGCAGCCGACTCCCGAGACGTCGCCTGGCTGCCGGACACGTCGGCCGGGACGCTGCTGGTAACAGGAAACGATCTTCTCCGCGGTGAAGTGGAGCGCATCGTGGCCGCGGCCGGCGGCGCACTGAGGACCGTGCCTGACGTGCTGGCGGCAGCTCCATTCTGGGACGCCGCTGCGGTGGTACTCGTGGGCAGCGACATCAACACGCTACTGCCCCGGCGCCGGGCGCCGGGCGTTCTGGTTGGGCTGGCCGGTGACGGGGACAGGCTCTGGCAGCTGGCAGCTGCGATGGGGGCAGAACGTGTCGCCGTGCTGCCACAAGCCTCGGCCTGGCTTGCCGCGCACCTCAGCCGGTCCCGCTCACCCGCCGCCGGCGGCCTGGTCCTCGGCATCACCGGAGGCTGCGGCGGGGCTGGAGCTACCACGGCAGCCATCTGGCTGGCCCAGGCCGCTGCCCGGAACGGCGCACGGGTCCTTCTGGTGGACGGAGATCCCCGGGGCGGTGGCCTTGAACTTGCTTTGGCCGCCGAGGACGCCCCGGGCCTCCGCTGGCCTGATCTCGCCGGTGCCAGCGGCAGCATTGATCCGGGCCAGTTGATTGAGTCCCTGCCGGGCGTCGGCGGATTTTCCTTCCTGTCCTGGCCGGGCAGGCGGGAAGGGGCGGCGGTCGTGGAACCGTCCACCGTGTCCATCGTCCTGGATGCCGCCCGGCGGGGCTACCAACTGGCGATTCTGGACATCGGACGCGGAGGGGAGGCGTTCCGGGCCTTCGCCTGGGACTGCGACCGGATTGTCCTTATCGTTCCCGCCCAACTGCGCGCAGCTGTGGCCGCAGCACGGCTGCTGCACGATCTCCCTCCCGTGGAAACCTCCCTCGTCGTCCGTGGCAAGCCGGGTTCGATGCTGGATGGAGAGCTGATCGCGGAGTCAGTCGGAGTTCCCCTGTCCGGGGTGATGCCCGAGGTCCGGGGTACCGCCGCGGCTACTGACCTGGGACGGCTCCTGAACGCCGGGCAGCAACGTATCGTCCGCCGCTTCGCCGCCGCAGTACTCGAGCAGAGCGTCGGGGATCCCCGGTGAGCGCGCACCCAGCGGCGGAGCAACGTATCGTCCGCCGCTTCGCCGCCGCAGGGCTCGAGCAGAGCGTCGGGGACTTCCGGTGAGCGCGCACGCAGCGGCGGGTCCTCCGGATGCCGGTGCGGACAGCAGGCACCGCCTGGGGCGCCGGGCGGGGGCACCCGGCCCCACAGATGAACGGTTGCTGCAGACCGTGCGGGAATCTGTTCTGTCCGAAGCCGGGCCGGTTACTGCGTCCCGGGTGGCCGCGGCGGTGCAGGCCACCGGGCGCGTGCTCGGCACTGCGGGAGCACTGGCGGCCGTGGACAGCATCAGCGCGGAACTCACCGGGCTGGGTCCGTTGCAGGCACTGGCGGCGGACCCGGCCGTGACGGACATCTTCGTCAACGGTCCGGACTCGGTCTGGCTTGACCGTGGCAACGGCCTAGAAAAGGTTTCCGTGTACTTCTCCGGGGAACCTCAGGTCCGGGCGCTTGCCGCACGGCTCGTGGCGGCAGGCGGGCGGCGCCTCGATGACGGGTCTCCGTGCGCAGACGTCCGGCTCGGAGGCTACCGGGTCCATGCAGTCCTGCCGCCGATCTCCACGGCTGGCACGCTGCTCAGCGTGAGAATCCGCCGGGAGAGGGTGTTTACGATGCCGGAGCTGCGCAGACATGGCATGTTCGGCGCCCTTGTCCAGACGGTGCTCGAACGCATTATCGAGCGCCGGTTGGGTTTTTTGATCAGCGGCGCCACCGGTTCCGGCAAGACAACGCTGCTCGCCACGCTTCTCGGCTCCTGCCATGCCGCGGAACGGCTCGTTCTGATAGAGGATGCCTCCGAACTCAACCCAGTGCACCCGCACGTCGTGGCGCTGGAGGCCCGGCACGGAAACCTTGAGGAAAGCGGTGTCGTCGACCTCGGCGAGCTGGTTCGTCAGGCGCTGAGAATGCGGCCGGACAGGCTGGTCGTGGGCGAATGCCGGGGCGCGGAGGTCCGCGAACTCCTGACAGCGATGAACACCGGCCACACCGGTGGCGGCGGAACCATCCACGCGAACACCGCGGCCGCCGTGCCAGCACGCCTGATCGCGCTGGGGGCGCTGGCCGGCATGGGTCAAGAGGCCGTGCGCCTGCAGGTCGCAAGCGCACTGGAAGTCGTCATCCATGTGAGCCGAACCCGTAACCGGCGGTACGTCTCGTCAATCGGCGTTCTCGAGGAACTCGAAACGGGCCTCGCGGTCAGCATTGCCCTCGAAGTCGCGGAAGCCGCAGGCACCAGCGAGGCCGGCGAGGTCGCCGGGGTCGCCCAGATCGCCGGGGTCGCCCAGATCGCCGGGGGCGGGGACGGCCACGGTCTCGTCGTCCGGCGCGGGCCGGGCTGGCCCAAGCTCGCGGACCGTCTGGGCCTCGACCCCTCAGTTGTCGGGGTGCAAACGTGATTCCGGCCCTGGTCGTGGTGTTGGCGCTGGCGGTCTGGTTGGCTTTCCGGCCTCCATGCGACTCGAGCCGAAGACTCCGCCGACAGTTGGCGGAGCCGCCGATGGGGGCCGCGCCTGGCTCCCTCGAGCTCCGCCCAGGAAGAGGGGCCGGGAGCGACCAGGGCATGCGGACTGCCGGGGGAGGCGGAGGACGGGGAATGCCTGGTCACAGTGGCCTGCGGCCGTGGCGAATGCAGCGCAGGCCGACCTTCACGCCGATGGCCGTGTTCGTCCAGCAGTCGGCCGCTCTTCTCAGAGGGGGCCGCGCCCCCGCCCGGCTCTGGGATGAGCTGTGGCTGCTCTATGGTGGGCCGCCTTCCCCGGCGCCGTCGTTGTCGGATTGGCCGCTACCCGATGCCCCGGTACCTGATGTCGTGTTGTCAGGTGCGCCGCGGCCATTGCTTACCCCGCTTTCCTGCGCCATCCTGGTGGCCGCCCGTGCTGCCGCCGGGTCCGGAGCGCCTGTGGGTGCTGCCATCCGAGGCGCGGCTACTGCCGGGGCGCCCGGTGCAGGCGCAGCGCCGCGAAACAACGCTGCGGCCCGTGAACGCGGCGCTTGGATTGAGTTCGCGGCGTGCTTCGACATAGCGGAGGCGAGCGGTTCTCCCTTGGCCGACGTCCTGGCTCGCTTCGCTGCCCAGCTCGAGGCTGAAGACGATGCGGAAGCCGCACGCCAGAGCGCCTTTGCCGGTCCCCGGGCCACGGTCCGCCTTCTCAGCTGGCTGCCGGTTCTCGGACTGGGACTCGGCGTGGTGCTGGGCGTAGACCCGCTCGGCATTTTGCTGGGGGACCCCGCAGGTTTCGCGGCGCTTGTGGCTGGCGTTGCCCTCACCGCCGCCGGACGGATCTGGTCGGCCAAACTGGTCCGGTCTGCGGCTGGACAATCGGAATGACAGCCGGGCTGGCAGGTTTCGCCGTCGGGACATTACTGGTGGCGGCTACGGTGGTGGGATTTGGCGGCCACTCCCAGCCGGGGCGACGGCTCAGACGGTCCCACGACGAACGGCGGTGGGAGTACGGCGGAGGATCCGCAGGGACGGCCCTGGTCACTGAGGAGACTTCCGGCGCCGCGGGCCTTGACGACACGGCCATCATGCTCGAGCTCATCGGGGCGATGCTGGATGCAGGGTGCGGTCTTGGCAGGGCGTTGGAACTCATAACGGACCTCTCCTCAGCGGAGCTCCGCGGCCCCCTCCGCCCCGTGGTCTCCGCGCTGGCCCTCGGCGCCGGCTGGGACGTCGCTTGGCGTAGTTCGACTGTCCGGTCACCCCGGCTGGTGGCCTTGCAGCACGCGTTGGCATTCGCCGCCCTGACCGGAGCGCCCTCGTCTGCCGTTCTGTACGCCCAGGCGGGCCGGATCCGGCGGGAAAGATTCAGGACCGCCGAGAAACAGGCCGCTGCCCTTGGTGTGAAGCTGGTGGTCCCCCTCGGTCTGTGCTCTTTGCCGGCTTTTGTGTGTCTCGGCATCATGCCCGTCCTCCTGGCGATGGTCCCCGCGTGATCACCGGCTGATCCCACTGTGAGCCGCGGCTGATCCAAGGTTTTCCAAAGAGTCGCCGCATACGGAGCGTGAGGCAGCGCAGTACGAGCGCCCTCGTGTGTGACCCAGTGACAGCTACCCTCCCAGGGCGTCCGGTATCTCGGTACGTCTGCAAAAAAATATCCGGGAGTAGTGAAGGCAGGGGGCACGTCAATGATCCGACTGCGAAGGGCCGGCGTGATTGCGGCGCTGAATCTATTGGTGGTGGCCGGGCTAGCCGTCGGAGCCACGCCCGCTCAGGCTGTCACGTGCGCTCCCGGGATGCCGCCCACCAACAACTATCCCGGCACAACAGTGGTGGCGACCAGCTTTGAGGCACAGACAATCCAGGCAGCCGGATTCGCCGCTCCGGCCACCGCAGGGACTGGCTCGGCCGCGATTTCCACCACCACTGCCCACTCCGGACTCTGTGCCGCCAAGCTGCACGTAACCACTGCCGCCGGCTCCCTGGCGAATTTCTCAAAGCCGCTGCCCGCCGCGAGCAAGGACGTTTACGCTGACGGTTGGTTCAACGTCACCGCGAAGGGAGTGGACGGAAACAACGTTCCCTACTTCCGGTTCTTCACGGACGGCACCCGGGTTCTCGACGTCTTTCGCTCCAACAACGGAATCGGCCCGCTGTGGCTTCGTGTTGCGTCCCCGACCGGCACTCCCACGTACACCCGTCTCGCTCCCACCGTCGCCTTGAGCAGCTGGCATCACCTCACATTGCACGCCATCGCTAACGGACCCTCGACCACTGTGGAGATCTGGTTTGATGGCAAGCTCGTCTTCTCCAGCGGTCAGGTTGCCATCGACGTGGATTCCATTTCAGCGGTGCAGTTGGGGGCTGAACACCGGCGGCAGGCAGGCGACGTTTACGTCGACGACGTCGTCATCAAGAGCTCCAAGGGAGTCGCAGGCCAGCCCGGAACCTTCGTGCCGATTACTCCCAGCCGGATGCTGGACACCCGGGAAGGCTCGGCCGCGGCCAAGGATTCGACGGTGTCATTCCAAGTCGGGGGCGTAAATGGCATTCCAGCGAAAGTGGCCTCTGTGGTGTTCAACCTGACGGTCACGTCGCCCCAAGCCGACGGGTATATCACGGCCTATGCCTCAGGCCAGGCGACCGCTCCCAACGCTTCCAACCTGAACTTCGTCGCCGGGCAGACAGTGGCCAACCTTGTGACGGTCCCCGTAGGGAATGACGGAAAGGTCACTCTCCTCAACAGTTCCCCAGGGAGCTCGCAACTGATCGCTGATGTGAGCGGCTATTACGTGACCGGCACACCGTCCACGCCGGGTGCGTTCCAGTCGCTGGCTCCCTCCCGGATCCTCGACACCCGGAGCGGCTCGCCGGTAGGTCCGAATTCAACGCTGCCCCTCCAGGTCGCAGGCGTAGCGGGTATCCCTGCCGTGGCGGCAGCTGTGGTCTTCAACCTCACCGTGGCCGAGGCCAGCGCCCCGGGCTACATCACGGCTTACGCCTCCGGCGTTCAGACGGTTCCCACCGCTTCCAACCTGAACTTCCTCAAAGGGCAGATCGTGCCGAACTTGGTGACCGTTCCAGTCGGGGCTGACGGAAAGGTCTTGCTGCACAACCGCTCTGACGGTGCCACCCACCTCCTCGCAGATGTCACAGGCTACTACCTTTCCGGCAACCCCACGGCCCCCGGTGCCTTCAAAGCCGTCGGGACCGTCCGGGCACTTGACACCAGAGATACTGCCTCGCCTGCTCTGAATGACAAAGCAGTTGCCTTTCGGGCCGCCGGTGCAAACGGAATTCCCGCTAGCGTTTCCGCTGTCGTCTTCAACCTGACCGTCACCGAGCCCCAGGACTTCGGGTTCGTCACCGCCTTTTCCGGCCCGGAAAGGCCCGAAACGTCCAACCTGAACTTCCTCAAGGGGCAGACAGTGTCGAATCTGGTGGTTGTACCGGTGGGTTCCGATGGGCGGGTGTCGTTGTTCAACCGCTCCAACGGGAGCTCGCAATTAATTGCAGATATCGCGGGGTATTTCCTCCGATAAACAACTGAAGACGACGGAAGCTGAGCCGAATGGCCGAAGGCCTCTTAGCCTGGCGGGTACCGCCGATGGCTAAGGGCCCTTCCTTCTGCCCTGCCAAGCCTCGCCAAAGCTGGGGCCGCCCTCCGTGAGTGCTCCTCCACATCCCTCCGGACGGCATTGTTGTCCACTTGTGCGTTGTGGCGCCTTACCGGCGACTCCACGAGCAGGGAGAGTCGAAGGAGCCGGTGATCCCGCCGGTGCCCTTCGAAAGGAAAACAACCATGTCGATATACCGAGACGCCCCAGCCAAAATCCACCCGAGTCCCGACCGGTCCCGAACAGCGGAGGTCACGGAAATCTATCCCGGGGCCAGCTCCGCCGGCCTCGCCCTTAGCAGCAGTCCCAGGAGGCAGCGGGGAGCCGAAGCTGGAATGGCCACGGCGGAGTACGCCATCGCGACCCTGGCAGCCGTGAGCTTCGCCGGGGTGCTCGTGTTCATCATGCGCAGTGACGAGGTCCGCGGGTTCCTGCTCAACCTCATCCGTACGGCGCTGGCGCTGCCATGACCCGGGGTAATTCCCTCGCCAGGGCCGCGCCCGGACAGCCGGTCCGGCCGAAGCTCCGGGCATCCCGCGGCGCAGGCTTGCCGCCCGCGGATGGCCGCTGTCCGGCTGCGGACGACGGATTTCGAGCGTTGCCTAGGGTTGCCGGGCGCTCCTGCCGCGGTGCCGTCACTGCAGAATTCGCCGTGGCCTTGCCCGCGGTTGTTCTCCTGCTGGCCCTGCTGCTGGCCGGTTCGGCCGCGGGGGTGACGCAGCTGCGGCTCGAGGAAGCTGCCCGGGCAGGGGCGCGCGCGTTGGCGCGTGGCGACAGTGCTGCCGGCGTCGAGGCAATCGTGCGTCGGCTCGCCGGACAGACAGCCGGGTCGGCGGTGACCTCCGACGGCGAATGGATCGGCGTCACGGTTTCCGGGCGGGCGCCCGGTGCCCTCGGTTCGCTCCTGCCGTGGACTTTCTCCGCCCGCGCCTGGGCGCGGCTCGAGTCCAGCCAGGCGACAGGCTTTGTCCGGGTGGTGGCGCTGCTTCCTCACCGGGCCGCGGGGCCGAGCCGGTCCGCGGCGCTGCTTCCTCACCCGGCTGCGGGGCTGAGCGGGTGAGGCCTCCTACGACTGTCCGTGAGGACCCCGCGGTGCCGCACCCCCTCGACCGTGGCTCGGGAACGGTCCTGGCACTCGCCCTGGGGCTGGTCATCCTCATCGGAGCGGTCGTGATCACCATGCTGGGCCAGGCGGCAACGATGGCGTCCAGGGCCGCCGCTGCCGCCGACCTCGCAGCGCTGGCGGCCGCGGATGCTGCGCGCGGCATCACTGCCGGCGAGCCGTGCGCCGTTGCCGCTGAGGTTGCGCGCCGGCATGAAGCGAGGATCCTGAGCTGTGCCGAGGGGCCCGGGAACACCGTTCAGGTCCGGACCCGGGTCGACGCCGGCGCGGCGTTCGGGGCGGCCACCGGTCTCGCCCGCGCGGGTCCGCCTCCGCCGGCGCCTGCTACGGCGCCGCGGTAGCCGACGGTCCCACGGTCGTGCGCCCTGGTGCGTCGGAGGTCGGGCCAATGATCCCTGGCTCGGTGCCGATCTCCATGAAGTCCGAGGCGTCCTTCAGCAGGACGTTGATCAGCGTGACGGCGGCGTCCTTGTCCAGCGGATTGTTCTTGTTGCCGCACTTGGGTGACTGCACGCACGAAGGGCAACCGGACTCGCATTCACACGCCTTGATGGCATCACGGGTCGCGGACAGCCACACCCTCGCCTTCTCGTAGCCCCGTTCGGCGAAGCCCGCGCCGCCCGCGTGCCCGTCATAGACGAAGATCGTGGGCACTCCGGTGTCTGCGTGCAGGGCCGTGGATACGCCGCCGATGTCCCAGCGGTCACTGGAGGCAACCAACGGCAGCAGCCCGATGGCGGCGTGCTCCGCCGCATGTAGGGCGCCGGGGAACTGCGCCTCGATCAGCCCGGCACCGGTCAAGGAACGGTTGTCCATGACGAACCAGACGGCCTTGGTGAACAGGTCCCGCGCGCCAAGCTGCAGTGGTTCCTCACCCAGGACCTCGTTGGAAATCAATGCCTTGCGCTGGAAGGAGACCACCTGCGTCGTTACCTTCACGTCGCCGAAATGCACGGCCACGTCGCCCCACTGCGTGGTGTGCTGCGTTTCCAGCACCTCTATCTGGGTCACGTCCCGGGCGGTGGTGTAGTAGTCCGGGTTGGCGCGGCGGACCACCACGCAGTGCTCGTCCTCGTTCAGGTCCTCGACGACGTAGCTCTCGCCCTGGTGTACGTAAACGGCTCCGGTATGCGCCTGGTAGTGCGTCTGCGGCGAGTCCATGGTTCCCAGCAGGGAGCCGGTGGCCGCGTCGACGATGCTCACCGGCCCGCCGCCGTCGGCCCGCAGGTTCACCATTGCGGCTGCACTCTGTGGGTGGGTCCAGAACCAGCCGGCGGGCCGCTTGCGCAGGTAGCCCCTGGTCACGAGCTGGTCCAGCAGCTTTTCCGCCGTGCCCCCGAACAGCTCCACTTCGGCGTAGCCCAGCGGCAGCTCGGCGGCGGCGGCGCAGAGGTGCGGGCCGAGCACATAGGGGTTGGAGGGATCGAAGACGGTGGCTTCCACCGAAACGTCGAAGATCGCCTCCGGATGGTTCACGAGATAGGTGTCCAGCGGATCATCGCTTGCCACAAACGCAGCGACAGCATCCTGGCCGGCCCGGCCCGCCCGGCCAATCTGCTGGAACAACGATGCCCGGGTGCCCGGCCAGCCAGCCACCAGCACCGCATCGAGCCCGGAGATGTCGATGCCGAGCTCCAGGGCCGATGTGCTCGAGACTCCCAGAAGCTCGCCGGAGCGCAGGGCCTTTTCGAGAGCGCGCCGCTCTTCGGGCAGGTAGCCGGAACGGTAGGCCGCGACCCGCTGCGGCAGGCTGGGATCCACTTCGTCCAAAAGGCGCCTCGTTATGGACGCAATCGTCTCGGCACCGCGCCGTGACTTGATGAAGGCGATGGTCCGGACCCGTGACGACACCAGGTTTGCCAGCAGGTCAGCGGTTTCCGCTACCGCAGTCCGGCGTTCCTTGGCGCCGTTCTCGCCGCGGAGCTCGGTCAGCGCAGGCTCCCAGAAGGCAACGGTCGTGGCCCCGTGTGGGGAGGAGTCTTCGGAGACCGCACTGACCGGCGCCCCGATAAGCCTGCCGAAGGACGTCCCTGGCTCGGACGCGGTGGCCGAAGCAGCGATGAACACGGGCCCGGGGTGCGAACCTCCGGGGCTGTAATAGGCGCAGATGCGGCGCAGCCGTCGCATCAGATTGGCGACGTGGGAACCGAAGACGCCGCGGTAGCTGTGCGCCTCGTCGATGATCACGTAGCGCAGCCGGCGGAAGAACCGGGCCCACCAGGCGTGGTTGGGCAGGATGCCGAAGTGCAGCATGTCCGGATTGGCGAGGATGACATTGGCGTGGTCCCGGATCCAGCGCCGCGACGCCGGATCCGTGTCCCCGTCATAGGTTTCGGCCCGGACCGTGGGCAGCTTCAGCGACCGGATGGCTGCCAGCTGGTCGGCGGCCAGGGCCTTCGTGGGGGAGAGGTACAGGGTGACGGCGCCGTCGTCGTGGATTTTGCCGGGATCCGCCAGGACGCGCAGTTCCGAGCGGTGGATCGCGTCCAGCGCCGGCAACTGGTACGCCAGTGACTTGCCCGAAGCGGTGCCCGTGGCGATCACCACGTGCTCTCCGGCGTGCGCCAGTTCCGCTGCCTGGATCTGGTGGCGGTATGGCTCGTGGATCCCGAGGGAGCCGTAGGCGGCCACCAGATCCGGATGTGCCCACTCGGGCCACGGCGCGGTCACAGCCGGGCGGGAGGGGATGGTGCGCACATGGCGGAGCTGTTCCGGTTCCGGGCCGCGGCCCAGCAACGGAATCAGGGACTCATGTGGGTTCACTTGAACATTCTTTCACCCGGACCCAAATCGGCCGGGCGAGGAGTCAGCCCAGGGACAAGTCCGATCCCTCATCCGAGGCCGAAAGCATCAGCACGTGGCAGACCGTGCTCCAGCCAAGGTGGGAGTAAAGCTTCTGGCCGTCCAGGGAGGCCAGCAGCAGCCCGTTTTCCACCTCATGCTCGAATGCCTGGGCGGCCAAGGCCCGCATGATGAAGCTGCCCAGTCCGCGCCGCTGGAAGCCCGGTTCCGTGACGATCTTGTCGAAGATTGCGGTGCGGTCCACGACGAACACCTGTCCGCTCGCGGCCAGTTCGTCGCCGGCGCGGACCACTGCGTGGTGCACGCCGTCCGTAGTGGAAACCGCAAGCTTGAGGTCGTCGTCGGAAAGCCACGGGTCCTCTGAGTCCTGGGTCTCCATGTCCACGATCATCATCGTCTGGGAAGCGGAGGTGACGTTCAGGGCATGCCGTTGGGCCAGTGTCGTGTAGCGGTACACGTCGTTCGTGAAGATCGTCAGGACCCGGGCGGGGACTTCTGCGCTCCGCGCGGCCAGTTCGGCAAATTCCGAGTCCGAGGGATCGTGGGCGAAGTACTCCCACTCACGGGTTGTGTCAGCGCGGAGTGCTGCCGGGAACCGGCCCTCCCTGCGCGTCTCATAACCACGGCAGCCGGCCCAGCCGGCCACCCAGATTTCCACCAGATGCGTGGTGTCTTCAACCATGGCGTCCAGACTCATGAGATGAGCGTATTCCAGCCCTGCCGCGAGCAACAGTGGCAGGCCCCGGGAACCGCCCCCGCCGACGGGGTCTGAGGCTGCCCACGGGGGTGGCCGGCGAACCCTGCTGCAACCAACGTGCGCCCGCCGCCTGCCCCTCCAGTACCCTTAAATACGTGGCTTTGAACCGAATTGTGCTCTTTTATGGCTTTACCCCTCTCCCGGATCCGGAGGCTGTCCGGCTCTGGCAGCGCGCGCTGTGCGAGAAACTCGGCCTGACCGGCCGCATCATCATCTCGAAGGACGGCATCAACGCGACCGTCGGCGGCGAACTGCAGGCCGTGAAGCAGTACGTGAAGACCACCCGGGAGTACAGGGCGTTTCACGGCATCGACGTGAAGTGGTCGGAAGGCGGGGCCGCTGACTTCCCGCGCCTGAGCGTCAAGGTGCGGGACGAGATCGTGTCTTTCGGTGCCCCCGGAGAGCTCAAAGTCGACGCCAACGGCGTGGTGGGCGGCGGGACACACCTCCTGCCTGAGCAGCTCCACGAACTCATCGAGGCCAAGAAGCAGGAGGGCGACGAGGTTGTCTTCTTCGATGGCCGCAACGGCTTCGAGGCCCAGATCGGCAAGTTCAAGGATGCCGTGGTTCCCGATGTCGCGACCACCCATGACTTCATCAAGGAACTCGATTCGGGCAAGTACGACGCCCTCAAGGACAAGCCGGTCGTCACCTACTGCACAGGCGGCATCCGGTGCGAGGTACTGTCCAGCCTCATGGTCAACCGCGGTTTCAAGGAGGTCTACCAGCTCGACGGCGGGATCGTCCGCTATGGCGAGACGTTCCGGGACCAGGGCCTCTGGGAGGGCTCGCTCTACGTGTTCGACAAGCGCATGCACCTGGAATTCAGCGAGGACGCCAAGACCATAGGCCAGTGCGTCCGCTGCTCGGCGCCAACGAGCAAATTCGAGAACTGCTCGAACCCTTCGTGCCGCACATTGACACTCTATTGCGCCGACTGCGCCGCCAGCCCCGAGACCCTGCGCTGCCCGGAGGGCTGCGCGGCCTGAAGTCCGGCCTGAAGTCCTGACCGAAGAGCTGCCGGAAGTACCGCCGGCTGAGCGGCGACCGTCAGGTGATGCCCGCTAAATAGCGGCCAACAGGTTCAGATGCGGCTGACGCGGTACGCGAAATTCGCCGGCGCGTTCGCGTCCACCTTGATGGAGAGAACCGCATCAGCCGGCAATGTCACCACATTCACCCGGGATGTCCCGCACCGGAGGCTGAGGTCCACGAGTTCGTTCTCGCCGTCTTCTATGGAGAAGGACACCCGGCGGGTGCTCCGGCAGGCGAGGGTCAGGGCGTACGTGCCCTTGGGCAGCTGCGCGGTGGTGTCGCTGCGCTCCTCGTCGAGCTCAAGTGTGCCGAAGCCCGTGTGGAAAATCTCCCCCTTGGTGCCGGGCAGCACCTGCAGAACCCAGGCATCAAGTTCAGCCCCGGACACGGGCTGGTTCAAGCTGGGATCCGGTGGGATGGCGGCATTGCTTAACGTCGGTGCTGCGGAGGGGCCGACGCTGTCATTGGCTAGGCCTTCGTCGTACTCGTAGGCGCAGCCGGCAAGGACGCCGGCCAGCAAGGCAGCACAGGTGACGGAGGCTGCCGCCGTGATGCGCTTCCGCGGCATTGCTTGTTCCCGCACACTTTCCGGGCGAGGCATGACCTGACTTTAGGCGCGGGGAATACGAACCGCCAGAGCCGAACGTCCCAGTCCGGAGCGGCTGCCCCGCCCGGCTAAATGTACTGAATCAGGACAGCTAGGCGGGCGCGAGGTGGTAGCCGTAGATGAGCGGAGCGTCCACGCTGGAGGTGCTGATCTTCACGGTGCCGGCGGCGGGCAGGCTGATCGCGGCCGTCTCGTGGCTCCCGTTGCAGGCCGCCCCCGCTTCCGTCAGCAGGCGTCCGTCCAGCGAGACCTCAAAGAACGCCTTGCCGCCGCCGTCACAGCTCACCGTCAGCGTGTATTTTCCGGCGGGGACTCCTCCGGCCGTCTTGACGATCGGGTCGCGGCTCAGGATCTTGCCGGCATCCTCCAGCACAATGCCGCTGGCTGAAGGAAGCGCGGTAGCTTTCCATGCCGGCACGTCGGCGGACTCAACAGAACGGACGGGAGAGCACGCAGAGGCGGAGAGCACGACGGCGAGCGCCGCGGCGGCGCCGGCCGCCGTGCTGGCCAGTCGCCGCTGCGCGCCGGAGTTGCCGGGGAATCGGCCGGTACGGGAAGGCATTCCTCAAATCTACCCCCCCGCGGCCGTGCGGATTCCCCACGATGAGCTATCCCTACGAGACTTGACCTTGACGCAACGTCAACCTTTAGTCTCAGAGAACAGGGCAGCACAGGAAGCCCAACGTTCGGAAAGGACTCTGCACCATGGACTGGTCCGTGCAGCAGATCGCGAAGGTTGCCGGCACCACAAGCCGCACGCTGCGCCACTACGACGACATCGGGCTGCTCAAGCCCAGCCGCACCGGGCAGAACGGTTACCGGTATTACGACCAGGCGGCACTCGTGAGGCTCCAGCGCATCCTGCTCCTGCGTGAACTCGGGCTTGGCCTGCCGGCCGTTGCGGAGGTCATCGGCCGCGAGTCGGACGCGGAGAAGGCCCTGGGCCGTCACCTCGCCTGGCTCCGGAAGGAACAAGACCGGCTGGCCCGTCAGATCGCCTCGGTCGAGCAGACCATCCAATCAGTGAAAGAAGGAGAAGGAATCATGGCGGAGAAGATGTTCGACGGCTTTGATCACACCCAGTACAAGGAAGAGGTCGAGGAACGCTGGGGAAAGGACGCGTATGCCGCCGGCGATGCCTGGTGGCGGGGCATGGGCGCCGCGGAAAAGGACGCCTGGAAGCGGCGGTCGCAGCAGCTCGGCAGTGACTGGACCGCGGCTGCCCTAGCCGGCATCGCCCCGGACAGCGGGGAGGCGCAGGAGCTGGCCCGGCGGCACGTCCAGTGGCTGACCGGCATTCCCGGTACGCCCGCAGCTACAGGCACCGGCGAAAGGGACATCAAGGGCTACGTGGCCGGCCTTGGCGACATGTATGTGGCCGATCCCCGCTTCGCCGCGAACTACGGCGGCGAGGCAGGAGCGGCGTTCGTCCGCGACGCGTTGAGGATCTACGCGCAAATGCACCTCTAAGCTTGTCCGGTGACCGACTCAACGCTCTTTACCGACGGCAACATCCCCGACGCGCCCCGCAGCGACCTTCCGGGGTTGCTTGAAGCCCTGGCGGCCGACCTGGGGACCATCAGCTACACCGTCGACGGAGTAGCGGAACTGCTCGGCGAGGCAGCGCATTCGGCCCTCAGCCGGGACCAGCTGGTCCCGGCACTGATCGTCACCGGACGGGCCCTGTCCGGGGACCCGACGACGGCGGCGCTCGCCGCCGTCGTCCGGCTTTGGCTGCTGGCCGAGCCGCAGCCGGCCGCGACCGTCGACGCTGCCCTCCCCAGCATCCGCACCCAGGGCCTGCTGCAGCTGGGCCTGGTGGAACCGTCCGCGGAGGGTCTGGTGCAGGCGCGCGTTGACCTGCGCCCTTACGGCTGGGCCGGCACCGAGGGGGACGACACCGTCAGCAGCGGCGGAGCCGACCTGTGGGTCGCCAGCGACCTCGCCGCGCACCAGCGCCCCGGCGTCCTCCGCCACGACCATGTGCTGGGGATCGGGCAGGCGTCCACCACGCTGGTCCAGGTCACAACCCGCCGCCATGTTGCCCGGGCCCTGGACCTGGGCACCGGCTGCGGCATCCAGACGTTCCACCTGCTGCACCACGCGGAGCACGTCACGGCCACGGACATCTCGGAGCGCGCCCTGGCCTTCACCCGCTTCAATCTGTTGCTCAACGCCGCCGAACTGCATGTGGATCCCGCCAACCTTGCGGACCGCGTGAGCCTCCGCCTGGGTTCACTGCTGGAACCGGTGGCCGGCGAGAAGTTCGAACTGGTGGTTTCCAATCCGCCGTTCGTCATCACGCCACGTAGCGCCGGTGAAGCCGCGGCGGACCAGTTCACGTACCGCGACGGCGGCCTGCCGGGAGATGACATTGTCGCTTCCCTGGTCCGCGCCCTGCCCTCGGTTCTCGCCCCGGCGGGAACGGCCCAGTTACTGGGCAACTGGGAGATCCCGGAGGGGGCTGCCTGGGACGAGCGGCCCCAAAGCTGGGCCAGCCAGGACACGGACGCGTGGTTCATCCAACGGGAACAGGTGGGGCCGGAACAGTACGCGGAGACCTGGCTGCAGGACGCGTCCGAATCCCGGGACCGCCGGCTTTACCAGGACTCCTATGCCGCCTACCTTGACGACTTTGCTTCCCGGAAGGTGGGGGCCATCGGCTTCGGAATGATCTGGTTGCGGCGCCCGGCACAGGGAGCGGCCCCGGTGCTTTCCCGTTTCGAGGAAATCACGTACCCGATCGAGCAGCCCGTCGGGCCCCACCTGGGCGCCGCCGTCGAACGTGCCGACTGGCTGGCCGCCCACGAACTGGCGGACGCGCACCTGCTGGTGGCCGAGGATGTCACAGAGGAACGGCACCAGCGCCCCGGCGCCGAACACCCCGGCGTGATCCTGCTGCGCCAGGGTGCGGGCCTTCGGCGCACCAACCTGCTGAGCACGGAACTGGCCGGCTTTGTCTCTGCGTGCGACGGCGACCTGTCCGTCGGGCAAATCATCGGCGCCCTGGAGGCGTTGCTCGGTGGGTACGACGGCTTTGACGCCGGGACTTTCCATGGCGGGCTCCTCGCGGACGTGCGAAACCTGGTCCGGGACGGCTTCCTGCTCCCCGCCTGACGGCCACACGGACCCGGCTCAAGGCTGTCAAGCATCCCCTTCAGAGCCGGCGGCGCTCGATAGACTGGTTCCGTGAATGCAGAAACCCCCACGGCGGGGTCGCCGGACGCGAAGCGCCGCCAGCGCCCGGAAAAGAAAGTGGAAATCACCGATCCGAAGGCGATCCGAGCGCTTGCCCATGCCGCCCGGCTGGAAGTCATTTCCGAGCTGTATGCCACCCAGGTCAGCCGGACGGCCACCGAGCTCGCCGCCCAGACCGGCCTCACGCCCAGCGCCATGAGCTACCACCTCCGCGCGCTGCAGAAGTGGGGCATGGTGGTGCCCGCGGCCACTGCCGGCGACGCCCGCGAACGCCGCTGGAAAGCCGCCGGCACCGACTTCACGATCAACTCCGGCGGGGGAGTGGCGAGCCCGGAATTCGCCGTGCTGGACCTGGAGCTGGATGCGTTCCGCCGCCGCGTCAACTCCTATGCCAAAACGCGGGTCGAACGCCGCGAGCGGGGCGAGTCCGCGGACGGCCCCTCGTCGGTTGTGCTGGCCAGCAACCTGCTGTATCTCACACCGGACCAACGGACCGAATTGACCGAGCGGTTGTTTGCCCTGCTCCGGGACTACGAGCTCGAGGACCCGGACCGCGTGCCCGACGGCGCCCAGCGGATGGCGACCATGTGGTCGATGATCCCGGATGACCGCGGCAACGCTGCCGTGCCAGGGCGCGCCGCGGAGAGTCCCGCCGGCATGCTTGGCGGCAGCGCCGACGGCCCCTCCACAGGCCGGGGGCGCGGGCCGGAACACGGCGTCACATCTCTGCTCTGAGTCGCTGCGGCGGACCCGTGTTTTCCACACGGTTGCGCGGAAATCGGCAAAATATGGTGAACTAGGCGGGTATGGGCGCATCTGCCCGAGCAACCTTTTTCTGTAGGAGCACCGTGCCAAGCAAGGCCAAAACCGGCAAGAAACTCGTCATTGTTGAGTCTCCCGCCAAGAGCAAGACCATCGCCAAGTACCTCGGCGAGGGCTTTATCGTCGAGGCCTCCATCGGTCACATCCGCGACCTGCCGCAGCCCTCGGAACTCCCTGCTGAACTGAAAAAGACGTCGGTGGGCAAGTTCGCCGTCGACGTTGAAAACGACTTCAAGCCGTACTACGTGGTGTCCGCGGACAAGAAGAAAAAGGTCGCCGAACTCAAGGCCCAGCTCAAAGACGCCGATGCGCTCTATCTCGCAACCGATGGGGACCGCGAGGGCGAGGCCATCGCGTGGCACCTGCTGGAGGTACTGAAGCCCAAGGTGCCGGTTTACCGCATGACGTTCGGTGAAATCACCAAGGAAGCCATCCACCGCGCCATGGACAACCTGCGCGACGTCGACCAGGACCTGGTGGATGCGCAGGAGACCCGCCGCGTGCTGGACCGGCTGTACGGATACGAGATCTCGCCCGTGCTGTGGCGCAAGGTTGCCCGCGGCCTCTCCGCCGGCCGCGTGCAGTCCGTGGTGACCCGCATGGTGGTGGACCGCGAACGCGAGCGCATGGCGTTCAAGGCGGCCTCCTACTGGGACCTCACCGGCCAGTTCGGGACCGGAGCCGGTTCGGCGTCCTTCAAGGCCAAGTTGGCAGCGGTCGACGGCGCCAAGGTCGCCAGCGGCCGTGACTTCAACGACAATGGCGAGCTCACCGCCCGAAACGTCGTCCACCTCAACGAGGAACTCGCCACCTCCCTCGCGGCGGGGCTGCAGGATGCGGACTTCCGCGTCCGCTCCGTCGACACCAAGCCCTACACCCGCCGCCCGGCGGCGCCGTTCACCACCTCCACGCTGCAGCAGGAGGCCGGCCGCAAGCTGCGCTTCTCCTCGAAAAGCACCATGCAGGTGGCCCAGCGCCTGTACGAAAACGGCTACATCACCTATATGCGTACGGACTCGTCCGCACTGAGCAACGAGGCCGTCACGGCCGCGCGGCGCCAGGCCTCGGAACTGTACGGTCCGGAATACATCCCGGCGTCTCCGCGGGTCTACAGCGGCAAGGCCGCGAACGCGCAGGAGGCCCACGAGGCCATCCGCCCCGCCGGTGACTCCTTCCGCACCCCGGCCCAGGTGGCCAAGCAGCTGTCCGGCGACGAGTTCCGGCTCTACGAGCTCATCTGGAAGCGCACCGTCGCCTCGCAGATGGCCGACGCCAAGGGTTCAACGGCCACCATCCGCCTCGGCGCAGTGGCTGCTGCCACGACGGGCGCAAGCCGGGACGCGGAATTCTCGGCCTCAGGCACGGTCATCACGTTCCCCGGGTTCCTCGCCGCGTACGAAGAAGGCAAGGACGAAAGCCGCGGCGACGAGGATTCCGAGGAAGCCCGCCGGCTGCCGAACGTCGCCAAGGACGATGCCCTCACGGCCTCGGAGATTGTCGCCGTCGGCCATGAGACGTCGCCGCCGCCGCGCTTCACGGAAGCGTCCCTGACCGCCGAGCTGGAAAAGAAGGGGATCGGCCGCCCGTCGACCTACGCCTCCACCATCTCCACCATCCAGGACCGCGGCTACGTCCGGAAGCAGGGCTCCGCGCTGGTTCCGAGCTGGATCGCGTTCTCCGTGGTCCGGCTCCTGGAACAGCACTTCCACGACTACGTGGACTACGAGTTCACGGCCGACATGGAAGCGGACCTGGACAAGATCGCGAACGGCGAGGCGGCCGGTGCCACCTGGCTGAAGCACTTCTACTTCGGTGAAGACGCCGATCCCGGCCTCCTGAGCATCGTGAACAACCTCGGCGAAATTGATGCCCGCGAGATCAATTCGATCCCCATCACGGACGAGATCACGCTGCGGGTGGGCAAGTTCGGTCCTTACTTGGAGAGCTCCGCCGCGACGGTGGATCCAAAAACCGGTGAAGTCGTGGAGAACTCCCGCGCCAACGTTCCCGAGGACCTGGCGCCGGACGAGCTCACTGCCGCCAAGGCCGTCGAACTGATGGAGACCGCGGCGCCGGAGGAACGGGTGCTCGGCAAGGATCCGCACACGGGGCACACGGTCGTGGCCAAGAACGGCCGCTACGGAGCCTACGTCACCGAGATCATTCCCGAGATGACCGAGGAACAGCTGGCCAACCAGCCGGTGGAGTACTACAAGAACGGCAAACCCAAGCCGCCGAAAAAGCCCGTCAAGGCCAAACCGCGCACCGGGTCCCTGTTTGCGTCCATGGGCGTGGACACCATCACGCTGGATGAGGCGCTGCAGCTCATGAGCCTTCCCCGGGTGCTCGGCCAGGACGCCGAGGGCAACCCGATCACCGTCCAGAACGGCCGGTTCGGCCCGTACCTGAAGAAGGGTACGGATTCCCGGTCCATCGGGTCCGAGGAAGAAATCTTCACCATCACGCTCGAACAGGCGCTGGAGATCTACTCGCAGCCCAAACAACGTGGCGCCCGCGCGGCCGTCCCCCCGCTGGCGGAGTTCGGTCCGGACCCGGTTTCGGAGAAGAACATCGTGGTGAAGGAAGGCCGTTTCGGCCCGTACATCACCGATGGCGTCACCAACATCACCGTCCCGCGCACCACCTCGCTGGAAGAGCTGACCCGGGAACGCGCCGTCGAGCTGCTTGCGGAAAAGCGCGCCAAGGGACCGGTCAAGCGTACGACGACGGCCCGCAAGGCTCCCGCGCGCAAGGCCGTCGCCAAGAAGTAGGGCGGGCTGCCGGCGTCGTCGTGTTTGCGGAGCCGGCAGCGACGTGATCGAGTAGGAGCATGACTGAACAGCAGACTCCTTCAGATCCCCAGCCGCTGAACGATCTCGAAGAGCAGCTCGCCCGGGGTGAGCAGCCTGACGCCAATCCTATTGACGTCATCCTGGCCTTCCTCAATAACGAGGTGTACGTGGTCAGCTCCGACGCCCTTGAGGGACCGGACTCGCAGGTCGAGCCGCTTGTGCTCGCCAATTCCGCCGGCAAGCCCGTCCTGGCAGTGTTTTCGCACCCGAGCCGCGTCGGGGAGCAGTACCTGGAAGCTGCGCCCAATGTGCTTGGCACGCAGGGTGCCGCGATCATCGGCAACCTCGGGGACGAGCTCGGCATGGTCATCAACCCCGGCGCAGCATTCGGCTTCGAGATCGATCCGGAAGGCGTTGCCAACATCCGCCGCGATTTCAAGCCCGCCGATGCCGACGGGCAGGATGCCGGGGACCTCCCAGGACCCGGGGGCGGGCAGGGCTAAGGCCGGTTAGGCCAGCCGCCCCCGCGGGGGAATAATGGCACCATGCGTCTTGGCGTCCTCGATATCGGTTCGAATACCGTCCACCTGCTGCTGGTCGACGCGCACCCGGGCGCGCGCCCGGTGCCCTTCGCCTCCCACAAACGCCCGCTGTCCCTCGTGCAGTTCCTCGACGGCGACGGCAACATCAACGACGCCGGCCAGAATGAGCTGATTGAGTTCGTCCTGGAGGCCTGGGAATTCGCCGCCAAGCACAAGGCCGCCGATCTCCTGGCGTTCTGCACGTCGGCCATCCGCGAGGCCACGAACGGGCCCGCAGTCCTGGCCCGGGTCAAGCACGAAACCACCGTGACCCTCCAGGAACTGGCCGGCAGTGAAGAAGCCTCCATGACGTTCTTCGCGGTCCGCCGCTGGTACGGCTGGGGCGCCGGTCCAATCCTGGACCTCGACATCGGCGGCGGTTCATTCGAAATGGCCTACGGGCAGGACGAACTCCCCGAACTGGCCATGTCCGTCCCGCTCGGAGCGAGCCGGCTGACGCGGGACTGGCTGCGCGAGGACCCGCCCACGGCCAGGAGCGTCAAGGAACTCCGGGGCTACATCCGGGCCACGCTCAGTCCTGTGGTGCGCAACTTCGAAAGCCTGGGCCGGGCGAACCTCGTGGCCGGAACCTCCAAGACCTTCCGCTCCCTGGCGCGCATCGCGGGGGCCGCACCCAGTGCCGCCGGACCCTACGTCAAGCGTGAGCTGTTCGCCACGGACCTGGGCCTCTGGGCGCAGCGCATCTCGGCCATGACCATTGAGGACCGGCTGCACCTTCCCGGGGTCTCGGAGGCCCGTGCACCCCAGCTGCTGGCCGGTGCGCTCGTGGCGGAGGCGGCACTGGAGCTCTTCCGGTTCCCCAGCATGGAAATCTGCCCTTGGGCCTTGCGGGAGGGGCTCATTCTGCGGCGCCTGGACCAGCTGGTCTTCGACGGGCCGCTGGAACCGGCTCCGCACGTGGGCCGGCTCGCGGACACCCAGTCCGCCGCCCGCCGGGCCGCCGAGGTCAGCTGAGCGAAACCGGTGCAACTTCCGGCAGGAAAGTGTCGATCCGGGTGCAGTCCGTTCGTTTAGAAGGTGAGAGGCCGGTACAGAGCCGGCCGGATCGTCAAGGAGGACATCACGATGGCACAGTACCTGCTCAGCGTTTACCAGCCTGTTGGCCCGGCGCCGGAACCGGAGGTCCTAGAACCCATCATGAAGGACCTCGAGAACGTCAACCGAGACATGAAGGCCGCCGGTGTGTGGGTGTTCGCGGCGGGGCTGCACCCCACCGACACCGCCACCGTCGTCCGGCAGCAGGGTTCTGAAGTGCTCGTCACGGACGGTCCCTTTGTGGAGGGGAAGGAGCACCTCGGCGGGTTCACCGTCATTGACGCAGCGGATCTTGATGTGGCGCTTGGCTGGGCCGGAAAACTGGCCCGCGCAACCACCCTGCCCATCGAAGTGCGGCCTATCCAGCACTAGGAACTCGGCCAGCACAGGAATCAGGCCATGTCCCAGGACGAGCCCGGCGCGGAGATAGCGCGGATCTTCCGGCAGGAGTACGGACGTGCCGTGGCGGTCCTCACCCGGGCTTTCGGGAGTATCGACCTCGCCGAAGAAGCAGTCCAGGACGCTTTCACCGCCGCGCTGGAGCATTGGCCTGCCGGGGGTCCGCCCGCCAGTCCCGCCGGCTGGATCATCACCACGGCCCGGAACCGCGCCATCGACCGGTTGCGGCGGGAAGCCAGCAGGGACGACCGGCAGGCCAGGGCAGCCCTGCTGCAGGCAGCGCGGACGGGCCCGTCAAACGCAGCTTTCCCCGGAATCGGGACATCGGGCAGTGAGGCGGAGGAGGAAGCAGTGTCCGATGACAGGCTGCGGCTCATCTTCACCTGCTGCCACCCGGCGCTCAACAAGGCAGCCCGGGTGGCCCTGACGCTGCGCCTGTTGGGCGGGCTGGGCACGGCGGAGATCGCCCGTGCCTTCCTGGTTCCGGAGGCCACCATGGCCCAGCGGCTGGTCCGGGCCAAGGCAAAAATCCGGAACGCCAACATTCCCTACCGCGTCCCGCAGGGAGCCGAGTTGCCGGGCCGGCTGCGGTCGGTGCTCGCCGTCGTGTATCTCTTCTTCAACGAAGGCTACAGTCCGAGCTCCGGCCCCGGACCGGTCCGCCCGGACCTTTGCGCCGAAGCGGTTCGGCTGGGCCGGCTGCTCGCGTCCCTCATGCCGGATGAAGCGGAGGCAAAGGGCCTGCTGGCCCTGATGCTGCTCAGTGAATCCCGGCGCGGTGCTCGGTTGGATCCCGACCGGCGCGACGACGACGGCGGGCTGGTCCTGCTGGCGGATCAAGACCGGCGGTTGTGGAACAGGCAGCTCATCGCCGAAGGCCAGGAGCTGGTACGTCAGTGCCTGCGCCGCAACCAGCCCGGACCGTACCAGCTGCAGGCCGCCATCAACGCCGTGCACAGCGACGCACCCGACGCTGCATCGACCGACTGGGGACAGATCCTCAGCCTCTACGATCAGCTGCTCGCCGTCGCTCCCGGCCCCGTTCCAGCGCTCAACCGGGCCGTGGCCGTCGCCGAACTCTACGGGCCGCACGAGGCGTTGCTGCAGCTCGAGGGCCTGGGCCTGGACAACTTCTACCTTTTCCACGCCGTCCGTGCCGACTTCCTCAGGCGGCTGAACCGCTTCGGCGACGCCGCCGCGGCCTATCGTTCTGCCCTGCAGCTGGCGGGAAACGACGCGGACAAAACCTTCCTGGCAGCCCGGCTGCGGGGTCTGGGGATATCCCAGCCGCGGTGGAACGAGTAACGCCGCCAGCAACCCCACGCCTAGGCAGCACCCGCTCCTGAACAGCACCCGCGCCTTAAACGGCGAAGGCACCGGCGGGCCGCTGCGGGAAAAATGGGGGAAACCCTTGCAGACCACCGGTGCCAGGCAACCATCCGCATGGTTGCGGTATCACTCGCACCCTCAATGAGGTACTCACCAAGGTAGTGCCGCAATTTGTGAGAAGGCTGCGCCGTTGGTGTGAGCTGGCTGGGAATCATGGCGGACTGCAATGATGGGGACATGAGCAACCGAATCGCTTTCCTGGGCTGTGGGTCAATGAACGAGGCAATCATGGGCGGCCTGATCGCCGGCGGAACCGACCCGGCGGACATCGTCGCCACCGTCCGCCGTGCCGAACGCGCCGCGGAGTTGGCTGAACGGCACCCCGGCATCACGGCAATCGCCGGCGAAGAGGAACCGGACAACAATAAGCAGGCGGCCACCGGATCCCGGGTCGTGATCCTGGGCGTCAAGCCGGTGGGCATTGCGGACCTCGCCCGGGAGGTCGGTGACTCGCTCGCACCGGATGCGATCGTGATCAGCGTCGCCGCGGCGGTGTCCCTGGAGCAGCTGGAAGCGGCCTTGCCCGCGGGCCAGCCCGTCATCCGCACCATGCCCAACACCCCGGCGAAGCTGGGGCGGGGTGTCGTCTCGGTGTCACCTGGAACCCACTGCACCGCCGCGCAGCTCCAGCTCGCCAAGGACCTCCTGGCTGCCGCCGGCACCGTCGTCGAGGTTCCCGAGGACCAGGTCGACGCCTTGTCTGCCGTCAGCGGCTCCGGGCCTGCTTATGCTTTCTACCTCGCGGAAGCCATGGCGGCGGCCGGCGTTGAGCTGGGACTGGACCCGGAACTGTCACTGCTGATCGCCCGCGAAACCGTCGCCGGGGCCGGCCTCATGCTGGCCGAGCCCGGCGCGGATCCGACGGCGCTCCGGAAAGCCGTCACCAGCCCGAACGGCACCACGGAACGGGCCATCGCCACCTTCGACGAGCGCGGCCTGTCCGCCATCGTTGCCGACGGCGCCCGGGCCGCCGCCGAGCGCGCCGCGGAGATCACCAGGCAGCTGGCTTAGCGGGACTGCGGGCCCGGCCCATGACGCAGAGCGGACCGGGTGGCAGGATAGGCGCATGGAACTACACATCACAGGGGATCCGGCGGCGGACAGACTCCTCAGCGACGACGCGTTTGCCCTGCTCACCGGCATGCTGCTGGACCAGCAGGTGACCATGGAGTCAGCCTTTGCCGGTCCCGAAAAGATCCGGACGCGCATCGGGTCCATGGAGCCGGCGGCGATCGCCGCATACGATCCGCAGGAGTTCGTCGACGTGTTCAAGGAGCGGCCCGCCGTCCACCGGTTCCCCGGATCAATGGCGGCCCGTGTCCAGACCCTTGCTGAGACGGTACGCAACGACTGGAACGGCGACGCCACTGCCATCTGGACGCAAGGCGGCCCCGACGGGCAGGAGGTGTTGCGCCGGCTCAAGGCGCTGCCGGGATTCGGCGAACAAAAGGCGAAGATCTTCCTGGCCCTCCTGGGAAAGCAGTGTGGCCTCCAGGCTGAAGGCTGGCGCGAGGCCGCCGGCCACTATGGCGAGGACAACGCCTTCTTGTCGGTCGCTGACATTGTTGATCCGGAGTCCCTGGCCAAGGTGCGGGCCAGCAAGCAGGCCGCCAAGGCCGCCGCAAAGGCTGCCAAGACCGCCGGACCTTGATCCTGCGGTAGCCAGGCCAGCGGCACTGGGAAAGACGCGTCCGACGGCGGAGGCGCCCGGTCCCGGGTCAGCAGTCCCGGGTCAGCAGTCCCGGGTCAGCAGGGCCGAGCCCCATCGGGCCCCAGCCGGGCCCCAGCCGAGCCCCATCGGGCCCCGTCAGGGCCGGGCGGCGAACCTTTCCAGCAAGTCCACGTGGCCCGACACGATGAGCATGTCCCGGGCAGAGACCTTCGTCTCCGGGCGGGCATAGGTGAAGTCCTCGCCCGGGGATTTGACGCCCACGATCGTCACACCGTATTTGGAGCGGACCTTGGACTCCTCAAGGGTGAAGCCGACGGTTTCGCGCGGTGGGTACATCTTCACGATCGCGAAGTCGTCGTCGAACTCGATGAAGTCGAGCATCCGGCCGGAGACAAGGTGCGCCGCGCGGACGCCGGCGTCGGCTTCCGGATAGATGACATGGTGGGCGCCGATGCGGGTCAGGATCTTGCCGTGCGAGGGGGTGATCGCCTTGACCCAGAGGTGTTGGATGCCGAGGTCCACGAGGTTGACCGTGATCAGCACGGAGGACTCGATCGACGTGCCCACTCCCACCACAGCGGAGCTGAACTCCTGCGCGCCGAGCTGCCGGAGGGCGTCGATGTTGGTTGCGTCGGCCTCGACGACGTGCGTCAGGACGCTGGCCCATTTCTGCACCAGGGTCCGGTCGCGTTCAATGGCGAGCACCTCACGGCCCTGCTTGACCAGCTGCTCGGCGGTGGATGAGCCGAAACGGCCCAGCCCGATCACCAGCACGGGGGCGTTGTGGGCGGGCCGGTCGACGGCGCCTGTTGAACTAGCCAATGATGGGTCTCTCTTCCGGGTAGTGGTACAGCTGGCTGCGCTGGCGCAGGGCCAGCGCGGCGGCAAGGGTGACGGTTCCGACGCGCCCGGCAAACATCAGGGCGCTGAGGACATAGACGCCCGACGGCGGCAGTTCGGCGCTGAGGTTGGTGCTCAGGCCCACCGTGGCGAAGGCGGAGATGGTTTCAAACAGGACCCGGTCCAGGGACGCGCCGCTGATCTCAAGTAGCAGCAGCGCCGACACGGCCACCAGGGTTGCGCCGGCGACGATCACCGAGATGGCCACCCGCATGGTGCCCGCCGGAATGGTGCGGCCGTAAATCTTCACGTCCGAGTCTCCCCGGGCCTCGGCGACGATCGCCAGGAACATGACTGCGATGGTGGTGACCTTGATGCCGCCGGCCGTCGAGGCCGAGCCGCCGCCGGCGAACATCAGGGCATCCGTCAGCAGCATGGTGGTCGAATCCATCTGGTTCTGGTCCACCAGGTTGAAGCCTCCGGACCGGGTCATCACGGAGGCGAAGAGCGAATGGATGACCTTGTCCGAGTCGCTCATGCCGCCGATGGTCCGCGAGTTTTCCCACTCCATCAGCCCCCACAGCACGGTGCCCCGCCAACAGGAGGATGAAGGACACCTGGATGGTCAGCTTGGTGTGCAGGTTCCATTTCTTCCAGTTCAGTCCGTTCTGCTGCAGCACCATGACCACGGGGAAGCCCAGGCTGCCGAGGAAGACGCCCAGCATCAGCGGCACCAGGATCCACAGATCGGTCTCATAGGGGACGATGCCGTCCGAATGGGGCGTGAAACCGGCGTTGTTGAAAGCGGAGATGGAGTAGAACACGCCGTGCCAGACTGACTGGCCGAAACTTTCGCCCAGAGCGAGGAAACGCGGGATCATCGCCAGGGCGAGGGCTCCTTCGATCACCACGGAGGTGACGATCACGATCCTCAGCAGCGTGCCCACCTCGCCCAGCCGGCCGGCGTTCATGGCCTCCTGCGCAATCAACTTGCCGCGGACGCCCAGTCTCTTGCTGACCATGAGCGCCAACAGGGACGCCAGCGTCAGGGTGCCCAGGCCGCCGACGAAGACGCCGATCAGGATGACGAGCTGCCCGAAGAAGGACCAGTGCGCGGCGGTGGAGACCACCGTCAGGCCTGTGACGCAGACGGCGGACACGGCCGTGAACAGCGCCTGGTGCACGGGCGTGACGGTTCCGGAGGCCGAGGACAGCGGCAACGACAGCAGGGCCGTGAAGACCAGGATCACCACGGCGAAGGTGGTGAGTGCAAGGCGCGCGGGCGAGCTGTTGGCAATGCTGTCGATGAAGTCGCGCAGCCGCGTGAAGATCCACAGGCCCTCCCGCTCGGGGGGAGGCCCGGGATGCCAGCTGACCGGGCTCGTGGACCTCGACTGGCTTTGCGTCATGTGTGGCGTGTCCTCGGTTGAATCTTCTTCCTTCAGTAGTAAACCACTAAAGTCCGCGCAGTGACGGGGGAGCAGGCGGCCCGGCTCGGGTAGCCTGTGATTGATGACATACCTGCCCGGACTCGCGCGGACCGCATTGCCGACGACGGTGGTGTGGCACCCGGACATGACTGCCTACAATTTCGGGTACGGCCACCCGATGGCTCCGGAGCGGATGGAGCTCACGGCCCGGCTGGCCGGCAGCCTCGGCCTGCTGGACCTGGAGCACGTCAGCGTCGCGGCCCCCGAGGTGGCATCCGACAACGAACTCCACACCGTGCACAGTCCCGAATTCGTGGCCGCCGTCCGCCGGGTGAGTGCGGACCCGGGCACCTCCGATGTGGAGCGCGGACTCGGCACCGAGGACGATCCCGCTTTCGCCGGCATGCACGAGGCCAGCGCCCGGCTCGCCGGCGGCTCGCTGCTCGCCGCCGCCGCAATCCTCGACGGCAGCGCCGTCCGGGCGGTGAACTTCGGCGGCGGGATGCACCACGCCTCCCGCGAGCGCGCGAGCGGCTTCTGCATCTACAACGACGCCGCCCTGGCGGTCCAGCGCCTGCTCGACGGCGGCGTGCAGCGGGTCGCGTACATCGACGTCGACGCCCACCACGGCGACGGCACCCAAAGCATCTTCTGGGATGATCCGCGCGTCCTGACCATCTCGCTGCATGAGTCCGGACTGACCCTTTTCCCGGGCACCGGCTTCGCCAATGAGATCGGCGGACCGAAGGCCGAGGGCAGCGCCGTGAATGTCGCGCTTCCGACCGGCACCCGCGATGCCGGCTGGCTGCGGGCCTTCCACGCGGTGGTGCCGCAACTGGTGGGAGCCTTTGAGCCGGAGGTGATTGTCAGCCAGCATGGTTGCGATTCGCACCGGCTGGATCCGCTGACCCACCTGAACATCAGCGTGGACGGCCAGCGGGAAGTTGCCACGGCGATCGGCAACCTCGCCGCCCGCTATTGCGGTGACCGCTGGATCTCCACCGGCGGCGGCGGCTACAACGTCATAAGCGTGGTGCCCCGCTCCTGGAGCCACCTGATCGCGATCGCGGCAGGACGCCCGGTCCCGCTCCGGACGCCGGTCCCGGAGGACTGGCGGCACTACGTCCAGGACAAGTACGGCGCCGAACCGCCCGCCATGATGGGGGACGACGTGGACCTGTGGTGGCGATCCTGGGAGGTAGGGTTCGACCCCAACGACGAAGTGGACCGCACTGTCATGGCCACCCGCAAGGAAGTGTTTCCGCTCTACGGCCTGGATCCCTGGTTCGACTGACGCAGCCGGAGCCTCGCCTGGATCGGCGGAGCCTGGCCGGGACGGGCCGGGAAATAGTGGATGCCATCCGGCGTATATGTCGCTAGTGTGGAGGACATGGTGACAGACGACGTATTTGCCGTCATTGCTGAGGCAACCCGGCGTGACATTCTGGTGGCCCTCCGCAAGGGGGACAAGGCAGTGGGGGAGCTGGTCCAGGAGCTCGAGGCAAGCCAGCCCACCATCTCCAAACATCTGAAAGTGCTCCGCGAAGCGGACCTCGTGAGCATGCGGGCCCAGGGCCAGAAACGCTACTACGCCCTGAACCCGAAGCCGCTCGCAGGCATCGCGAACTGGCTCCAGACGTTCGACGTCGGCACCCCGGCCCCGCCCGCGGCCCGCTTTCCGGACACGCTGCTTGAGCCCGCTGCAGATAACCTCGCCCTGGCCGGCGCCAGCCCTGCCGCTCCGCAGCCGGCCGCCGCGGCCGCCGCCGCGGCCGGACCCGCCGCTGCCCTGGCCGGCCGGAGCGCCAGCAGCCCGCTGAGTCCCGCCGTCGTTCTCCCCGTCGGTGCCCCTGGCGAGGACAGGATGCCGCAACAGATCGGACGCACCGTCGGCCGTGCCGCCACGAAGGCCGCCGACCTGCTGGCCAACCTGCCGAAGTTCGGCCGCAGGAAGTAGCCGGGGCGGACTACTTCGTCAGCAGCCGCACGTGGTCCGGGTTCAGGTCCGAGAGCCGGCTGACGCCCAGCAGGGCCATGGTGCGGACCATGTCCGTCTCCAGGATCTCGAGGGCGCGGGCCACGCCGGCCTGGCCGCCGGCCATCAGCCCGTACAGGTATGCCCGGCCGATCAGCGTGAAGTCCGCGCCGAGGGCCAGCGCGGCGATGATATCCGCGCCGCTCATGATGCCCGTGTCCAGGATCACCGCCGCGTCGCTGTGATCGGCCTCGAGTGCCGCGTTCACGTCTGGCAGCAGGTGGAACGGAATCGGGGCGCGGTCCAGCTGGCGGCCGCCGTGGTTGGACAGGATGATCCCGTCCGCCCCGTGGTCCACCACCCTACGTGCGTCCTCGACGGTCTGGATCCCCTTGACCACGAGCTTGCCCTTCCAGGTCTCCCGCAGCCAGTCGAGGTCGTCAAAGGTAAGGGTCGGGTCGAACATGGAGTTGATGAGCTCAGCCACGGTACCCGTGTAGCGCGAGAGGGATGCGAAGGTCAGTGGCTCGTGGGTGAGAAAATTGAACCACCAGGCCGGGCGGTAGGACGCGTCCACAACGGTCTTGAGCGTCAGCGCGGGCGGGATGGTCATGCCGTTCCGGACGTCGCGCAGCCTGGCCCCGGCGACGGCAGTGTCCACGGTGACCATGAGGGTGTCATTGCTGGCCCTGGCGGCCCGCTCGATGAGTTCGAGGGAACGGTTCCGGTCGGTCCAGAGGTAGAGCTGGAACCAGTTCCGGCCGTCCGGGGCTGCCGCGGCCACGTCCTCAATGGAGGCCGTGCCCATCGTGGAGAGGGTGTAGGGGATGCCGGCTTCCGCGGCGGCCCGGGAGCCCGCATATTCTCCCTCCGACTGCATCATCCGCGTAAAGCCGGTGGGTGCGATACCGACCGGAAGCCGCGACGGCTTCCCCAGGATCTCGGTACCGAGGTCCACCTTGGACACGTCACGCAAGATGCCCGGGCGGAATTCGATGTCCAGGAACGCCTGCCGTGCCCGCCGCAGGGTGATCTCGGCCTCGGCAGCGCCGTCGGTGTAGTCAAAGGGGGCCTGCGGTGTGCGGCGCTTGGCCATGTCCCGGAGGTCCCAGATGGTGCTGGCACGGCGGAGTTTGGCGGTCCGGCTGAACTCCGGCTTCTTGAACTGCATCAGTGGGGCAAGGTCCGAGTACTTCGGCACCCGGCGCCTCAGCGCGTCGGGAACGAGCGGCGCGCCGCTGGCGGGGCGTGGTGCAGCGGCTCCGCCGGCCGGTGTGGAGTCGGCCGGGGCGCTGGGCACCTCGGGGTTGCCGGGCTTGATGGTGTGGGTCATGGCTGCCTCCGGGCAAGGTCTCGTCTGTGCAGGTGTGCTCTGTACCCGGCGAAGCTCCACCGGATGTGGTCCAACCACAGTCTAGGCCTGTGGTTGGACCACATCAAGTACGATGGGCCTATGCGAACCCACCAGCTTGTCCTGAAGTGGATTGAAGGACAGCTCTCCAGCGGTGAGCTGGTGCTGGGGGGCAGGCTTCCGGCCGAGCGCTCGCTCGCCGAGCAGCTTCACGTCTCCCGCACCTCGGTCCGCGAGGCCATCCGGGTGTTGGAAGCCATGGGTGTGCTCCGCGCCGGAGTGGGTTCGGGCCCGGACGCGGGGACGGTGGTGATCGCCGACCCCACCGCGGCCCTGGGCTCGGCCCTCCGCTTGCATGTCGCCACCACCCACCTGCCCGTTAACGACATCGTGGAGACGCGCGTGCTGCTGGAATCCTGGGCCGCGTCGCGCGCCCGGCCGGAGTCCCCGGCGCTCGCCGAGGCCGCCCTTCTGCTCGAGGCGATGGACAGCTGCGCCGGGACGGAGGAGTTCCTGGCCCTCGACGTGCGTTTCCATCTGGCCCTGGCGGACGCGGCCGGTAACGCCGTGGTCAGTGCCATGATGGGCTCCCTGCGCGAAGCGATCCAGGACTACGCGGGCCGGCTCACCGGAAACCTGCCGGACTGGAACGCCGTGGCGGCACGCCTCCGGGCCGAGCACCGGGGCATCCTGGCGGCCATCAAGGGGAACGACGGCGGCCGCGCGGCGCAGTTGGTGGCCGACCATATCGAGGGCTACTACGCGGAAGCTGGGCTGGGGCCGGGGAGCTGATTCCCGAGGCTGTGGCGCAATGTTACGCACCCCGGTTTGCCGCGCGGACGATTCCGGGGCTATGGTCGGGGCTATGACAAACCGTTGGTATGCGTATTTTTCGTTGGCTCTGGAGGGGCCCGCGTCTAACTGACACGCATCCAACTTTCCTTCAGAGCCAACAGGGCAGAGATCATTCTCTGCCCTTCGCCATTTCCCGGCGGGTTCTGATCAGGGCCCGCTCCGCACCTTGGACAGGACCCGAACATGAGCACCGAAGCAGCCCCCAAGTCGCAGCACTCGACGTCCAACCTGCGTGTCAGCGAGTTCATGCAGCTGCCCACACCGCAGGCCGTGATGGCTGAGTTGCCGCTGGGCGCCCGCGCCGCCGACGTCGTCGGACGAGGCCGGGAGGAGGTCCGGGCCATCCTGGACGGCGTCGACGACCGGCTCCTGGTGATTGTCGGCCCATGCTCCATCCACGATCCCAAGGCCGGTCTCGAATACGCCCGCAGGCTGGTCAGCCAGGCGGAAATGCACCGGGAAGACCTGCTGATCGTGATGCGCACCTACTTCGAGAAGCCGCGGACCACCGTGGGCTGGAAGGGCCTGATCAATGATCCTCTGCTCGATGGCAGCCACGACATCGCCGCCGGGCTGCGGGCAGCCCGAGGGTTCCTGCAGCAGGTCACCGCGCTCGGCCTGCCCACCGCCACCGAATTCCTTGAGCCGGTCAGCCCCCAATACATGGCTGACCTGGTCTCCTGGGGCGCAATCGGGGCACGGACCACCGAAAGCCAGATCCACCGGCAGCTCGCCTCGGGGCTTTCGATGCCGATCGGTTTCAAGAACGGGACCGACGGCGGGCTCCAGGTCGCGCTGGATGCCTGCAGTGCCGCCGGTGCTGCCCAGGCCTTCCTCGGGATCGACGACGAGGGCCGGGCTGCACTCGTGTCGACGGCGGGCAACCCGGACGCCCACATCATCCTCCGCGGCGGCCGGACGGGCCCGAACTACTCCGCAGCCGACGTCGAGGCCGCTTCCTCGGCTCTGGCCGCGCGGCAGCTGAACCCGCGCCTGATCGTCGACGCCAGCCACGCCAACAGCGGGAAGAGCCACCACCGGCAGGCCGAGGTCGCCCTCGAGGTCGGGGCCCAGCTGGAAACCGGGGGAGCATCGGCGGCGGCCATCGCGGGCGTCATGCTGGAGAGCTTCCTGGTCGGCGGAGCGCAGAACCTGGACGTGGATGCGCACGCGGCAGGACGGGACGAGCTGCTCTACGGCCAGAGTGTCACGGACGCGTGCATGGACTGGGAGGTGACGGCGTCCGTCCTCGCGCAGCTGGCGGCGTCGGCGCGAACTAGGCGGACCCGGGGCTAGGCGTCCCAAGGCCGGGGCTTCCCGCGGCGAGAAATCGAGCCGCCGCTCGGCACTTCTTGCGGGCGGTCTGCCCTGTTGCAGGCCGGGCCTTTCACAGCGGCACCATCAGCCCCTAGAGTATCTAACACACGGTTGTTTGATGGCTCAGCATCGGCACACCGCCATGTCCCCTGTCTTGGGGCTGCCGCTTGTTGAGTTAGGAATAGGGAAAAATGTCACCGGAGGCCAACTTCTCCAACGCACGATTCTTGACCGTGGCGGAAGTCGCGGCGCTTATGCGGGTGTCCAAAATGACGGTGTATCGCCTCGTCCACTCCGGTGAGATGCCCGCGGTCCGGTTCGGCCGCTCGTACCGGGTGCCGGAAAGCGCCGTCGAACAGTACCTCAAGGGTGCCGTGGTGGACGGCCACACCGAGACCGGTTAGATCCCGCGTGCCTGTTGGACCGGGGCCCTGCCCCGTGCCTCGGCCCCGGTGCCTTGGCCCCGGTCATGGTGTGCCCCGGATAGGCGGTACCCTGTTAAGGAACGTTTTACGTCAAAGTAAGAACCTGTCTGTTGTTCAGTCTGCTGCTTAGCCCGCGGACCCTTCCCAACGGCAGGTACTACATCTAGCCGGTAAGGAACTTTCGTGGGTTCAGTTATTAAGAAGCGTCGCAAGCGTATGGCCAAGAAGAAGCACCGCAAGTTGCTTCGCAAGACGCGCCACCAGCGCCGCAATAAGAAGTAGTACCACTTCGTACTGCAGGAAAGATGCCCGTTGCCTTCCAGGCCGCGGGCATCTTTTTTCTTTTTCGCAGTGCTACGGCGGCGGTCCATCCAACGGGAACGGACCCAGAAGCCCTAAGAGGGATCAGCGGGGGCCGCGGAAGCGGGAGAAGCCCCGCCACAGCCCGTAGATCACGCCACCGGCGGTGGCCGCCCTAAGGCCCAGCGTGGCGGCCCGCCGCCCGGAGCGGAAGTCGTAAACGGGCCAGTTGTTTTCCCGTGCATGGCGCCGCAGGCGGGAGTCGGGGTTGATCGCCACGGGGTGCCCCACCATGCTCAACAGCGGAATGTCGTTGTGCGAATCGCTGTAGGCCCAGCACTGGTTGAGGTCCAGACCCTCAGTCCGGGCGATCTCCCTGACTGCGACAGCCTTTGCCGGGCCGTGCAGGATATCGCCCACCAGCCGTCCCGTGTACGAGCCGTCCAGGATCTCGCCGACGGTACCCAGGGCTCCCGTCAGCCCCAGTCGGCTGGCGATCACAGTGGCCACCTCGATGGGCGTGGCGGTCACAAGCCAGACCCTGCGGCCCACCCTGAGGTGCTGCTCGGCCAGCGCCTTGGCGCCCGGCCAGATCCGGGATTCGATCATCTCGTCGTAGACTTCTTCGCCCAGCGCAGCGACGTCCTCAACCGTGAATCCGGACGCCAGGTTGAGGGCCGAGTCGCGGACAGCGTGCACGTCGTCCATGTTTTCGCCGCGCAGCACGAACATGAGCTGCTTCCACGCAAAGCCCGCCGCCTGCGGAATGGTGAACGCTCCGCGCTGGTGCATCTTGCGTGCAACATGGAACAGGCTCGCGCCCTTCATGAGGGTGTTGTCGACGTCGAAAAAGGCCGCTTCACCGTGCTGCGGCGCTGCAGCAGGGTTCGTGGTAACAGCGACGTACTTCTCCTCGGGCATGCCACGAGTCTAGTTCCTGCCGCAGCAGGGCCGGCGGCCGCGCCTCCGGCCCGCGTCGACGCCCGGCGATGCGCCGGGCTACCGTGGAACCATGCCTTCGCCCGCGCCCCGTCCCGATGTCGTTCTGATCACCAAAGCTGACTGCCACCTCTGCGCCGCCGCGCGCGCCGCCGTCGCGCGGGTCACGGAGGCGCTGGGGATCGGCTGGAGCGAGCAGTCGGTGGATTCCGACCCTGCGCTCCGGGAGCGCTTCGCCGAGGAGATTCCCGTGGTGCTGGTTGACGGTATCCAGCGGGATTTCTGGACGATCGATGAAGCCCGCCTTGAGCGGACCCTGCGACGGGCGCTCGACGGGCGGTCCTGAGCGCGACTGCTTTGTTGGCTGAACTGCGTGGGCTCTAGAGTGGGAAACACAACGCGACGCAATGGAGCAGATAGTGACTTCGCTGGATTCATCCCCCGAGGCTGTGCCCGGGGGAGCCGGGACTGCCGCAAAGCAGATCCCACCTGCCGCCGTGGCCCGGCTGACCATCTATCTGCGCGCCCTCACCACCCTGCTGGCCGACGGCGTGGACCGGGTTTCGTCCGAGTCGCTGGCCGAGGCCTCCGGCGTCAGCTCTTCGACTCTCCGCAAGGACCTGTCCTACGTCGGGTCCTACGGGACGCGTGGCGTGGGCTACGAGGTTCAATACCTCAACCGGAATATTGCGGCCGCTTTGGGCCTGACGCACGACTGGAGGGTTGCGATCGTCGGCGCCGGCAACCTGGGCAAGGCTTTGGCCCGGTATGGCGGTTTTGAATCCCGGGGATTCGACATCGTTGCGATCTTCGACGCCGACCAGATGGTTGTGGGCAGCGAAGTGGGCTGGCTGCGCGTCAGCGACGCGGCGGACCTGGAGTCCGTCCTGTTGCGGACAGGGACCAACATGGTGGTCCTGGCCCTCCCCGCAGCCGCAGCGCAGGGCATGTGTGACCGTGTGGTGGCGGCCGGCGTGCGGAGCATCCTCAGTTTCGCCCCGGTGATGCTGCAGGTGCCCCCTGGAGTCAACCTCCGCAAAGTGGATATGGCAACAGAGCTCCAGATCCTCGCGTATCACGCACAAAGGGCGCAGGACCCGGAGGACGCCGACTAACGTCAGCGGCTCTGGCTCCCGCGCCCCATGGGCGGCTGCCCGGCGGATCAGTGCCCGAACGGGCTCCCGGGCTGACCGTAGGGATTGGCGAAGGGCTGCTGCTTGCGGAAGTACGGCGACGTCGTCGGCAGATACAGCATCACGATGCCCGCGACGCCGGCCAGCACAGCGAGGGTGCCGATGCTCAGCGGGAACAGGCTGAGGAGTGAGAGCGCGGCAAAGACCGTGCCGAGTACGCGTGCCCAGTTCTTGCCCTTGCGGACGTTGAGGGCCACGAGCGCGTAAAGGCCGGCGCTGATCACGGCGAACACCAGGATGGTCCCCACCAGGAAGGGCTTGATGTCGTTGAAACTGACGTTGGCCCCGCTGGCGGCCATCTGCTCCTCGAACATGTCCCGCATGGCGGGAGTGTCCAGGCTGCCGATGGACAGCAGGAGCGAGAGCAGCCACACCACTCCCGAGGCAACAATCAGCCAGAAGGCAATGTTGACGAGCTTGGGCACGCCGTCGGCCGTCTGCTGCTGGCCCGCAGGGTACTGGGAGTAGGGCGATTGGGCGTAGGGCGACTGCCCGTACTGTGGCGCGTTCTGCCCGTATTGCGGGGCGTTCTGCCCGTACTGTGGCGCGTTCTGCCCGTATTGCGGGGCGTTCTGCCCGTATTGCGGGGCGTTCTGCCCGTATTGCGGGGCGTTCTGCCCGTACTGAGGCGGGTTCTGCCCGTAGTTCGGGTTCGGCTGGTCGCCCGGGACGGGGCCGTCGGGGTTTGCCGGGGGGACTGGAGGAATGCTCATGGTCGGTCCTTCACGTGTCGATCTGGTCGGCTACCGGGACCGGTTCTCTGGCCCTGCCCCCAGCATGGTCTAGTCCAACCGTACAGCGGGCTCAGGCTGCGCGGATCATTCGAGAGAGGTATTCTTCGGCCGGATCCAGAGACACGGCCGTACAGTCGGGCCACCAGCTGGTAGTCGCTTAAACAGGACACCCCGCTCCGTCCGGAAGACGGAACGGGGTGTCCTGCAAGAGGTGACTAGGCTGCGGGAGCGATGAAGGCCAGTTCCAGGTTGATGGCAACCTTGTCGCTGACGAGCACGCCGCCGGCTTCGAGGACCGCATTCCAGGTCAGGCCGAAGTCCTTGCGGCTGATGGTTGTTTCGGCGGACAGGCCGGCGCGGGTGTTGCCGAACGGATCGACGGCAACGCCGTTGAACTCGGTCTCAAGGGCCACCGGACGGGTAACGCCCTTGATGGTGAGGTCGCCCTGGAGTTCGTAAGCGTCACCCTTGGGGACGATGGTGCTGGAGACGAAGGAGATTTCCGGGAACTTCTCGACGTCGAAGAAGTCCTCGCCGCGGACGTGGCCGTCGCGGTTGGCGTCGCCCGAATCGAAGCTCGCCGTCTTGATGGTTGCGTTGACCTTGGACTCGGCCACGTTTTCTGCGAGCTCCAGGGTGGCTTCGGCATCCTTGAACTGGCCACGGACCTTGCTGATGCCCGCGTGGCGGACGGTGAAGGCAATCTCGCTGTGCGAGTTGTCGAGGGACCAGGTGCCGGTGGTGATGTTTGCGGGAAGAGCCATGATGTTTCTCCTTGTATCGGGCGGGTAGTGCTCTAGTTCTGATCGCCAGTTGAACCTTTGCTTGAAGTCTCAACTAACTGCTGCATCCAGTATAAACATGCATTTGCATCTTTTATTCCAACGGCAGGGAACATTTCTTTAAACTTTCCAGTTCTACCTCCTGTAGAAGATTTCGTCATTGACCCTGCCCTTTGAGAAACTGGTACACATGCCCCACGCCATCGTTCATTTGCTCCGCCACGGCGAGGTCCACAATCCCGACGCCGTCCTCTACGGCCGGTTGCCGGAATTCCACCTGTCCGAGCTCGGCCGGCAGATGGCGGAGACACTTGCGGAGTACTTCCACGACCGTGCAGCCCAAGGGGTGAACATCGTGCACCTGGCCGCCTCTCCGCTGACCCGTGCCCAAGAGACGGCGCAGCCCATCACCGAAGCGCTCAACCTCGACATCACCACCGAGGAGCGGATCATCGAGGCAGAGAACTATTTCGAGGGGCTCCACGTCACGAAGGCGGAACTCCTCAAGCCGAAGCACTGGCCCAAGCTCCGCAACCCGCTCCGGCCCTCCTGGGGGGAGCCCTACAAGCAGCAGGCTGCCCGGGTGATTGCGGCCGTCCAGGATGCGCGGCTTCGGGCCATTGAACTCGGGGGAGCGGACGCCGAGGCCATCCTCGTGAGCCACCAGCTGCCCATCTGGGCCACCCGGCTCAGCGCCGAAGGCAAACCCCTCTGGCACGACCCGCGGAAGCGGGAATGCACGCTCACCTCCGTCACGTCCCTGGTGTTCGACGACGCCGGCAGCCTCGTGCGGGTCGATTACGGCGAGCCTGCTGCCGCCCTTCTGCCTGGTGCCTCCAGCACCCCGGGAGCCTGAGCATGACCGGAAGCAACGCCGGCCGGCCCGAGGCGAAACCGGCCCGGGCGGCAGTGACCCGCCGCAGCGTCCTGGCCGCCGGCGGCGCGGCGTTCGCCGTCGTACTGGGACTCTCCGGGTGTGCCCAGGAAGATGCGCTGGCCAAACAGGCCAAGGCAGGCGACAACAAGAACTACGTGGCCGGCGACGGGTCGGTGACGGAATTTGCCGCCGCCGACCGCAAGAGCCCCACGGACATTCACGGCAAGCTGTTCGACGGCACCACGGTGACGGCCGGGGACTTCCAGGGCAAGGTCACCGTGCTCAACTTCTGGTTTGCCGCCTGCGCCCCGTGCCGCGTGGAAGCGCCCTCACTGGAGGCCCTGCACCAGGAGTTCAAAAGCCAGGGCGTGCAGTTCTACGGTGTGAACCTCCGCGACGAGGCAGCAACCGCGGACGCGTTCGACAAGACGTTCAACCTCACGTACCCCAGCTTCAACGACAAGGACGGCGCCGTGCTGTTGGCCGTCTCCGGGCTCGTGCCGCCCGGCGCCGTGCCCACCACCTTGGTGCTGGACAAGCAGGGGCGGGTCGCCTCCCGGGTCCTTGGCGAGATCCAGAAAGGGACGCTTAAATCCCTTATCGCCGCTGCCGTGGCGGAGTAACGGGCACCCCATGAACAGTCCCTTCGCCGAAGCCATCCTCAACGGCTCGCTCCTGCTGGCCATCCCGGTGGCGCTGCTGGCCGGGTTGGTCTCCTTCCTGTCGCCGTGCGTGCTGCCCCTCGTGCCGGGTTATCTGGGCTACGTCACGGGGCTCACCGGGGTGGACCTCCAGAAGCAGAAACGCGGCCGGATGCTGGCCGGAATCGGGCTCTTCGTCCTGGGCTTCTCCGTGGTCTTCGTGTTGCTCGGCGGGGCCTTCGGCCAGCTGGGGACGCTCATCACGGGCTCGGGGAACCGCTGGATCACCCAGGTCCTGGGCATTTTGGTCGTCATTATGGGTGTCGTCTTCCTCGGGGGTTTCGGCTGGCTCCAGCGCGACGCCAAGATCCACGCCAAGCCGCCGGCCGGGCTCTGGGGCGCGCCCCTGCTGGGCATCACCTTCGGCCTGGGCTGGGCGCCGTGCATCGGCCCCACGTATTCCGCGGTCCAGCTCCTGAGCCTTTCCGGCGGATCCTCCGCGGCCAAGGGGGCCTTCCTGGCCTTCGTGTACAGCCTGGGACTCGGCATACCCTTCCTGCTGATCGCGCTGGCCGTGCGCCGCGGTGTCGGTGTGATGTCCTTCTTCCGCAAGCACCGGCTCGCCATCCAGCGCACCGGCGGCGGGATCCTGATCGTGCTGGGCCTGCTGATGGCCAGCGGTGTGTGGGGGACCTGGGTTTCCGGGTTGCAGTACTGGTTCCAAACCGATGTGAAATTGCCGATCTGATGAGCGAGCGAGTGAACGTAGAGAAAAAGACCCCCGCCCCCGGCACCGCGCACGACGGAAAGGCCGGCGGCCCGGGCCGGCCCGCTGCGGCCAAGGCGGACGCTGTTCTGCCGACGCTTGGACCGGTGGGCATGCTCCGCTGGGCCTGGACCCAGCTGACCAGTATGCGCACGGCGTTGTTTCTCCTGCTGCTGCTCGCTGTCGCTGCGGTGCCCGGCTCGCTGTTCCCGCAGCGGCCCGCCAACCCCGCCACCGTCACGCAGTACATCAAGGACCATCCCGAGTACGGCAAGCTCCTAGACTCGCTGCAGCTGTACGACGTGTACTCCTCCGCTTGGTTCTCCGCCATCTACATCCTGCTGTTCATCTCCCTGATCGGCTGCGTGGTTCCCCGGGCCATCGCCCACTACAAGGCCATGCGCTCGCAGCCGCCGCGCACTCCGGCTCGGCTTTCCCGCCTGCCCGAGTACGGCACACTGGTCATCCCCGCCGAAGCCGGGATCCCGGCGTCGGCCGCCATCACGCAGTCCGCAGGACTACTGAAAGCGCGCGGCTACCGCGTAGACATCCGGGACCGCGACGGCGCGCGGCCGTCCCTGGGTGCGGAGCGCGGCTTCCTGCGCGAGGTCGGCAACCTGGTCTTCCACACCGCGCTGATCGGAGTGCTGGTTTCGGTCGCGATCGGGGGCCTGTTCGGTTACAGCGGACAGCGGATCCTGGTGGAGGGCGACACCTTCGTGAACACCCTCGTCGGCTACGACCAGTTCAACCCCGGCACGAACTTCCAGAGCAGCCAGCTGCAGCCCTACTCGGTCCAGCTGGACAAGTTCCAGATCACCTTCGACCGTGAATCGCAGGGCAAATTCGGCCAGCCCATCGACTTCAAGGCCGACGTGACCACCAAGGAGTCCCCGGACGCGCCCGCCAAAAAAGAGGTGCTGAAGGTCAACGATCCCCTCTCGCTTGGCGGTACCAGCGTGTACCTCACCGGCAACGGTTACGCCCCCATCGTCACCATCCGCGACGGCGCCGGCAACGTCGCCATGCAGGGCCCGGTCGTCGCCAAGCTCCAGGGCGAGAACTACTACTCGTCTGTGGTCATCAAGGTGCCGGACGCCAAACCCGAACAGCTCGCGTTCGCCGGCTTCTTCCTGCCCACCGCCTTCGTCACCGACAAGGGCGTGTCCTTCAGCGGTGACCCGGAGCTGTTCAATCCCCAGCTGACGCTGAACTCGTACTTCGGTGACCTCGGCCTGAACCAGGGCGCCCCGCAGAACGTTTTCGAGCTCGACGTGCAGAAGCTCAAGCCGCTCAACGCGCGCAACCTGGAGGCCGGGGGCATCACCCTGGCGCCCGGGGCCAGCTACACCCTGCCCGACGGCAAGGGCTCCATCAGCTTCGACGGCGTCAAGCGCTACGTCGGCGTCGACATCCACCACAACCCCGGACAGCTGGGCGCCCTGGTTTTCGCACTCCTGGCGGTCGCCGGGCTGGTCACCTCGCTGTACGTGGACCGGCGGCGCGTCTGGGTGCGGACCGGGACCCACGAGGACGGCCGCACCATGGTGGAATACGGCCTTCTGGCACGCGGCGAAAACCACCGGCTCGCCGGCGAAGCGGCCAGGATCCGGGCGCTGCTCGCGGAGACATGGAAGCTCGGCGACGCCGCCCCCGACGCGACGCCGGACGCGGCAGGATCCGCTACGGCAGCAGACTCCCAGTCAGCTCCCAGCGGGAACGCGGATAATAGCCGTTCGGACGCAGCCGGGGCCTTGGCCGGCCGGGAGCCGGCCTCCGCGGACCACCCCGCAACAGACTTCATTCCGTCATCAGCCGGCTCGCCCGAGCCAAAGAAGGATTCGTAATGTTCCCCATCAACGAAACCATGGGCCAGTACAGCGAGCTGTTCATGCTCCTCGCGGCCGGCACCTATACCGTGGCATTCATCGCGTTCGCCTGGGACCTGGCCAAGAGCAGCAAGGTGCTGCGCGCCGTCGACCTTAAAGCTGCTGAGCTCTCCGGGGCCGCCGGTGCCGGAGCCACGCGCGTCCCGGTTGCTGCCGGCGTCGGGTCCACGGGTGTGGTCGATCGCGCCGGATCGGCCGTGGCCGGGCCCGCGGGCCGTGCCGAGCGTCCGTCGTCGTCCGTCTCCCGCGACTCCAGCGGGCCCGCAGCCGGAATCGGCGGAACCGCCGACGCCGGCATGCGCTACGCCGCCGAGCGCCGCGCGCCCGCCCGCGTTGCTGTCGCAGTGACCGTTCTGGGTGCCGCGATCCATGCGGCGGGCGTGATCACGCGCGCCCTGGGAGCGGGCCGCGTGCCGTGGGGCAACATGTACGAGTTCCTGACCACCGGCGCCTTCGTGGCCGTGGCTGTTTTCCTGCTGGTCCTGATCCGTCGCGATCTCCGGTTCCTGGGGACCTTCGTGATCGGCCTGGCCATCATTATGCTGGTCGCGGCGGCTGTGGCTTTCTGGACGCCCGTGGGCCATCTCGTTCCCGCCCTGCAGAGCTACTGGCTGATCATCCACGTCTCCATCGCAGTGATCTCCTCCGCCCTCTTCACGTTGACCTTTGCGATGTCCGCCCTGCAGCTGGTCCAGGCCCACCGGCAGAAAACGGTTGCAGCGGGGGGTGCGGACAAGCTGGGCTTCATGCGGCTCGTACCGTCGGCGCTCAGCCTTGAGAACCTGTCCTACCGGATCAACGCCATCGCCTTCGTGGGCTGGACCTTCACCCTCATGTTCGGAGCCATCTGGGCCGAGAAGGCCTGGGGCCGGTTCTGGGGCTGGGACACCAAGGAAGTCTGGACGTTCGTGATCTGGGTGGTCTATGCAGGCTACCTGCACGCCCGTGCCACCCGGGGCTGGACCGGAACCCGTGCGGCCTGGCTGTCGATTGTCGGCTACCTCTGCGTGGTCTTCAACTTCACCATCGTGAACCAGTTCTTCAACGGCCTCCACTCCTACTCAGGACTGTAGGGGCTGTCGGGGCGGCTGCATCGTCTCCCGGCCGACCCGTAGTCTGACACCAAAGGCCGCTAAGAGGTCTCCCTTAGCGGCCTTTGGTGTCACATCGTCGGGGCCGGGCGGCGAAACCGGCCCGGGCCTTGGGGTTGGCACCGCCCGGGGCCGAGGATTGGCACCGGTCCAAGCCCGGCCCGGCCTGAGCCCAGCCCGGGATGAGCTCGGCTCGGAATACTGTTCCGGGGCATCGCCCGGCGATTTGCCACAAAAGACCGCTCAGGCGTCGTGCTTTGCCATAAAAGGCCGCTACGGCGTCTCGCTAAGCGGCCTTTTGCGTCACATCGTCGGCACGACGCGACGACCTCGGCCCCGGCGCCCTGCCGGGGCGGGACTCCATCCGCGGTCCCTAAGGGCAGCCCTGACCCGGACCACAGCGCTGGGCTCCATCCCCGGCTCGATCGGTGTCAGATCCCACTGCGTCAGGACGACGACCCGCCAGCCGGCGTCTCTGGCATTCTCGTCACGGAAGATATCGCTGCGTCGCTGGGCCGGAGTTGCATGGTGGCCGCCGTCGTACTGGATCGCTACCTTCTCGTCCTCGTACGAGAGATCAGGGTCCTGAAGCCAGCGGCCGTCCTGGTCGAATATCGGGACGTTGATCGCAGGTTCAGGCAGTCCATGGCAGAGCAGGAGGAGGCGAAGCTCGGTTTCTTTGGGTGAATCGGTGTTGGCGCGGACCAGGGCGCGCGCCCTCATGGCCCTCCGATAACCTGGGCGTCCCTGCTTGCCATCGAGGTACGCGTCCAGCTCCCCCAGGGTGGTCAACGGATTCCTCCGCCGAACGAGGAAGTCACCGGCAACCACTAGCTCATCGGTGCTCAGGATGCCGGCGAGATCCAACCACGTCCGTAGAGGAGAGGTGCAAGCCACCCGACGACCGACAGTGATGTCCTCCGGCGCGAGCACTTGTTGGTGGCCCACGACATCCTTACGACGCACCACGCGCCGTCCGGGCTGCGTCGTCAGGTGGACGGCATTGCGGCGTTCGACGGCGAGCGGCAGAGGGAAGCCCCAAAGCACGGCTGCCGAAATGTGGCTTACGACGGCGCCGGTGGCGATCGTGAGGGCACGAACGCGTTCGAGCAGGCCGTCGTCGGCCTTGGCGGCGGCGCGTACTCCGTGGCACGGGCTGACCAGGTCCGCTGCGCGCGTCCGGCGCCGGCTCAGCCCAGCAGAGCGAGCCTGTGCCACAGTGAACGGTCCGGACATGAGGTGGTTGGGAAGGTCGTGCGGATGGCGCATGGATGAATTGTGAGCTGGATCCGGGAGCGCTCACCGGTTATCCACAGAAGTTTCGCCTGTGGAGGGCTGGTGCCGTGCCGCACAGCCCTCGCGGGCCGGGCGGTAGCTTCATCGCTTCGCCGAAGGTGGCCGCTATGGTTACTCGCTTAGCGGCCGGATATGGCAAATCGCGGGGGAGGGCCGTCTCGCGGAGGAGGGCCGTCTGATTCGGTCTGGCTCACGTTAAGCCTCGGTTCGTCTCGCTCACCGTTTCGCCGAATATGGCCGTTACTATGGCTCGGATAGCGGCCGTATGTGGCAAATCGCGGGAGAGGGGCAGCTGGGGCGGCCTCAGGGGGCAAGCGGGCGCAAAGCGGGGCCTGACCGCGGGGGAGGGCCGTGTGATTCGGTCTGGCTCACGTTAAGCCTCGGTTCGTCTCGCTCATCGTTTAGCCGAATATGGCCGTTACGGGGGCTCGGATAGCGGCCGGATGTGGCAAATCGTGACCAACGCGGCCGTTGGAAGCCGACCGGCGCTGGCGGGAGCCCGGTGGAGCCCGGTTGGGAAGACTCAGTGGAGCAAGAGAGGTCTACTTGACCTCGTCGGTGCCTGGCGTGCCGGCGTCGCCGGAACCGTGGGCCTCATCGGAACCGGAGCCGTGTCCCTGGGCAGGGCCTTCGCCGCCGAGCTTGCGGTCCTTGGCGTCCATCTCGCGCTTGAGCTTCCGGAGCCGTTCGGCTTCAGCCTGATTCCGACGCCGGATCTCAAGGTTCCGCAGGAAGTCCGGGTCGTCGTCCGGGGCGACGGGATGGCTGTAGCTGGCAGGGCTCGGACCGGTCCCGCGGGGGCGTCCGATCAGGAACCACAGGACGGCGCCGATCACAGGAAGGACGACCTGCACCACGATCCAGGCGGGCTTCGAAATGCCCTTCGTTTGGCGCCGGTCCGTGCGGATCACGTCGACAAGTCCGTAGACGAACACGACGAGAACGGTAACGACGACCACTACACGGAGCATGTAATCAGTCTAGCGTCCGGGCGAGTCTCCGGCGCGGCCCACTGCTCCGGCCACAGGGACGCCGGGCCGGAGCCGCACGGACGGCCGGCGGGGCGCCCCGGCCGCCGGCGGTAAACTGGAAGTGTGGCATTCCTGAAATACTCCCTGATCCGGCTCGCACTGTTCGTGCCATTGTTCGCGCTGTTCGTGTACCTGCAGCTGGGCTGGCTCCTCGCCGTCCTCTGCGCTGGCATGATGGCCTTCGCCATCAGCTACCTCTTCTTCCAGAAGCAGCGCGATGCTGCGACCGCAACGCTGCATGACCGGTTTTCCGGCAAGGTCAAGCCGCGTCGGTCCATGGGCGAAGTAGCCGATGCCGACGCCGAAGACCGCCTCGTCGACGCGAACCCGGACATCACCGTCCAGCGGGACAAACCCCGCAAGGATTCTTAGAACGCAACGGTCCCAGGGGGGCCGGATCGCGCAGGACGTCGAGGCCCCACCGGGCTTGGGCGCCAGCCGCCGGCCAAACCGAGGCAAACCCGAGCCTAGAACCCGTGGCTCAGCACCAGTCCGAGCGAGAACAGGACGGCATACCCGAGGTTGATCAACCCAGTCTGCTTGAGTACCGGGATCAGGCTCTTGCGCCGCCGGCCGGCGATCATCAGCCAGGACGGCATCAGGCTGGCCGGAATGAGCAGCAGCACGATGAGCATCCAGGGCCGTCCGGGAGCCAGCACAATCACCAGCAGGATGGCCACGGCCAGCATCAGCACGTAGCTTTCGCGGGCATGCTTGTCCCCGAGCCGCACCGCGAGGGTCTTCTTGCCGGCCTTCCGGTCCGTGGGGATGTCGCGGACGTTGTTGGCCATCAGCAGGGCGCACGCAATCAAGCCGGTGCCGATGGCGCCGATGATCGCCGCGAGGCTCAGCTGGCCCGCCTGCGTGTAAGTGGTCCCGAGCGTGGCGACGAGTCCGAAGAAGACAAACACGAACACATCGCCCAGGCCCATGTAGCCGTACGGGTTCTTGCCGCCGGTGTAGCCCCAGGCTGCCAGGACGCACCCAATCCCGACGAGGATCAGCCACCATGCCTGCGTCAGGATCACCAGCACGAGGCCGAACACCATCGCCAGCCCGAACGCGGCGAAGGCGGCGTACTTGACCTGCTCGGGCTTCGCCGCGCCGGAGCCGACCAGCCGCAGGGGGCCCACCCGGTCCTCGTCGGTGCCGCGGATTCCGTCCGAGTAGTCGTTGGCGTAGTTCACGCCGACCTGGAGCAGCAGGGCCACGAGAGCGGCCAGCACGGCGTTCAGCAGGCGGAACCCGCCCAGCTCATATGCGGCCGCGGTGCCGATCAGTACGGGCGCGATCGCGGCCGGCAGGGTGCGCAGACGGGCGCCTTGGATCCATTGAGCGGCTGTAGCCACGTTCAGTACCTCGTGTTGGTTCGGCGACGCCGGGAGTGCCCGGCCTGTCTATTTTCCCTGATGGAGCTCTGTGAGCCGAACCGTCATGGCCAGCCGGTCGGGTTTCCCGTTGGGCAGCATCAGCAGTCCGCTGTCGGCCAGCACCGTCTTCGGAGCAAGCTTGCCCAGCGCCGGCGCCCAGGCAGCGCCTGCGGTGAAGTTCCGGATCCCTTCGGGGGAGCTGTCGGCCAGCGCCACATAGGCGGCGAGGGCCTGCCCCCACTCGGACGACGGAACGCCCGCGACAAAGGCCGCCCGGACGCCGTCGAGCTTTTCCAGCTCGGCCTGCACGTGCGCGGCGGACACCTTCATTCCGCCGGTGATGACCACATCGTCCGCGCGGCCCAGAACCACCAGGCGGCCATCACTGTCGAATTCGCCGAGGTCGTTGGTGCGGTACCAGCGGGTCCCGCCGTCCTCGACGAAGGCCTCTGCAGTGAGTTCGGCGGCGCCCAGGTAACCTGCAGCGATCGTTGCGCCACCGAGCAGGATGCGCCCGTCCTCAGCCAGCCGGACTTCGACACCGTCCAGGGGAACGCCGTCGTACACACAGCCCCCGCAGGTCTCGGCGGAACCGTAGGTGGTCACCACCCGTACACCGGCCGTCCGGGCCGAGGCCAGCAGCTCCGGGGGCGCCGGAGCGCCGCCGAGCAGCACGGCGTTGAAGCGACGCAGCACGGCCAGCGTGTCGGACGAGGGGGACTCCAGCAGCCGCTGCAGCTGGGTCGGGACCAGCGAGGTGAACCGGATCTTGTCCGTCAGTTCGAGCGCTGCGGCGGTGAAAGCCTCCGGGGTGAAGCCGCCGGTGCCATCCATGACCCACGGCCGGGTCCCGGCGAAGAGGGAACGGACCAGCACCTGCAGGCCGGCCACGTACTGCACCGGCAGCGCGAGCAGCCACTGGCCCTCACCCTTGAGCGCCAGAGCGGTCGCCATCGAGGACGCCGCCAGGGCATCGACGCTCAGCACGGTTGCCTTCGGCGTGCCGGTGGAACCGGAAGTCCGCACGACGGCGGCGGCATCCTCGTATCCCGGGGCTGTCACCAGTTCAACGACGGGAGCTCCGTCCGGGCCGGCGGACAGCTCGACGGCGGGGCCCTCGCCGCGGAGGGCGGCGGCCAGTGCCGCAAGGGCCGGTTCTATCTTTCCAACGGAGGAAGTCACGGCGTGCCTTAGAAGTAGTACGGGAACTGGGACCAGTCAGGATCGCGCTTTTCCAGGAAGGCTTCCTTGCCCTCGACCGCCTCATCCGTCATATAGGCAAGGCGGGTGGCCTCTCCCGCGAAAACCTGCTGGCCCGCCAGGCCGTCGTCGGCGAGGTTGAAAGCGAACTTGAGCATCCGGAGGGCCTGCGGGGACTGCCGGGCGATGTCGGCGGCGTATTCCAGGGCCACCTCCTCGAGCCGGGCGTGGTCCACCGCCTCGTTGACGGCGCCCATCCGGACCATGTCCTCGGCGGAATATTCGCGGGCAAGGAAGAAAATCTCCCGGGCGGCTTTCTGGCCGATCTGGCGGGCCAGCAGCGCGGAGCCGTAGCCGGCGTCGAAACTACCCACCGTGGCGTCGGTCTGCTTGAACTTGCCGTGCTGGCGGGACGCGATGGTGAGGTCCGAGACGACGTGCAGCGAGTGCCCGCCGCCGGCTGACCAGCCGTTGACCACCGCGATGACGACCTTCGGCATGGTCCGCATGAGCCGCTGGACCTCGAGGATGTGCAGCCGGCCGGCCCGGGCCGGATCAATCGTTTCCTGGGTCTCACCATCGGCGTACCGGTACCCGTCCCGGCCGCGGATCCGCTGGTCCCCGCCCGAGCAGAACGAGTGGCCGCCGTCCTTGGGGGAGGGACCGTTGCCGGTGAGGAGCACGGTTGCCACATCCGGGGTCATCCGCGCATGGTCCATGGCGCGGTACAGCTCATCCACGGTGCCGGGGCGGAAGGCGTTCCGGACCTCTGGCCGGTTGAAGGCGATGCGGACAGTGGGCAGGTCGCGGACCACCGTGCCGTCCCCGGAGCGCTCCACCTGCCGGTGGTATGTCATGTCCTGAAAGTCGTCGAAGCCGGACACGGTGCGCCATCGGGAGGGGTCAAAGACGTCGGATACCTTGGCGGGGATTTCGTTGCTCACGGTCCGAGTCTAGTAATCCCGTCAGCTGATGCAGAACTCGTTGCCTTCCGGATCCGCCATGGTGTGCCAGGAGTGCGGTCCCTCGCTGGCGGTCCAGAGGTACGTGGCGCCGCGTGCTTCCAGTGCAGACCGGACGGCGTCCTTGTCAGCGCCGGCGAGGTTCACGTCCCAGTGGATGCGGTTCTTGATGGTTTTCTCTTCGGGGGCCGTCTGGAAGAGGATGCGCCGGGTCGGCGGCTTGGCATCGAGTTCTTCGGGCGGCCGGATGGCAGCGCCGTCGCGCCACACCAATTTGCCGTTATGCCGGGTGGTTTCGGCCTCGGTGGCGAAGCCCTGGCCGATCATGGACCGGATGAAGTCCTCATCCTGCGGTTCCACGGACCAGTCCAGGGTTTCGGCCCACCAGTCGGCAAGCTCGTGCGGTTTCCGGCAGTCGACGGCGATCTGGATGTTGAGTGTCATGGAAAGAAACTACGACGCCGTGCCCTCCGCCCGGAAGACCCCGGCGGCAGAAGCCGCACGCACGCGGGTGCTAGCCCTGAAGGCGCTGCAGCTGATCCAGGACGTCCGGCGGGATGGCGTAGATGAAGACGACGGCCAGCATGTTCTTCGCGGCATGGACGAAGTAGGAGAACATCACGTTCATGCCGGTCCAGACATAGACGAATACCAGCACGGCCCCCATGGCGAGGTAGGGCATCAGCACGGGCAGGGTCAGGTCTTCCTGCCCGACTATGTGAAGGGCCGCGAACAGCACCACCGACAGAGCACAGCAAAACCAGATGTTGACCCGCCGTCTGAGCTTCCCGATCAGCAGGTGGCGGAAAATGTACTCCTCCACGAAGGGGCCCACGATGACGAGCAAGGGCACCATCAGCCACGCCGGGACCTGCTGCATGAGGGCCTGCAGGCCGGCCTGGTTCGCGGACGTCTGGACCGGGCCGCTGATGGCGACCAGGACCGCCGTCAGGATCATCATGACCACAACGGCGAGCGGGACCATGAGGAGCGTGAACCACGGCCTCGTGGCCAGGACGCGGAGATCCCGCACGGCAATCTTCCGGGCCGCGGCGACTGCCAGGACACCGACGGTCCCGTAGAAGAGCAGGTTCACCGCATAGGACGCCACGGCCGGGTTGTGCGAAATCTGCAGCATCAGGGGCGCCAGCAGCTCGCCGGCGGCCGTGAAGAATGCGGCGACGGCAACGTACAGTCCGGCGGTGGTCACGTCCAGCCGGGAAAAACGGTAAAGCTCAGGCCGGGGAGGGGGAGGAGTGCGGAGAGCGGTGCCCATTGAACCAGCCTAACGCCGCCGACGAGGGTGGGAGCACGTGAGATGCGGCGTTCCCCGGCGAAGTATCGGCAGCACGCGAGGTCCCCGGCAGTGCGGGTCAGAATAATGTTCAGCCGAACGCCGGGACCGCCTCATTTAATTGGGCTTGCCGTCGAGGAATGTTGCACCGGTCACGTCTGGGCCGGAAGAGCTTGTACGATGGATAGGCCGCGTGAAGCTTCGACCCTTTGTGAGGTTCGGTACACTTTGTTGTCCCCAGTGGATGACTCACCGAATTTTGTGTATCTGATCCCGGTCAGTCCCGGCCCTACTCCGACCTACAAGGAACAGCTGTGCCACCACTCACCCCCACAGAACTCAAGAGCGCGCCGGCGCAATCCGCCGTCGTCGACTCCACCCTCAGTGCCGAGGGCTACAAAAAGACCCTGAGCGGCCGCCATGTGACCATGATTTCCATGGGCGGGGCCATCGGCGTCGGCCTGTTCATGGGAGCCGGCGGACGCCTGGCCTCCACCGGCCCGGCGCTGATCTTCTCCTACGCCATCGCAGGCGTCATCGCCTACCTGCTGATGCGGGCCCTCGGCGAACTCATCATGTACCGCCAGACCTCGGGCTCCTTCGTCAGCTACGCCGGCGAGATGTTCGGCAAGAAGGGCGCCTTCGTCGCCGGCTGGATGTACTTCATCAACTGGGGCATGACGGGCATCGCGGAACTGATCGCCATCGGCCTCTACTTCCAGTTCTTCTTCCCCAACGTGCCGGTCGAAGCCTCCGCCATCGCCGCGCTCGCGCTTCTGGTCGCCGTGAACCTCCTCAGCGTCAAGGCGTTCGGCGAGTTCGAATTCTGGGCGTCCTGCCTCAAGGTCGGCGCCATCCTCATCTTCCTGGCCGTGGGCACGTTCATGGTGGTCACGAACGCCAAGGTCGGCAACGGCCATGCCTCCGTGGCCAACCTGTTCCACGACGAGGGCGGCATGTTCCCCAAGGGCGCCCTTGTGATGGTGCTCGTCCTGAATGCCGTCATCTTCGCCTACAACGGCATCGAACTCGTCGGCATCACCGCCGGTGAGATGGAAAATGCCAAGCGTGAAGTGCCCAAGGCCATCCGCGCCGTCGTGCTCCGCATTGTCGTGTTCTACGTCGGCTCCGTACTCCTGCTGGCCATGCTGTTGCCGTCCGACCAGTACAAGGCCGGAGTGTCGCCGTTCGTCACCGTGTTCGGGCAGATGGGCCTCGGTTGGGTGGGCGACGTGATGAACATGATCGTCATCACCGCCGCGCTCTCCTCCTGCAACTCCGGCCTCTACTCCATCGGCCGTGTCTTCCGCACCATGGCCAACAACGGGCACGCCCCGGCGTGGCTCACCAGGATGTCCTCACGGCACGTGCCGTACGCGGCGATCCTCGCCATCGCCGTGTTCTACCTTGTGGGCATCATGCTCAACATCTGGCTGGGCGGATCCCACGCTTTCGACCTCGCGCTCAACACGGCCTCCATTGGCGTGATCTTCACCTGGGGCGCCATCTTCGCGAGCCAGATCGCTCTGCGGCACCAAAAGGGCCGGGTCTCCAGCCTGCCGATGCCCGGTTCGCCCTGGAGCAGCTGGGCCGGACTCGTTGCCCTGCTGGCGATCTCCGTGCTGATCGGCTTCGACACCATGACGAGCAAGACCGGCGAGGTGTTCCATCTGGGTCTGTGGACCCTGGCCACCATCCCGTTCTTCGCCGTCGTGCTGTGGCTCGGCTGGCAGAAGGTCAAGAACAACGAACCCCAGAACCAGCTCTACAGCTAGCCTCTGGAAGTACGACGACGGCGGCGGCCACCTTCACGAGGTGGCCGCCGCCGCTGCTTTGAGGGCTCACACCTTCAGATGCTTGGCGAAATGGTCTTCGATGCGCTTCCATGCTTCGGGTGCGGACTGGGGGTGCGGGCCAATGCCCATCACCCGGAAAAGCGGAAGAAGGGCTTTGGGCCCTTTCTCGGTGTCGTTCAGGAAGGCGTGCCCGGCGGCCGGGAACTCCTTGACGTCGTGCTCAACCCCGAGTTCGTCCAGCACGGACTCCAGCTTTGCCGCGGCATTCCTGAGGGTGCGGTCCTTCCCCCCGAAGTTGGCCACGATGGGGCACGCGCCGGCGAGGGCCGCTTCGGGGTCCTTGGGCAGCCTGCCGTAGTTCACCGCGGCGGCATCGAAGCCGTCGTTTGCCAGCAGCAGGGCGAAGCCACCGCCCATGCAGAAGCCAATGACGCCGATCTTTCCCGTGGTCCGCCCATCTTCCCGCAACCACTCCGCAGCCCTCGCCAAATCCGCGAAGGCGCGTCCATGGCCGGCGGCGAGGGACCGCATGGTCGTGACGAGGCACCGCCGGGCGCCTCCGTCGCTGAAGAGGTCTACGGCCAGCGTCAGGTAGCCGGCGGCGGCCAGCCGGTCCGCATGGCGCACTGTGATGGCGTCCAGGCCGAACGCCTCGTGGATCATCAGCACGGCAGGGAACGGCCCGTTGCCTTCGGGCTCCGCCAGATAGCCGCGAAGCGTGCGGGAGCCCCCGGACGGTGCGCCGGCAGGACCAGGGGCTGCCTGGCCCGGGCCGGGAGCGCCCAGCCAGACGTTGCTTGGATCGGTGGTTTCTGATTCGCGGAAGCGTGCATCTTTGCTGTCCACGGAATACCCCTCGGTTGGTGTTCAGGACAGTCTCGCAAACAACCGGGAGTCAAGCGCGGCAAACGGATAATGGCACAAAAAAGCGGCGCCGGCCTTCCCCCAAAGGAAGTCCGGCGCCGCCGTTCTGCAAGACGTCTGCCTTGCGAAATCAATCCTTCTTGAAGGCGTCCTTGACGTCCTCGCCGACCTTCTTGGCGTCAGCAACGACCTGGTCCTTCTGGCCCTCGGCGCGCAGCTGGTCGTTGTTGGTGGCGTTTCCGGTAGCTTCCTTGGCCTTGCCGCCAAGGTGCTCTGCCTGGGCCTGAATCTTATCGCCGATACCCATGATGTGAGCCACCTTTCGTTTCCAATAGAAATTCAACGAGGTTTCACCATAACACGAAGCATGCTTACTAATTCAAGGGCTGTCCCCGACGGTCTGTCCTCAGGGGCCACTTTTACGCCGTACGCGGCTAGGCTCGGAGCCATGGACCACAAAACCAGCCTTACCCAGCACATTGCTGCTCCGGCGGAGAAGGTATGGGCGGTCATCACGGACATCCCTGCGTCGGCCGCAACGCTGTCCGGCGTCAAATCCATCCAGATGCTCACCGAGGGAGCCTATGCGGAGGGGACCCGCTGGAAAGAGACCCGCGCCATGATGGGGCGCGCCGAGACCGTGGAAATGTGGGTCGCGCAAAGCCGGCCTCCCTCGCAGCCCGGTGGCGGTCTCGCCAGCACTACGGTGAAGGCGGTGCAGGACGGGGCCGGCTACACCACCCACTTCGCACTGGCCGAGCGCGACGGCGGGACGGACCTTACCGTGACGTTCGCTGCCGAACTGCTCAAGCCCACACGGTTCAGCAAGGCCATGATGGCCGTTTTCGGGCCCCTCGGCATGCGGATCACCCGCAGGGCCCTGGCCAAGGACCTGGCGGAGATCGCGGCCAAGGCGGAGTCGCTCTGATGGCGGCAATTCCAAAGACGCCCCGGACCGCCAAGGTAACGGCGCCGCGGCTGGCGCCCGTCCGCCTTGAGGACCTCCGGGACGACCCGTCGCCGGACTTCCGCCGGGGTGAACGGTACGACGGCGTCCGGTACAGCCGCGCGGACGCCGACGGGCTGGAGCTCAGCGGCACGGATTTCGCCGAGTGCGAGTTCGACGGCGTCTCCTTCAACGAGACCCAGCTGCGCGGAGCCACATTCCGCGACTGCATCCTCTCCGAGCTGTATGCCCCCGTCTTCACCGCGGCCCGGAGCAGCCTGCGCGACGTCGAGATCCGCAATCCGCGCTGGGGCTCCGCCGAGCTCTATGAAAGCGGCTGGCAGTCCGTACGGATCGACGGCGGCAAGCTCGATTACCTGAACCTGCGCGGCTCCCGGCTGGCCGACGTGCGGATCAGCGACTGCATCATCAATGAACTGGACCTCGGGTCCGCCACCGCAACCCGCGTTGCGCTCAAGAACTGCACCATCGGCACCCTCGACGTGACCGGCGCCAGGCTCAAGGATTTCGACCTCCGCGGGACGGACTTCCGCGCCATCAGCGGACTGGGCAGCCTCGCCGGGCTGGTGATCGACGAGTACCAGCTCGGCCTCCTGGCGCCGCTGCTGGCCGGGCACCTCGGCGTCGTCGTTGCGTAACCCGCGTGGCCGCCCGGTTGACCGGCTGGCCCTGCCGTGTAATCTTTTATAGAACGAACGGTCGGTAAATGAGCGCCTTTCCCATCCGCGCTGCAAACTCCGGTAACCGTTCTTCTGGCTTTCGAAAAACAGAGACGTTTATCGCGTGAAGGGTGTATCCATGGCATCAGCAGCTGCAGGACCACAGGCATACCTGGTGGGTGGTGCCCGCACGCCCGTGGGCCGCTACGGCGGATCCCTTTCCGCTGTCCGGCCCGACGACCTCGCAGCCCTCGTGGTACGCGAGGCGGTGACCCGCGCCGGAGTCGACCCGGAGGCCATCGACGAAGTGATCCTGGGCAATGCCAACGGCGCCGGCGAGGAAAACCGCAACGTCGCGCGGATGGCAACCATCCTGGCCGGACTGCCCCTGCACATCCCCGGAATCACGGTAAACCGGCTGTGCGCCTCGGGCCTCAGCGCCATCATCATGGCCAGCCAGATGATCAAGTCCGGTGCCGCGGACATCGTGGTCGCCGGCGGTGTCGAATCCATGAGCCGGGCCCCGTGGGTCCAGGAAAAGCCACAGACCGCCTTCGCCAAGCCGGGCGACATTTTCGACACCTCGATCGGTTGGCGGTTCGTCAACCCGCAGTTCCAGCAGGGCGAGTTCTCCCGTGGCGGCAAGATGACCTACTCCATGCCGGAAACCGCGGAGGAGGTCGCCCGGGTGGACGGCATCTCCCGCGAGGACGCCGACGCCTTCGCCGTCCGCTCGCACGAGCGCTCCCTGGCGGCGATCGCCGCGGGCCGGTTCGCCGCCGAAATCGTCCCCGTGACCGTCAAGACCCGCAAGGCCGAGACTGTCGTCGATACCGACGAGGGCCCGCGCGCGGGCACTACGATGGACGTCCTCGCCGGGCTGCGCCCCGTCGTCGCCGGGGGCTCGGTGGTCACCGCCGGTAACTCCTCGACCCTCAATGACGGCGCCTCCGCGATCGTCGTGGCCTCCGAAGCCGCCATCAAACGCTTCGGACTCACGCCCCGGGCCCGCATTCTCGACGGAGCTTCCGCCGGATGCGAACCGGAGGTCATGGGCATCGGCCCCGTCCCCGCCACCCAGAAGGTGCTCGCCCGGGCCGGACTGAACGTCGGTGACCTCGCCGCCGTCGAACTCAACGAAGCGTTTGCCACCCAGTCACTCGCCAGCATGCGGCGCCTCAACCTGGACCCGGACATCGTGAACCGCGACGGCGGAGCGATCTCCCTGGGGCACCCGCTGGGCTCGTCCGGCTCGCGGCTCGCCATCACCCTTCTGGGCCGCATGGAACGCGAGGACGCCGGCCTCGGCCTCGCCACCATGTGCATCGGCGTCGGACAGGGCACGGCGATGCTCCTGGAGCGGGTCTAGTGGCGGCCGCCGGGGCCGGGCTCGACGCGGACGGCTTCAGCACGCTGAAGGTGGAGGAACGCGACGACCGGCTCGTGGTGCTGCTCAACCGCCCCGAGGTCCGCAATGCCATCGACCAGCACATGGTCGACGAACTCCATCTGGTCTGCGCCTACCTCGAGCAGACCCCCAAAGTGCTCATCATCGCGGGCACGGACGGCGTCTTTGCCTCGGGTGCGGACATCGGCCAGCTCCGCGAACGCCGCCGCGACGACGCGCTGCAGGGCATCAACTCCACCATCTTTGTCCGGATCGCCAAACTGCCCCTGCCCGTCATCGCCGCGCTTGACGGCTACTGCCTCGGCGGCGGCGCCGAGCTGGCCTACGCCGCGGACTTCAGGATCGGCACCCCCGACGTACGGATCGGCAATCCTGAAACGGGGCTGGGCATTCTCGCCGCGGCCGGTGCCAGCTGGCGGCTCAAGGAACTCGTGGGTGAGGCCGTCGCCAAGGAAATCCTGCTCGCCGGCGCAGTGCTCCGCGCCGAACGTGCCCTCGCGGTCAACCTCATCACGGAGATCCATGAGGCACCCGAGTTGATGGCCGCCGCCCATGCCCTTGCCGACAGGATCGCACGGCAGGACCCCTTGGCGGTCCGCATCACCAAGGCCGTGTTCCACGCCCCGGCCGAGTCGCATCCCCTCATTGACCAGCTGGCCCAGGGCATCCTCTTCGAGTCCCAGGCCAAATTCGACCGGATGCAGGCTTTTCTGGACAAAAAACCGGGTAAGAAATCAGCTGCCACGACCTCCGAGCGGAAGTAATAGACATGACCACCCCCGTGCCCGACTCCGTACCCGACGCCGCCCTGCCCGACGCCGCCCTGCCCGACGGCGCCGTACCCGACGCCGCCCTTCCCGACTTCGTCGGGGTGCTCGGCGGGGGCCGCATGGGCGCCGGAATCGCCCATGCCTTCCTGATTAAGGGCGCCGACGTGATCGTCGTCGAACGCGATGAGCAATCCGCTGAGGCCGCCCGCGAGCGGGTGGAGTCCGCGGCGGCCAAAAGCATCGAGCGGGGCACCACCGACGGCAATCTGGACGAGATGGTCTCCCGGCTGTCCGTGAGCGTCGACTATGACGACTTCAAGGATCGGCAGCTGGTCATCGAGGCGGTACCCGAGGACTGGGACTTGAAGGTCGCCTCGCTCCGCGGGATCGAGGAGCGCCTTGCCGCGGGTGCCTACCTGGCGTCCAACACGTCCTCATTGTCCGTCAACGGGCTGGCCCGGGAATTGACGCGGCCGCAGAACTTCCTGGGCCTGCACTTCTTCAACCCGGTGCCGGCGTCGACCCTGATCGAGGTCGTGCTGGGCGAGCACACCTCCGGGCCGCTCGCCCAGGCTGCCCGCGCCTGGGTGGCGGCGCTGGGGAAGACCGCCGTCGTCGTCAATGATGCCCCCGGCTTTGCCTCCTCGAGGCTGGGTGTGGCCATTGCCCTTGAAGCGATGCGCATGGTGGAAGAAGGGGTGGCTTCCGCGGAGGACATCGACAACGCCATGGTGCTCGGTTACAAGCACCCCACGGGCCCGCTGCGGACCACGGACATCGTGGGCCTCGACGTGCGCCTGGGCATCGCCGAATACCTTGCCTCCACCCTGGGCGAGCGCTTTGCGCCGCCACAGATCCTGCGCGAGAAAGTGGCCCGCGGCGAGCTGGGCCGCAAGACAGGCAAGGGCTTCTTCGAGTGGGCCGACTGACCTCTTAGGACAGCAGCCCGACGATGTAGCCGACGAAGTAAAGCAGCGTAAAAAGGACCACGACGCCGATCAGGATGATCCAGAGGTACTGGCTGAAACCGCGCGCTTCGGAAAGCCGGGGGCCCTGCGGACCTACAGAGGTTCCCTCGCCCGGCGGTGTTTCACCGGGCGGCACGCCGCCGCCCGGCTCAAGCCCGGTGAGCTTGTCGTTCAACGGATCAGGATCCGGTACCTGGGATGCCACGGTGTCCTCCTGCTGCGATGGATGTTGTTCCGGCCCGTCCGCCCGGCCCTGAAAGAGCCGACGGTGAGCATGGCTCCAGCCTAACGAGAAGTTCCGCCGAGGGTACCGGCACTGTGCGCGGCGGTGCCGATCGCACGTGCGGCGGCCCCCGCCTAGGATGATGCCTGTGACCTCCATCGAACCCATCACGCTGACCGGCAAGTACGTCGTCCTCGAGCCCCTGCGCGAGGACCACCACGACGGCCTTGTGGAGGCGGTCCGGGATGGCGAGCTCTGGAAGCTCTGGTACACCAGCATCCCTTCCCCGGACCAGATGGCATCCGAAATCAGCCGCCGTCTGACCCTGCAGGACCGCGGTTCCATGCTGCCCTTCACCACGCGGCTGCTTGATCCGGTCACCGGGGGCCCGGGCAGGGTCATCGGGATGACCACCTACATGAACATCGACGCCGATACACCGCGGGTGGAGATCGGCTCCACCTGGAACGCCGCGTCCTCGCACGGCAGCGGCAGTAACCCGGACTCGAAACTGCTGCTCCTGGCGCACGCCTTCGACACGCTCGGCTGTGCCGCCGTCGAGTTCCGCACCCACTGGCACAACTTCCAGTCCCGGGAAGCCATCGCACGGCTGGGCGCCAAGCAGGACGGTGTGCTCCGCAGCCACATGCGCACGGCCGACGGCGTCCTGCGGGACACCGTGGTGTTTTCCATCCTGGAACACGAATGGCCGATGGTCCGCAACGGACTCGAATTCCGGCTCGCAAGGCAGCGGTAACCGGGAGGCGGCGAGCCGGCGGCAGTAAGCCTCGAATCCTGCGGAGCGACCGGACTGTGGGATCCGCGCCGCTCTATAGGATCCGGGCCGGACTACGGGATCCGCGCCGCTGCGAGCGCCGCAGCGTAGCCGCTGGAGTATCCGGTTGCCGTGGGATGGAAAGCGTCAAACGGACTCGGGCTGCAGTTGACCGAGGGATTGCACAGTCCCGCTGGCGGCACGAGCCAGGGATCAGCGGAACCGATTCCGTGGCCGCTGAACCGCTCGGCGACGCCGACGTACTTGACCCCGTTCACGAGTGCCGAGTAGCCGATGGTGGCGTTGAGCAGGTCGGCGGCAGTATTCATCATCGTGGCTCCCTGGGTCTGCTCGGCCGTAAAAGCAGGGCTGACGGTGAAGAGCCGGGGATACCCGGTCAGCACTATCCGCGCGTGGGGCGCCTTCTTCTTGACGGTGTCCAGCATGGCGGCAATCCTGCCGGGCAGTTCCCGGAGCTTCACCGCCAGGGAGTTGTACAGGGCGGAACGGCAGGCGGGTGAGCTGGCCGAGACGGTACAGGCGACGGTGGTCTGGACCGCGTCAACGTCGTTTCCTCCGACGGTCACAGTTATCACTTGGGCACTCTTCAGGGCCGCAGCGTAGCGGTCAGCCACCGCGGCCACGTCGATTGTCGTGGCGCCGGCACAGGCCAGGTTGAGGGTGGCGTTGCGGATGACCGGATAGGCCTCCGCTGTCTGCAGGCACTCTGCCGGGAGACCCGCCGGAGGCGCAACGTATGCCCCGCCACCGGTGCCGGCGGCGTAGGAGTCGCCGAGCGCGATGTACACGGGCGCGGGAGGCTGTGACGGGTCCTCTGCTGCGGAAGCGGGCGCGGTGGTGAATCCGGCCACCAGCGCGAGTGCTGCCGCTGCGGACGCGAGCCGAGCCGCCCAGCGCCCCAATGACTTGTCGTTCATGCGGAAACAGTACCCGCGCGGGCGCCGGCCGGACACCGTGGCAGTTACTCGTTTATGGGGCCCTGTATCCGCCCGGACTACTGTCTTCCCGAGGACGAAACGGGCTGCCGGCCCGGGACTCGAGGCTTGCCGGGCCGGTCGGGGCCGATAGGGTAGCCGGGTGAAGACTCCGAAGTTTCAGCTGGCCGTGCGGGCAGTGTCCGCGGCCGCCCTCGCCCTGACCGGATCGTTCTGTGCCGTCCCGGCGTTCGCGGGTGGGGAGCCGGAACCCGCGACGACGGGGTCTCGGGCGGGCGCGCCCGTGTTGTTTCCCGCAACCGCTCTGCCGGCCCCGACGGGCCCCTCGTCGCCGGCTGCAGTGGTGCCGCCGGTCCCGAGCGAGAAGGGCCTCGCACAGGCCGTCCTGCGCGATCTCGGCATGACCCTGGCCGAGTTCAATGCCGCGGGCGAACAGGCCAGGCGCGCCGCTGACGCGTTGCCGTCACTGCAGAAACTTCCCGGCTTCGCTGCCGTCCGGCTGGATGGCGGCAAAATCGTCGTCGAGGGCGCCGGAGTGGAGCTGCAGTCCCGGGTGGCAGAGTTGAACCGTACGGGACGGGGAGATTTCGTCCTCGCGGCACCCGCCCCCGTCCCGGTGAAGAAGCAAGCGTCTGCAAATGCGCCGCAGCCCCAAAACGGGACCGCAGCGCGCGAGGCCAAACCCACAACGCCCGACGCCCGTTCGGCCGCGGATCTTGTAGCCACCAGCACGGAGCAGCTGTTCGAGGCCTTCGTCCGCGACGTCGGCACTGCCGGGCTGCAGGCCGTCGCCTACTCGGGCGGCCACTTCGTCATCCGCACCGGCGGAGAGAACGCAGCGGAAGCGGCGCAACCGGCACCGACCGCCACCGCACAATCCGCAAAGGTGCGCGGCAAGGTCTCGCCGGCGGACTTCGTGGCCCGCTACGCCAATGTGGCGCTGGAGAAAGGCTCGGCGATTGCCACGGAGGAGGAGCTCTTCGGCGGCCAAGGCTATGTCACCGACGCTAACGCCATCTGTTCCGCCGGCTTCGGCGCCTTCAGTCCCGCCGGCCGGCCGGTGGTGCTGACGGCCGGGCACTGCGCCCAGGACGGTAACGCCAAAACCGCAAGTGTGGAGCCGCGGACCTCTGCCCCGGCGTCCGGAGCGACGGCGCCGTCGTCCCCGCCCTACCCGGCACTCGGCACCTTCGGTTTCAGCCAGTTCGGTGGTGAGCAGAGCTCCTGGATCACCGGCGATGAGGACAACCCGGACAACGTGGGAACTGACATCGCGGTCATTGAATCACTCCGGAAGGGCCTGGGCGTCCAGCCGGCAGCGACGGTGTGGGCCCCCGGCGAGGCGGCCGACCCCGGAGCCAGCGCCGTCAAGATCATCGGAACGGTCGCCCCGTTCGAAGGCCAGCAGGTCTGCCGCTCCGGACGGACCACCGGCTGGTCCTGCGGCACGGTGCAGGAGCTGGGAATCTACGTCGTCGGCGGCACCACCGCTGATCCGGCCGACCTCCGCGCGTTCCACGGCTTCCTGTCCCAGGACGTCCAGTCCAGCGGCGGCGACTCCGGCGGCCCCTGGATCAGTGGCAACTTTGCGGTGGGGACCCACTCCGCCGGTGACGGCGCGGGATCCACCGGCAACTTCGCCATCGCGACAACGCTGGAGGACTCGCTCGCACGGATTCCCGGGGGCCTCGAGCTCCAGCTGTTCCTGAACAAGCCGGAACTCTCGACACCGGCAGGCCAGACATTGACGGCGGGCCAGCCGGTCACCGGTCGTGTTCCGGCGGCCCCCGCTTCCGCCGTGGCCGCGAATTCGACAGTCCGCGTGACCATCTCCGGCGACCCCGCTGCTGCGCCGCTCGAAGTCCCGGTGGACGCCTCGGGAAACTGGTCCTTCCCGGCGCCCTCAACCAAGGGTCCCCTCCGCTTTTCAGCCGAAACCGTGAACGGATTCAGCCGGTCGGGGAAGGCCTCCTTCTCGATCGAGGTCTCTGACCTGGCCGCACCCGTCATTACCAGTCCTGCTGAAGGCGCGGCCCTGACCGGCGTGGACCGCATCGACGGCACCGGAACGCCCGGACTCACGGTAAAGCTGTCCGGCGACGCCACCGGCACGGACACGGTCTCGCCGGACGGCCGCTGGAGCATCCGTGTGGCCGGCAAGCCGGTGTACGGCCAGCTCGCCGTGACCGCGACGCAGGTTGCCCCCAAGCATGCTGACAGCCCTCCAGCCATCCGCACCTTCACCGTCGCCCCGCCGGCGCCCGCCCTCTCTACCGTCCGTGAAGGGGCGAAGTTCGAACAGGAATCGCTTCCGCGGACCATTTCGGGAACCGGCGTCGACGGCGCCGCGGTGACCGTCACGATCGACGGCACGCCGGCCGGCACCACCACTGCAGAGGGCGGCCGCTGGAGCCTTCCGTTCCCGGCAGGCCTGGCTCCCGGACCCCACGTAATCTCCGCCAGCCAGGCGGTCGAGGGTGTGGTGTCCGAGCCGTTGGTCGCTACTTTCGTCATCACTGCGCCCGCGGAACCTGCAGCGCCGGCAACGCCCGCAACCCCGGTTGCTCCAGCCGAACCTGCTGCGCCGGCTGCGCCGGCGGCTGGTGCGGACGGCGCGGCACCTGCGGCCCCCGCGGCGGGGGTTGCCAAAGCTCCGGCGCCGGCCGCCGTCGTGCCTGCCGGCACGCCCGCCGGGCCCGACCAGCTGGCCAGTACCGGTGCCGGCTCTCTCCTGCCGGCAGCCGGGCTGGCCGCGGCTTCGCTCCTACTGGGGGCGCTGTTCCTGGTGCTCGGCCGGCGCAAACCGACGGCGGCGAAGCGGCAGGCCTAAGCGCGCTTTCAGGCCTTGCGGTCCAGCAACAGATTGGTGATCCGCAGGGTGCACAGCCGCTGGCCGCCCTCGTTGGTGATCACGACTTCGTGGGTGGTCAGGGTCCCGCCCAGGTGGATGGGGGTGGCTGTGACCGTGATGATTCCCTCGCGGGCGGACTTGTGGTGCGTGGCCGAAACGTCCACGCCCACCGCAGTTTTCCCGAGGGTACTGGCGTGAATGACCGCCGCCCAGGAGCCCACCGCCTCCCCGACGGCCAGCGAGGCGCCGCCATGAAGGAGCCCGAAGGACTGGCGGTTTCCCTCCACGGGCATGGTCGCAACAACGCGCTCGACTGATTCCTCGACGATCTTCACACCCATCTTCTCGTCGAGTTCCCCGAGCGTGATCTTCCACAGCTCGGCATTGCGCGGCTCGGGCGTCATGGATTCTCCTTTTTGGCCGGATGGTTCAGGCCGATCTGTGCTGCGCCACCTAGTGTGCGGCAGGCCTCATTCATGTACTGTAGACATATTACCGAACGGACGGTCAGTAATGTTCTGGCCGGATCTGCCCCCGCGTTGGAAGGACCCGTCAACGATGACCACCACTGCAACTGCTCCGGAATCCACACTAGACACCGTCGGGATCGTTCCCAGCTTCATCCGGGATTCTTGGTGGACTCCCGCCGCCGGTTCCGGGGCAGCTGCGGCTCCCGTCCTTGACGCAAGCACCGGGGAGCTCCTGGCGAAGGTGAGCACCGAGGGCCTGGACCTTGCCGCCGTCGTCGACTACGGACGCTCGACCGGGCAGGCGGAACTGGGCAAGCTGACCTTCCACCAGCGCGCACTCAAACTCAAGGAACTGGCGCAGTACCTCAACGGCCGCCGCGAGGAGTTCTACGCGCTCTCGGCGCAGACCGGTGCCACCAAGATCGACTCCCTGATCGACATCGACGGCGGCATCGGCGTGCTCTTCACGTTCGGCTCCAAGGGCCGGCGTGAACTGCCCAACGCCCAGGTGGTGGTGGACGGCCCCATGGAGGTGCTGTCCCGGGACGGCTCCTTCGCCGGCGAGCACATCTACACCCGGATCCCGGGCGTTGCCGTCCAGATCAATGCCTTCAACTTCCCCGTCTGGGGCATGCTCGAGAAGCTCGCTCCCGCGTTCCTGGCCGGTGTGCCCACCATCGTCAAGCCCGCCACCCCCACCGGCTATGTGGCAGCCGGAGTGGTCAAGGCGATCGACGAGTCGGGCATCCTGCCGAAGGGCTCGCTGCAGCTGATCTCGGGCTCCGCCCGGACGCTGCTGGACCACCTCGATTACCGTGACCTCGTGGCCTTCACCGGCTCCGCCTCCACCGCCAACACGCTCAAGAACCACCCGAACGTCCTCCGGGGCGGGGTCCGCTTCACCTCGGAAACCGACTCGCTGAACGCGGCGATCCTGGGGCCGGACGCCGTCAAGGGCACGCCGGAATTCGACGCCTTCATCAAATCCCTGGTCACCGAGATGACGGCCAAGGCTGGCCAGAAGTGCACCTCGATCCGCCGCGCCATCGTCCCGCAGGAACGTGTGCCGGACGTCGTTGCCGCTGTGGGGGACCGGATCCGCGAGCGCGTCGTGCTCGGCGACCCCCGGGCCGAAGGCGTCACGATGGGGGCCCTGGCTTCCCGCGAGCAGCTCGCCGACGTCCGGGCGGCGGTGCAGTCCATGCTCGACGCCGGCGGCGAACTCGCGTACGGAACCCTCGACTCGCCGAAAGTCACCCGCGCCGACGGGACAGTGGGTGTCGTCGAGGACGGCGCCTTCATGGCTCCCGTGCTTTTGAGCTGGGCCGATCCCGAAGCCGACGAGGTCCACTCGCTTGAGGCGTTCGGCCCGGTCTCCTCCGTCATCGGCTATGCGGACCTGGCCGACGCCGTCCGTCTCGCCGCCCGCGGCGGCGGTTCGCTGGTCGCCACCGTCTGCACCAATGATCCGGACGTCGCCCGCGACCTCGTGACCGGCATCGCTGCCCACCACGGCCGCGTCCTGATGCTCAACCGGGAGGACGCCCGGAGCTCCACCGGCCACGGCTCGCCGGTCCCGCACCTGGTCCACGGCGGTCCCGGCCGCGCCGGCGGCGGGGAGGAGCTCGGCGGCATCCGCTCTGTCATGCACCACATGCAGCGCACTGCCATCCAGGGCTCGCCCAACATGCTCACGGCCATCACGGGCATCTGGCACACCGGAGCCGACCGCAATTTCACCCTGGAGACTGAAGGCCAGCACCCGTTCCGGAAGTCACTGAGCGCCCTGCACATCGGCGACGCCATCCGCTCCGGGCTGCGCGAAGTCTCGCTGGAAGAGATCACCAAATTCGCCAACTCCACGGGCGACACCTTCTACGCCCACACCAACCAGGAGGCCGCGGCCGCCAACCCCTTCTTCCCGGGCATCGTGGCGCACGGCTACCTGCTGTTGGCCTGGGGTGCCGGACTGTTCGTGGAGCCGGCACCGGGCCCCGTGCTGGCGAACTACGGCCTTGAAAACCTGCGCTTCATCACTCCGGTGGCTGCCGGGGACTCCATCCGGGTCACGCTGACGGCCAAGAAAATCACGCCGCGGGAGACCGACGAGTACGGCGAGGTGGCGTGGGACGCCGTCCTGACCAACCAGAATGACGAGATCGTGGCCACCTACGACGTCCTCACCCTCGTGGAGAAGTAGCCCCCTCCCGACGCTCCCTCACGTCCTGCGGTTCCAGTCCGGACGCTCCCTCCTCAGTGAGGGAGCGTCCGCATGCGCTGCCGGAGGTGGGGGAGCGTCGCTCGATCGGGGCGCAATCTACACGGGCTTTCGGCCCCGCTCCGGCGTAAAATCTTGCTCGTAGGAGGTGGCGACATGACCCTAGTACTCAATAAAGCCACAACGGTCCTGCCAGTTGACGATGCGGCGCGTGCCCGGCATTTCTACGCCGACACGCTGGGGCTCCCGCACCGTGGCGTGGCGGACGACGGAAGCGATTTATTCGGCAGCGACGGCGGCCCCATGCTGCAGCTCATGCCAGTCAGGGACGGAAAGCATTCCGATCACACCACCCTGAGTTTCGAAGTCAGCGAGATCGAGAAGACGGTCGAGGAGATGGAATCGAAGGGGGTCCAGTTCCAGGACTACAACCTCCCGGATCTCAAGACGGAGAACCACATCTGCACGACGGAGTCGGAGAAGTGCGCCTGGTTCATGGACTCCGAGCACAATATCCTCTGCGTGCACGAGAACCGCACCTCGGCGGCGGACTACCGGATCTGAAGGCTGTCCAGCCGGCAACGGCAAAAAAGCGCCCCGGCCCAGGCCGGGGCGCTTTTTCTGTGCCCCTGCCTCGCAGGCGGGGGCACATTGGCACGGACACGCCGGGTGATTGCCGGGAAACCCGTGGTGCGGCCGTCAAAGTGCCCCCGGACTGCCGCTCCGGCGGGACCATGGCGACACGGGGCGCGGCTGCAGCACGCCTCCCACCGTCAAGTCGACCCGCTCGTTGAAGAAACAGATGAGGCCGTGGATCTGGGCGGCATCAATGAACTGCCGGTCGTAGCTCCACGCGATGTCCCGCCCCTGCCCGGAACGCGGATGGCTCCAGTAGCGGGCCTGGCCCTTGTAGGGGCAGACGGTCCGCTTCGGGCTTTCCTCCAGCAGGTCCCAATGCACGTCCGCGGGCGGGATGTAGTACCGCACCGGGAGCATCGTCTCGTAGAGCAGCTGCGCCCGGCTCGTGCTGGCGAGCGTCAGGCCGTCCAGCGCCACACCCACCTCCACGGAGGATGCCCGGACGTCTACACGGTGGAACGGATCGCGGGGGTAGCCGATGATCTCCTCGTCGTCTTCAAGCCAGTTGAAGGGGGCGAATTCCAGCACCACATAGCCGGCCAGGTCCGGGTCCGCCGGCCGGAAGGCCGCCCGGGGTACCCTTGCCCCAGCCGTCACCACGTCGAGTTCCTCGCCGGCGCAGGTGTGCCTGCCGAACGCCGTTCCCGGGTCGAGCGATGTGGCGGGCGCGCCTTTCCGAAGGGCGAAGGCGTGCTCCTCGACGGCGGGCGCGGGCAAGGCCGGTGTCTCGAGCTCTGCCCGCAGTTCCGGCTCCGGCACGGCAAAGAGGGGCGTGACCCGCTGCGGCTCCCACACCAGGCAGGCCCGCATCGTGTCGATGAGTACGTTTCCGTCAAGGCCCGCCCGGATCCTTTTGGCAGTGGGTTCGTAACGCAACTGCGGGAAAATGCCCATGAGGTGACTCGATAACCTGGTGGCCATCCTCATAGCGTGGCCCTCAGCGCCCGTTGCCGTCAATCTGGGCCGGCAATCGGCGCCGTCGATCAATCGGGTCCCGGGCGCGGCCCGTCACTGCGGGGCGTGGAGGCCGTGGAACGCCATGGTGATGACGTCGTCGGCCAGCTTCTCCGGCGAGAGCGAGCCGCCGGGCTTGTACCACTCGACGATCGAGTTGATCGTGCCGAAAAGCAGGCGTGTGACGGTGCGGGGGTCGATGTCCTGGCGCAGGGACCCCACGTCCCGGGCCTCCGAAATCAGGGCGGCGACCTTGTGGTCGAAGGTCCGCCGCCGTTCCAGCGCGTCCCGTTCGATCTCCGTGTTCCCGCGCAGGCGCAGGAGCAGGGTCACGAACGGCAGCCGTTCCACCAGCACGGAGATGGTCTGGCGGACCACGAACTCCAGCCGGGCCTCGGCCGAGCCCGAGGTGGCCCCGGGCTGGTCCAGGATCGCTTCGAGCCCGCCCAAAGCGTGGTCGAGGGCCAGCTTCAGCAGGTCGCCCTTGGACGGCACGTGGTGGTAGATCGCCGACTTGGAGATGCCCAGGTTCTCGGCAAGGATGCCCATCGACGTCGCGTCGTAACCGTGCCGGTTGAAGACCTCGACGGCGATCGCCAGCACCGACTGCTGGTCATAGCCGGGGCGGCCGCGTTTTGTGGGAGTTGCTGTGCTGGGCATAGAGGCTAGTTTCTCACGGCCCGATCAGGGCTTGGGCCGCAGGTCATAGATCCGGCGCAGCTTGCCGTTGGACCGTTCCAGCGAGCCCGGATCCACGACGTCCACCCGGCAAGTCGAACCCACCTGGATCTTGATCTGCTGCTGCAGCGCCTTGGCCGCGGCCGCGCTGCCCTCCCGCGGAACGGATTCGCGGCGTTCAATCTTCACCGTGAGCTCGTCCATGCGCTGGCCCTCAGGGCGGGCGAGTTCTAGCTGGAAGTGCGGGCTCAGCTCGGGGATCCGCAGCGCGATCTCCTCGATCTGCGAGGGGAACAGGTTGACCCCGCGCAGGATGATCATGTCGTCGCTGCGGCCCGTGATCCGGCCCATGCGGCGGTGAGCGGGGCGGGCCGTACCGGGCAGCAGCCGCGTGAGGTCCTTGGTGCGGTACCGGATGATCGGCAGCGCTTCCTTGGTAAGCGAGGTGAAGACCAGCTCGCCGTGTTCGCCGTCGCCGAGGACCGAATCCACCCCGACCGCCGGGTTGAAGGGGTCGATGATCTCGGGCCGGAAGTGATCCTCCCAGATGTGGCTGCCGTCCTGCGTTTCCACGGCTTCACCGGCGACGCCGGGGCCCATGACCTCGGAGAGGCCGTAGATGTCGCAGGCCTTGATGTTCATCGTCACTTCCAGCTCGTGGCGCATCTCCTCGGTCCACGGCTCGGCGCCGAGAACCGCGTACTTCAGTGAGGTGGAAGCAGGGTCGATGCCCTGCCTGACCATGGCATCGGCAATCGTGAGCAGGTACGTCGGCGTGGCCAGGATGACGTCGGGTTCGAAATCCTGGATGAGCGTGATCTGCCGTTCCGTCTGGCCCCCGGAGATCGGGATGACCGTGCAGCCCAGGGCTTCGGCGCCGGCGTGGGCGCCCATGCCGCCGGTGAACAGGCCATAGCCGTAGGCGTTATGGACCTTCATGCCGGGACGGACCCCGGCGGCACGGAAGCAGCGTGCCACAAGCTTGGCCCAGTCGGCGAGGTCCTGCTTGGTGTAGCCGACCACCGTGGCACGGCCCGTCGTGCCCGAGCTGGCGTGGATCCGGACCACCTCGCGCTGCGGCACGGCGAACATGCCGAAGGGGTACTCCAGCCGCAGGTCTTCCTTGGTGGTGAACGGGAACTTGCCGAGATCGGCGAGTTCGCGGAGGTCCGACGGGTGGACGCCGATCTCGTCGAACTTGCGCTTGTACAGGGGGACACGGTCGTAGGCGTACGCCACCGTGTGCTGGAGGCGGCTGAGCTGCAGTGCCTCGAGCTCGTCGCGCGAGATGGTTTCCTCGCGGTCCAGAACGGCATCAGCGGCGGTGGCGACGGTTTCTTGGGTCATCAGTGGTCCCTATTTCTGTTTCTTGGAGATGGTACGGCTGCGGCCGCGGAACTCGGCGATGAGTTCGCCCGGGGCGGTGTCGGCCGGCAGCTGGCCGGGGAGGGTGGCAGCCGGTGCCGCGCCCGCGGGGAGCTCCCTGTCCGGAGCGGTGTCGGCGGTGTCGGCGGGATCGGCGGCGTAGATCTGGATGTCGTACAGGCCGCTGCGCCCGGTGCTGGCCCGGCGGTTTGCGACGGCGGTCAGCACCTGTCCGCGGAACGCCGGCCGCAGGAAGTTGATGTCGACGCCGGCGGCAACGGTGATATTGGCGTCCTCGCCCGGCGGTGGTTGGACGGGATTGCACGCCAGTGCGAAGGCGGTGTCGCCGAAGGCGAAGATCATTCCGCCGTGGGCCATGCCGAAGCCGTTGAGCATTTCCTGGCGGAGGGTCATGCGGACAGTGGCGTGCCCGTCGTCGAGCGCGACGACGTCGATCCCCATCCATTCCGAGGCATAGTCGTCCTTCAGGATGGGATGGGATTCCCCGGAAACTGTCAGTCCAGCCATGCGTCATTGCCTCCAGCTTTATTTACCGAATGTTCATTAGGTAATCCCATTCGGGTGCCCGCTGTCAAGAGGAGACAGGGCGCCGGGCAGCGGCAAAGTAGGGTGGGACGGGAGCAGCACCACCTCACAGCGAAGGGCAGGCCATGGCTAAAGGTATTTACGTCAGCGCGACCACTCCGGGCTCGGGCAAGTCGTTGGTTGCGCTCGGCCTGGCGGACACCCTGCACCGGCATGCGGACCGTATCGGGTTCTTCAAGCCTGTGGTTAATGGCCCGGATGTTGCCGCGGACCCGATGGTCGCCTTGATGAAGTCCCGGTTTGACCTCGACGACGACCGCTGCCGGGGCGCACTGACGTTCGCCGAGGTCCGCGGGCTGCTCGCCGAAGGCAAACGCGAGGAAATCGACTCCCGCTGCGTGGAGATTTTCGCCGAAATGTCCCGGCAATGCGATGTCGTGATTGTTGAGGGGACCGACCTGACCGGCCAGGACGCCGCCGTCGAGTTCGACCTCAACGCCCGGCTGGCGAACAACCTCGCCGCACCCGTGGTCGCCGTCGTCGGGGCGAAGGGCCTGAGCGTGGCCGAGGCCGCCGACGCCGTCGAGGTGGCCCGCAAGGAGCTCCTGGCCGAGCGCTGCTCGCTCCTGGCCATCATGGTCAACCGTGCCGAGCCCGCCTCCATGGACGCGATCGCCGCCGCAGTGAAGCCGGGCAGTTCCGGCCGGCCCGTCTATGTCCTTCCGGAGCTCGAGGACATCGCCCGTCCCACCACGGGGGAAGTGGCCTCGGCCTTGGGCCTCGGCCAGGTGGCAGGGCTGCCGGACCTGGAACGCGACGTGCATTCCGTCAAGGTTGCTGCCATGAGCGTCGCCAACTTCCTGCATGTGCTCGACGACGGCGCGCTGGTGATCGTGCCGGGCGACCGGGCGGACGTGCTGGTCGCCTGCCTCGCGTCCTCCCTCTCGCCGGAGTTCCCCGTGCCGTCGGCGCTGATCCTCACCGGCGGGCTTGCCCCCGAGGCCAACATCTACTCCCTGCTGGCCCAGGCACCGTTCCCCGTGTTCACCGCCGCGGACGACACCTATGTCACCGCCAAACGGGTCTCAGAGGTGCGAAGCGAAATCTGGTCCGGGCACCGCCGGAAGGTAGCCTCCGCGCTGGGGCTCTGGTCCAGGCGCGTTGACGAGGCCGAACTGATCGAACGGCTGCATCTGCCGCGCCCCGAACGGATGACGCCGCTGCGCTTCCTGCACGAGCTGATCGAGCGGGCGCGCTCGCAGCGCCGGCACATCGTCCTGCCCGAAGGCAAGGACGCCCGGATCCTGCGGGCGGCCGAGATCCTACGCCGCCGCGACGTCTGCGAGCTGACCGTCCTCGGCCGTGAATCCGACGTCCGCGAGGTCGCGTCCACCCAGGGCATCGACCTCACCGGCATCAACATCATCGATCCGGCCAGCTCGGAGCTCCGCGAGGGGTTCGCGCAGGAGTACGCCAAACTGCGGGCGCACAAGGGCGTCGACCTGGCCAAAGCCCAGGAAGTCCTGCTGGACGGCAGCTATTTCGGCACCATGATGGTCCAGCTGGGCGTGGTGGACGGCATGGTCTCCGGGGCGGCGCACACCACCGCGCACACCATCCGGCCGGCGCTGGAGTTCGTGAAGACCAGCGACGGCGTCAAGATCGTCTCCTCGGTGTTCCTGATGCTGATGCCGGACCGGGTGCTGGTGTACGGCGACTGCGCCGTGAACCCGGAGCCCGACGCCGAGCAACTGGCAGACATCGCCCTGGCCTCGGCCGGAACTGCAGCCCAGTTCGGCGTGGAGCCGCGGGTGGCCATGCTCTCCTACTCCACGGGCGGCTCCGGAACCGGTGAGGCCGTGGACAGGGTCCGGCAGGCCACCGAATTCGTCCGGAGCAAGCGGCCGGACCTCCCGGTGGAAGGACCCATCCAGTACGACGCCGCCGTCGACGCCGCCATCGCCGAATCAAAGATGCCCGGCTCCTCGGTGGCCGGGCAGGCGACCGTTTTCATCTTCCCGGACCTGAACACCGGCAACAACACCTACAAGGCTGTCCAGCAGTCCTCCGGAGCCGTCGCCGTCGGGCCCGTGCTGCAGGGGCTGCGCAAACCCGTCAACGACCTGTCCCGCGGCTGCACCGTCGAGGACATTGTCAACACGGTGGCCATCACCGCCATCCAGGCCCAATCCCCGGAAAAATCCCCGGAAAACCGGTCCGCCGCCCCCAGCTCCGCCGAAACCCCGGCCGCGCAAAACCAGCCCACGGAAGCCAAGGCTTAGGAGGCCCCATGCTCGTGCTCGTCATCAACTCAGGCTCGTCCTCGCTCAAGTACCAGGTCCGCGATGTCGAAGCCGGCAGCGTGCTGGCCGAGGGGCTGGTCGAAAGAATCGGCATGGGCAACGGCGGCGACGGCGACGGCGAAATCGTGGGCCCCCGGGACCATGCCGAAGCCCTGGAACAGGTGGACGCCGACATCCACGCGGCGCTGGGGGAGCGGGAGCTGGACGCCGTCGGCCACCGCGTCGTGCACGGCGGGGAACGCTTCGCCGAGCCTGTGCTGGTCAACAACGAGATCACCCGGGCCATCGAACGGCTCAACCCGCTCGCGCCGCTGCACAACCCGGCGAACGTCCTCGGGATCCGCGCCATCACGAAGAAGTGGCCGGACCTGCCCCAGGTCGCCGTGTTCGACACTGCTTTCCACCGCCGCACCTTGCCCGAGCACGCCTGGCGCTACGCCGTGCCGGACGAGTTGTACACCAACCACGGCATCCGCCGCTACGGATTCCATGGCACCTCGCAGGAGTATGTGGCGCACCGGGCCGCCGCGCTGCTCGATGTCCCGCTGGACGAGTTCGACGCCGTCATCGCCCACCTGGGCAACGGGGCCTCCGTCACCGCAATCCGAGGTGGCGAGTCCATCGACACCTCAATGGGCTTCACTCCGCTGGAGGGCCTCGTCATGGGCACGCGATCCGGTGACCTGGACCCGTCTATCCTGGTCTTCCTCGCCCGCGCCGGCTGGTCCCCGGAGGACCTCGATTCCATGCTCAACCGGCAGTCAGGCCTCAAAGCGCTTGCTGGCAACAACGACATGCGCTCCGTCGTCGAGGCAGCCGAGGCCGGAAATGCGAGGGCGGCCATGGCCCTCGCCGTCGCGTCCTACCGGTTGGCGAAATACATCGGCGGCTACCATGTGGCGGTCGGCGGTGCGAAGGCCCTCGTGTTCACGGCCGGGATCGGCGAGAACTCGCACCAGTTCCGCGCGCTGGTCGCGGAGCGGCTCGGGGCCCTCGGCGTGGAGCTCGACGCAGGCCTGAATGGTGAGCGCTCCAAAGAGCCGCGGGTGATTTCCACTCCGGCGTCCGCCCTGCCGGTGCTCGTGGTGCCCACCGATGAGGAACGCGCGATCGCCGAGGCCACGGCCGCCGTCGTCAGCGCCGCATCGATTGCTCCGTAACCGCCCTTATGGGGCCTCATAACGGCAGCTGCGGAGCAATCGATGGGTAGCGGGTCCTAGGGTGGGGAAATGACAGAACTCGACTTGCCCATCCGTACGGGGCGGCTGGTGCTGCGCCGCTTCAAGGGATCGGACCTGGACGCGTACCACGCCTACCACTCGCTGCCCGAGACTGCGCGCTTCCTGCCCGGTGAGGCCAAGAGCTACACGCAGTCGATGGAGTGCGTGGGCAGGTACGCCAATTTCGTCTTCGAGAAGGAAGGCGACTGGGTCTGCCTGGCCATCGAGGCCGCAGGGGTGCCGGACGTGCTGCTCGGGGAGGTGGTGCTGAAATGGCTGCCCGGCCGCGGACAGGCCGAGATCGGCTGGAGCCTGGCGCCGGAGGCGCGGGGCAGGGGCATCGGCACGGAGGCCGCCGGGGCGCTGCTGAAACTCGGCTTCGAGGACCTGGGATTCCACCGGATCGATGCCAAGCTCGATGGCCTGAATACCGCCTCGGCCGCCCTGTGCGAACGCCTTGGCATGCGGCTGGAATCGCGGCAGGTGGACAAGTGGCACTACAAGAACCAATGGGCCACGGAAGTCGTCTACGCCATCCTCGCGGACGAATGGACGTCCCGGCAGCCCGGGTAGCGTGCCCGCCGATGAGGAACGCGCGACCGCCGAGTCGACTGCCGCCGTCGTCGGTGCCGCATCGGTTGCTCCGTAACTGCCCTTATGAGGGCTCATAACGGCAGCTACGGAGCAATCGATGGGTAGCGGAGCGGCCTAGGGTGTCGGTGAGGCCGTCGCTGTCGGCGCGGGCAGGACCTGGCCCGTCCCCGCGCCCGACGTCGGTGCAGGCGTCGGTGCGGGCGCCGCCGTCGTTGCGGCCGCGGAAGGGGCGGCGGGCGCCGACGCCGGTGTTTCCCCAGTGCCCCCGGTGGAGACCGCTCCTCCCGTGGGGGCCGGAGCGGTCGTGGCGGAGCCGCCGGCCGGCTGCGTTCCACCGGTGGCCCCCGGCGACGGCGACTGCGTGGACCCTGGGGACGGCGGCTGCGTGGCCGCCGGGGAGGGCGTCGCGGGAGGCGGGGTCGCCGAGCCGGACCGGGTTCCCGGCCGCGCGTTCGGATCGCTCCGGATCACGTCCATGATCTGTCGCTTGAACGCGTCCAGGCGTCCCTGGATCTCCGAGAGCGGCACGTTTTGCAGGCTCCTGCCAAAGTCCGCAATCTGCTGCCATAGCTCATCCAGCCGGGCTGATCCCTCGGCGCTCAAGGGCCCGTCCAGCGTGACCACGAGCTGGTCCGCCAAGGCGTAGGTCAGGCAGCGGAGGCAGTTGTAATTGGCGGCCGCCGAAAGGTTTTCGGGAACGATCACATTCGTCTGGCCGACGATCAGGACCACCTGGAAGCCCACCGCCACGGCGGCGCAGTCTGCGCAGCTGGCGAAGGCATAGGCCTCATTGCGGGCCGTGACGTCCTCGCCGTCGTCGGCCCAGACCAGCGCGAACGCGACATCGTAGACAACGGAGCCGTCCGTGGTGTTGACCGCGAGTGACTGGTTGCCGTCCTCCCCGGGCGCGGCCGGCCGGTCAAACGGGAACACCCAGGACGGAGCCCCCACACCGACCGCACCGGGAGCGCCGGCAGCACCGGCGGCACCTGAGGCGCCGTTTTGCCGGGGTACGAGGACCATGCTCAGCTGCGGTTCGTCCCGGGTCGGCTTCCTGGCTCCCTCCGGCCACAGAGCCACGGTCCTGCCCGCCTGGCCCTCCCGGAGCCGGCCGGTGGAGGCCGCCGGAAAAATCGCCGTGGTGGCGTCGGCGAGGGTGCCCCGCTCGTAGGGCTGGACGGGACGGTAGCTGTCCCCGCCGGGCCACCAGGCCCAGGCCAGCACGGCCACCACAGCGCCGATCGCCACCATGGCGGTCCCGCGCTTCAGCGCGCTGCCCTGGGTTTTCTTCCAGAGCGCGGCGACGGACTGGCGGACGAGGCGCAGCAGGATGTAGAAGATGCCCAGCACCGGCAATACGATGCAGGCGATCGCGACCACCCGCACGGCTGCCCCGGCCAGGTCCCCGTTGGACAGGCTGTTGGCGAGCATGGCCTGCTGCTTCCACCCGCTGTCCCACGCGGTGCCGAGAACCCTCGGCAGGGTGAGCACCATGGTGAGCATGCTGAAGACCAGCAGCGGCACGGTGACCAGCACCCAGATGGTGACAACGGCGCGCGCCCAGGGCTTCAGGAGCTGCGCTTCCGGTGCCGTCCGGCGCCACGGCACCAGGGCCAGCAGGGTGGGTTTGATGCGCTGGAACAGGTCCGGCACCCCGGTGGCGTCGGCCAGGATGTGATAGCCGTCGAAGCGGACCATCGGCATCAGCTGGCGGACCATCTGCAGGATCTGGGTGACCACCACGAGGAGCAGCGCGTCGTAACCGCTGGCCCACCAGATGCCCATGATCGCCACGGCCACGATGGCGTTGAAGTACAGGCCGCCGAGGTCCGTCCGCAGCCGTCCGCCGCGGCCGAGCCGGTAGGAATCGGTGACGTCGGTGTAGAACGCTGGCCACATCAGGTACAGGCCCGCACCCATGGCCCCGGGCGTGGCACCGCCGCGCCGCGCGGCCGCTGCGTGGCCGAACTCATGGAAGCCGGCGGAAAGCACCGTGACAGCCAGGATCAGCAGCACCAGGCCCGGGTTGGCGAAGGCCTCATGCGTGGCGGACGCCAGGCCCTTGACCGTGAGCACCCACCAGCAGATGGCGAGAAAGGCGGCCGTCACTGCCACGACGATCAGCGGGTTGAACAGCCGGGCGAACGGTGCCGTGAGCTTCCTGGTGCGTTCCGGGTCCGTCACGGAGTAGCGGAACCGCATGCCCAGCAGCGGGTTGGATTTCTTGACCGCAGGCTGGGAGCCGTCGGCCAGCCGCAGCAGCCCCAGCGGAAGGAGCTGAGAGGTGATGAGGGTCTGGACGTTCTCCGCGCTGACCAGCTTCCCGAATCCGATGCTGGCGTGCTCCGCTATCTCCTCGAGCCCGCGGTGGCCGTCGATGGCCTCAAGGACCAGGTACAGGAGCTTCGTCAGCTGGATCGTCTGGCCGTCTGAGCGGCGCACCAGGGATGGCGCCTCCCTGTACCCGGAGCCTTTCGTCTCGCCCAGGAGCTGGACGCCGTCCGCCCGGACAGGGACGGGCTGCTGGCGGACGGTCACGGACGACGCCGACGGCACGGGACCGGTGCGCGCCGAGGCACCGGCCTCCCGGGCGGCCACAGAGAAGGCCGGAGGGCCGTCCGGTTCAGACGGCCCTCCGTGCAATGTGCTCATCGAGGGTTTACTGCTTCAGGTCGGACTGCTGGTCGGCTGAGGCAGTGGCATCACCGTGGATGTCCTGGTTGATGATGGCGTCCTGTTGCGCGACGGCGACGGCGTTGCTGTCGATGGAACCGATGTTGGCGCCGACGGCGGCATCGATCGGTGCGGCGACGTTGGCGTTCGCCGCGACGGCACCGTTGATCGGCGCGGCGATGCCGGCGTCGGCGTCGAGGTTGACGTTCACGTTGAGCAGGTTGCCGTTCAGGGCACCCGCGGCACCAGCGGCCGCGCCGAGATCCGGTGCCGTGCCGTCGGGGAGGATCCCGCCGTCGGGCAGCAGTCCGTCGGTGGTTGCGGCAAGGAGCGTGCCGGCGTCGAGCGTCGTCCCGGCGCCAGCAGTTGTGCCGGCGTCCGTCGGGGCCGGGGAGGCAGTACCGGTATCCGTCCCGGCGTCCGTGGCCGCGCCCTGGTCGATGACGCTGTCCTGCGCGGAATCCGCCGTCGCATCGCCTGTGACGCCCTGGTTGATGATGGTTCCCTGGTCCGCGAGGGCCTGGGACTCGGAGCCGAAGGACAGGACGTTGGCGGAGGCGGCGGCGTCGATCGGTGCGGCGACGTTCGCGTTGGCTGCGACGCCGAGGTCGATCGGGGCCGCGGCGCTGATGCCCAGGTCCAGGTCGGCGTTCAGGTCGAGGACGGACGCCACCTCCTTGTCAGGCAGCGCGGTCCCGGCCTGGGACATCAGCTCTTCGTCGGACAGCGGTGTCAGTTCCTGCTCGGTGCTCAAGGCAAACTCCATCTCTGGCACCTGTGGTGCCCGGTAGGGTTCTTCGGCGACCCGCCCCCAGCGGACAGGTTCCACGCCACCATGACAGTAAATAGTAAGCAGGGTGACTATTCAAGCCTAGGCGCGGCCCTTGAGGATCAGGTTCCAGTAGACCTGGGGGAAGATGTCCCGGTCCACCACCCATGAGGCACGGCTCTCCTTCCACGTGTGCACCTTGGGGATGGAGGGCTTGGGCTTGTACTGGTCATCGAATTCGGCGAATACCACCGTGGAGCGGGAGACCGTGAAGGGGCACACGGAGTACCCGTCGTATTTTTGCGGCAGGGGCTTGCCTTTCCGGGCCGCGACCAGGTTCTTTGCCAGCACTTTCGTTTGCTTGCGCAGCGCCCCGCCCGACTTGGAGTTGGTGGTGGCCGCGGCGTCCCCGAGGGACCAGATGTTGGGGAAACGGACATGCCGGAGGGTCTGCGGGTCCACTTCCACGAACCCGCCGGCATCACCCGGTGCCGGCAGCTCGGTGGCTTTGAGCCAGTCCGGGGCCGACTGCGGCGGAACGGCGTTGAGCACGTCGTAGCGCAGCTCCTCGGTGGCGCCCGTTGCGTTGTCCCGGATCCACGCCGTCTGCCCGGCGGCGTCCACCGACGTGACCTCGCTGTTGCAGCGCAGTTCAATGCCGTACTCGGCAATCTTCCGGTTCAGCTCGTCATCCACGCCGGGCACGCCGAACACCGTGCGGGTTGGCTGCACCATCACCACCCGGATGTCCTGCAGCACTCCCTGCTCGCGCCAGTAATCGCAGGCCAGGTACATGGGTTTTTGCGCGGCACCGCCGCATTTGATGGGACCGGCCGGCATGGTGAAGACGGCGGTGCCGGAGGTGAGGCCGCTGAGCAACGTCCAGGCCTTGGGTGCCAGGCTGTATTCGTAATGGGACGCACCGAAGGGGGACTGGACCGCCTCGGCCATGCCCGGGATCTTGTCCCAGTCCAGCTGCAGGCCGGGGCAGACCACCAGCTGGCCGAACCCCAGCTGGTCGCCCGAGGCAAGGGATACGGTGTTCCCCGCCGGGTCTATGTCCGTCGCGCCGTCCCGGATCCACTCCACGCCGCGGGGCATGACGGATCCCAGCGGCCTGACCGCCTCCGAGGCCTTGGCCCGGCCGCCGGCGATATGGGAGAACAGCGGCTGGTAGAAGTGCGTTTCCCCCGGGTCGACCACCGCCACATCCTTCACCCCGTAGCGGTGCAGGCGCGCCGCCAGGGAGATTCCGGCGTTGCCGCCGCCGATGATCACTACTTCAAAGGACCGCCCGGCCACGGCGTTATTTCTTTTCCGTCAGGGCAGAGCCTTTGTGCGCGGCCCTGGCACCGGTTTTGGCCGACTCCACGACATACTGGGGCTCGTCCTCGCTGGCCCGGTGGGTGTGCCCGTCCAGTTCGAAGTCGCTGACTTTCTTCTCCACAACCGTTCCGTGCGTGGGGCCCTGGGGCGTGTTCCATTCCACCGGTGTTCCCTTACTCAGCGACATCTGTGCTCCTTGGGGTCTGGACGCCTTGCGGCGGTTGCGGGCCAGCAATGAGACTCAATAGTAAGCATGATGAACGTTGTCCGGAATGGGCCCCCGGGCCGGATCCTCCTATTTCGGTCCGGCTCCCGGCAGCAGCTCGCTGGCCCCGAGGGAATCGGCGACGAAGGCGTAGTCCCAGGCCCGTTCACGCCAATGCACGTAGCGGCCCGACGCCCCGCCGTGGCCGCCATCCATCTCGATCTTCATCACGACGGGTTCGCTGCCGGTTGTCTCCTCGCGCAGCCGCTGCACCCACTTGGCGGGTTCGACGTACAGCACGCGGGTGTCATTGAAGCTCGTGACGGCAGCGATTTTGGGGTAGGGCGCGCGGCGGACGTTCTCGTACGGCGTGTACGACTTCATGTAGGCGTACACGTCCGCGTCCGTGATCGGGTTGCCCCATTCCTCCCATTCCAGGGCGGACAGCGGCAGCTCCGGATCCAAAATGGTGGTCAGGGCGTCCACGAACGGCACGGCAGCGACAATCGCCGCGTACTTTTCCGGGGCAAGGTTGGCAACAGCGCCCATCAGCAGGCCTCCGGCGGAACCGCCCATGGCGGCCACCCGCGCAGGATCCACCCAGCCGGACCGGGCCAGCCAGTCGGTGGCCGCGATGAAGTCGGTGAAGGTGTTTTTCTTGTGCAGCTTTTTGCCGTTCTCGTACCAGTGCCGGCCGAGCTCGCCGCCGCCACGGACATGGGCGATCACGAACACCACGCCGCGGTCCAGCAGCGAGAGCCGGGGGATCGCGAAGCCCGGGTCCATGCTCAGCTCGTAGGAGCCGTAGCCGTACACGAGGCCGGCCGCCGTCGAGTCCTGCTTGACCGAGGCGTGGCGGAGTACCGAGAGGGGGATCCGGGTGCCGTCCGCGGCCACGGCCCACTCCCGTGAGGCCACGTAGTCGCCGGGCGTGTAGCCCCCGAGTACAGGGCTTTCCTTGCGCAGGAGCAATTCGCCGTCGGGTTTCCCCGCGGTCGGCAGCACGAAGTCGTACACGCGGGTCGGGGTGAAGTAGGAGGTGTAGCCCATCCGGATGACAGGGGCGTCGTAGTCCGAGCCCGCGACCTCGGCCGTGTAGAGCTCCTCCTCGAAGGCCGGCTCCACCGGAGCGGCCTGCGCCGGCGTGCCGAGGCCCGCGAGGGCAAGGACCTGCACCCGTTCGATGGTGTCCTTCCGCACGGAGACGAAGACATGCGTTGCGGTGACGCCGGCGCCGTTGACGCGGACCTCGTCGGAATGCCCGACGACGGTAGTCCAGTGCTGTTCGGCGACCGGTTTGGCGAGCTCCCCGGGGTCCACGAGGGAGATCATGGAGTTGACCGCGTCCCTGTTGTGCGTCAGGAGGAGCCGCTCCTCGCCATCCAGGAGGAACGGCTCGGCCTCGTACAGGATGCGTTCCGCGCGCGAAATGACGGTGCTGAGCCCGCCCTCCGGCGCGTCGAACCGCAGCAGCCTGGTTTCGCTGAACTCGGAGCAGCCGATGCTCAGCACCAGGTGGCGTCGGTCGGCCGAGAGTTCGAATCCGAGCCACATCGCGACGTCGTCCTCCTGATAAAGGACCTCGTCGTCGGCGACGGGTGTGCCGAGGACGTGGGACTTCACCTGGTAGGGCCGCCATGAGTCGTCCACCACGGTGTAGAAGATCCGGGTTCCGTCCGGCGAAAACGCGATGCCGTAAAAGACGTTTTCGATCACGTCAGGAAGGAGCGCGCCGGTCCGGAGGTCCTTGACGCGCAGCGTGAAGCGCTCGTCGCCGGAGTTGTCCACGGCGTAGGCGTAAAGGGTCCCGTCGACGGTCACGGCGGCGCCCCCCACCGAAAAGAAGGGCTTTCCCTCCGCCTCAACGTTGCCGTCCAGCAGGACTTCCTCACCGGGAACCTCGACGCCGGCCTCAACGGCGGGGGGAGTCCAGTCCGCCACCCGGTCCTCGGTGTCCTGGGCACGCACGCGGCACTGGATGCCGTATTCCTTGCCTTCGACCGAACGCGTGTAGTACCACCAGCCGTCCTTGCGGTTGGGCACGGAAAGGTCCGTCTCCTGCGTGCGCCCCTTGATCTCCTGGAAGATGGCCTCGCGCAGCGGCTCCTGGTGGGCGGTCACCGACTCCTGGTAGGCGTTTTCCGCCTTGAGCAGGTCCACGACTTCCGCAGAGTCCTTCTGGCGCAGCCACTCGTAGTTGTCCACGAACGAATCGCCGTGGTGCGTGCGGAGGAAGGGGACCTTCCTGGCGACGGGAGGCTGCGGTTCGTTCAGCGCAGTGGGCTGCGACGGGATGTGGGTCATTGGTCCAATGTACCGAAGAGCGCCTGCTCAGTTGCCGTTCTGCAGGTTGTTGGCGGCGACGTACTGGGCCAGCGTCCCCCCTGCAAGCGCTGCGGAGACCGCAGCGGTCGCCGCAGGATCCTGCAGGATGATCGACTGGCCGTCCCGGCTGGTTCCGCTGCCCGCCGTCGGAAGCGTGAAGAACACGCCGTGTCCGGGAGGCGTGCTGCGGAGGCTGTAGGCGAGGCTTTCCACCGCCTCAAGGCCGAAGCCGGCGTCGAGGGTGATGTGGGGCAGGACGGTCCGGACGAGTCTCTTGACGGTGTCCCGGTCCGCGAGACCGCCTTCGTTTGCCAGCTTCGCCAGTGCGGCTTTGAGGAAGGTCTGCTGGTTGCGGACGCGCTGGTAGTCGCCGTCGAGGAAGGCGTGGCGTTCCCGCACAAAGGACAGCGCCTGGGCGCCGTTAAGCCTGTTTACGCCCGCCGGAAAATAATACGGCGTGTCTACGGTGGACGTGAAGGGGAACTGCACATCGACGTCGATGCCGCCGAGGGCATCCGTCAGGGCGGCAAACCCCTCAAAGTCGGCCATCACTGTGTGGTCGATGGGCTGGCCAAACAAGGCTGCCACCGTCTGCGTCTGCAGCGGCAGGCCGCCCAGTTGGAGGGCAGCGTTGATTTTCGCGGCTCCATGCCCGGGAATATCCACCCACAGGTCCCGCAGAATCGAAATGCCGTAGACGTTCTGCCGGTCAGCCGGGAGGTGGATGAACACCAGGACATCGGCGCGCTGGTCGGAGGCGGCGCCGGAGGCCGCATCCGCGCGCGCATTCACCCGGCTGTCGCTGCCAACGAGCAGCAGGTTCAGGGCGGCCGGCGGCGGTTCCGGCGTCGGTGTGGGGGTGGGGGTGGGCGCGGGCGTGGGCACCGGTGAAACCTCCGGCGCCGCAGCTGCGGGACTGGCGGTCGCCGCGGGGGCGGGCGCCTCTGTCCGCGGCCGGCCCAGGAGATACGCCCCGCCCGCGACGGCGAGGATCAGCAGGGCGGCAATCGCCATGAGGAGGGGCCGCCGGTGGCGCTCTAGGAGCGGAGCAGCCGTCCTCCCCGCCGCCGAAGTGTCCACATCACACCTCCGCCGGCGCGGTCCGGTGGGCGAACCGGACGATGGCGAGCACAGCCGGGGCCAGTTCGTCCTCCATCCGCTGATAGGCCTCCGGAGCCAGCCCGTAGGGGTCTGCAACGTCATTGTCCGCGGCATCGCTTGCCAGGGCGAGGTGCCGCACACCTGCGGCCCGGGCGGGAAGCGTCCTCCACCAACCGACCAGATCGGTCTCCGGAGCAGGTCGGGAGTCGCGCTCCTCCAGTACGGTCAACATGCGGGCGAACTCGCGGATGGTGAAGGCGCGCTTCAGCACCGACGGATCCATCCGGACCACCTCGCTGCGATGGGTCGACGTCATGGTGAGGATGAGGTCAGTGCCGCGCAGCATCCCCGGCGTCAGCTGGCGTGCCGCAAAGCCGCCGCTCCTCCCGCCGTAGGTTTCAATGATTCGGGCACAAGGTAGGTGGATCGGGGAGCCAGTCATCGCGTACGTTCCCGCACTCTGAACCTGGAAGGTGCCGGCCCTGACCGCGTCGAGGCCGGCCTGAAGCGCGCGCTCCGCTACTGGGGAGCGACAGATGTTGCCGGTGCAGACCGTGAGGATCCGGACAATCGAGGGACTTTCCACGTTTCCTATTTTCCGTCGCCACTGTTCCTGGTGCCCGCGCGGTCACCGCGATTCCGCCGTGTGGCGATTCCGGCGGAGTGCTCCAGAGGCTACCACCGGGAGCTCCGGCAAAACTTGGAATCCGCTGGGACCGGCCGGGCCGGTGCTTGACGCATCTCCGAGCTTCCACATATCCTGAACGAACGGTCGGTAATTATTTATGGGATATGCATAGGAGCAACCATGGCATCGCAGACCCTGCAGTCGGCGCCCGCAGAGCCAACACCGGGACGGAACGGACAGAGCCTCGAGGATGCGGCGCGGCGGGACGTTGAGGGACAGGCCTACTTCGACAAGGTCATGGCGGACGATTCCCGCATCGAGCCGCGGGACTGGATGCCGCCGGCGTACCGCAAGACCCTGTTGCGGCAGATCTCCCAGCATGCCCACTCCGAGATCATCGGCATGCAGCCGGAAGCAAACTGGATCTCCCGGGCCCCGAGCCTCAAGCGCAAGGCCATCCTGATGGCCAAGGTCCAGGACGAGGCCGGGCATGGCCTGTACCTGTACTCCGCGGCCGAAACCCTCGGCCAGCCGCGCGACCAGATGATGGCCGACCTCATCGCCGGAAAGGCACGGTACTCCTCGATCTTCAACTATCCGGCTCTCACGTGGGCGGACATGGGGGCCATCGGATGGCTGGTGGACGGCGCCGCCATCTGCAACCAGGTGCCGCTGTGCCGCGCATCCTACGGCCCGTACGGCCGCGCCATGGTCCGGATCTGCAAGGAGGAGTCCTTCCACCAGCGACAGGGCTTCGAGATCCTGCTGGAGCTCTCCAAGGGGACCCCCGAACAGAAGCAGATGGCCCAGGATGCCGTGAACCGCTGGTATGCCCCGGCGCTGATGATGTTCGGCCCGCCGGATGACGATTCGCCCAACTCGAAGCAGTCCATGGCGTGGAACATCAAGCGCTTCAGCAACGATGAACTCCGCAGCCGCTTCGTGGGGATGATGGTGGAGCAGGTCAGGGTCCTCGGCCTGACCCTCCCGGACAAGGACATCCGCTTCAACGAGGAAACCCGGAAATGGGAGCACGGTCCGCTGGACTGGGATGAGTTCAAGGAAGTGCTCGCCGGCCGCGGCCCCTGCAACGCGCAGCGGCTGGAACGCCGAAGGGCAGCGCACGACGACGGCGCCTGGGTCCGCGAGGCAGCCGCCGCCTATGCGGACAAACAGCGGGCAAAACAGTCAGCGACGACGAAGGAATACGCAGCATGAGCCCACACGGCAACCCGGAAGTCCCGGCCAGTTCGGCCAGCGAGATCAACCGCGGCGCAGAAAGCGTCCCCGCCGGCTCCCCAGCCTCGCAAGCTCGGCCGGGGACCCCTGCCGGCGTGGGCCCAGCCGCCGGCTCCCCAGCCTCGCAACACACCGGGTCCCCGGCTCCACAGCAGAATGAGGAAACAGCAGGCCGCAACGCCTGGGGGCTTTGGGAGGTTTTCGTCCGGTCGAGCCGTGGCCTGAGCCATGTGCACGCCGGTTCCCTGCACGCCCCGGATGCCGCCATGGCCCTGCGCAACGCCCGCGACCTCTACACCCGCCGCAACGAAGGCGTCTCCATCTGGGTAGTCCCGGCTGACGCCATCGCCGCCAGTGACCCGGACGCCAAGGGCTCGTTCTTCGAGTCGCCCCAGGGCAAGGACTACCGGCACGCGACGTATTACACCAAGAGCGAAGGGGTGAAGCACCTGTGATCCCCACCGGCTCCCACAGCTCGCAAGCTCGCAGCGGGTCCCTCGCCGGCGTGGCCCCTGCTGACGATACGGAGACATCAGGCCACAGTGACATCTCCACCGGCATCCCCACCGCTGCAGGCATGGCCGGAGGCGACTCCAATGCCAGCGCCACCCGCATCACCCCCGGCAACGCCCTCCGCCCGGAGGACATCGCCCTCGAAGTCCGCACCGGCCTCGCCAAACCAACAGACGACGTAGCCGAATACGCCCTCAGGCTCGGCGACGACGCCCTCATCCTCGCCCAGCGCTTAGGCCACTGGATTTCCCGCGCTCCCGAGCTGGAGGAGGACGTGGCCCTCGGAAACATCGCCCTGGACCAGCTGGGCCATGCCCGTTCCTTCCTCAGCTACGCCGGCGGCTCCCTCGGCGGGGATGGCGGAGCGAAGAGCGAGGACGATCTCGCCTACTTCCGCCGGGAGCACGAGTTCCGGTCCGCGCACCTGTTCGAGCAGCCCAACGGGGACTTTGCCGTCACCATCGCCCGCCAGTTTGCCGTGAGCTACTACCAGTTCGAGTTGTACCGCCGGCTGACCGAGTCCACCGACGCCACATTGGCGGCCATAGCGGCCAAGGCCGTGAAGGAAGTGGACTATCACCGCGACCACAGTGCGCAGTGGATCCTCCGCCTCGCACTCGGCACGGAGGAATCCCGCAGCCGCATCATCCACGGGCTGCGGCTGGTCTGGCCGTACGTCGGCGAGCTGTTCGAGGACGATGAGCTGACCGCCCGCCTGGCTGAAACGGGCGCCGCCGTCGAACCGTCCAGCCTGAAAGCCGACTTTGACCGGCTCACCGGAGGTGTCCTGGCCGAGGCGGAGCTGGAGGTGCCGCAGGTGCCCTTCGCGCCGGGCGGTGGACGCCGCGGCCGGCACTCCGAGCACCTTGGCTACATCCTTGCCGAGATGCAGGTGCTGGCCCGGGAGCATCCCGGAGCAACCTGGTGACCGCCGTGGACATGTTTGTGCAGGACGCCGGGGCCAGGACCAGGGAAACCTCCGCGGAGCAGAAGGCGTGGGCCCTTGCGGCCACGGTCTGCGACCCGGAGATCCCCGTCCTCACCATTGAGGATCTGGGGATACTCCGCCAGGTCCGGGTGTTCGACGACGGCGGGATGGTCCCGGCGGTCCAGGTCACCATCACCCCGACGTACTCCGGCTGCCCCGCAATGGACGCGATCCGCGATGACCTCAAGGCTGTGTTCGGGGCGGCCGGTTACCCCAGCGTGCATGTGGAACTGGTGCTCGCCCCGGCATGGACCACGGACTGGATGACCGAAGCTGGAAAGGCCAAGCTGCAGGAGTACGGCATAGCGCCGCCCTCGGGCCGTGCTGCCGCCGGCGGACACTCCGGAACAGTCCGACTCACCCTCGCCGTGAAATGCCCGCAGTGTTCGTCGTTGAAGACCAAGGAACTCACCCGCTTCGGCTCCACCTCCTGCAAGGCGCTGTACGTGTGCCAGGACTGCAAGGAACCGTTCGACTACTTCAAAGTGCTGTAAGGAAGCCCCATGCCTGTTGTCCGCCAGACCGCCGCCGAATCGGCGCAGGCCACCGGCCGCCGCCGTCCGTCCTTCCACACGCTCGGCGTGAAGGAGGTGCGCCGGCTCACCGAGGACGCCATCGAGGTGGGCTTCCACGTCCCGCCGGAGCTCGCCGGGCAGTTCGACTACCTGCCCGGCCAGTACGTGGCCTTGCGCACCAAGCTCCCGGACGAGACCGGCGAACTGCACGAGGTGCGCCGCAGCTACTCCATCTGCGCCGAGCCGCGCAGCTTCGCGGACGGCAGCAGCGAGATCCGCGTGGCGGTGAAGAAGGACCTGGGCGGGCTGTTCTCCACGTGGGCCAACGCCGAACTGAAGGTTGGCGACACTCTGGACGTCATGAGCCCGATGGGCGCGTTCGTGTCCAAGCACGGCCGGGACGGCAAAGCCGTGGAGCAGAACCGCATGAACTCGATGAACAACCCGGAGGAGCTGGCGGGGGACGTCGCCTCCAGCGGGGAAGCGAGCTTCGTTGCCATCGCCGCAGGCAGCGGCATCACTCCGGTAATCGCGATCGCCCGCACACTGCTGGCCAAAAACCCGGAGTGCCGGTTCGACCTGATCTACGCCAACAAGGCCGCCATGGACGTGATGTTCCTGGAGGAGCTGGCAGACCTGAAGGACAAGTACCCGCAGCGGCTGGCCATCCACCACGTGCTGTCACGCGAGCAGCGGATCGCGCCGCTGCTCAGCGGCAGGATCGACGCCGAGAAGCTCCGCCAGCTGCTGGGCACCGCCATCCACGCGGACGACGTGGACGAGTGGTTCCTGTGCGGGCCGTTCGAGCTGGTGCAGCTGTGCAGGGACACCCTGGCTGAGCGCGGGGTGAAGCCCGAGAACGTCCGGTTCGAGCTGTTCACGTCCGGCAAGCCGGACCGGCCGGAGGGGCACGCCGGCCGGCCGGTGGTGGTGGACGAGTCCAAGGAGACCTTCAAGATCACGTTCAAGCTGGACGGCCTGCAGGGCGAGGTGGCCAGCCCGACGCACGCCCGGGAGTCCATCCTCAACGCCGCGCTGCGGGTCCGCCCCGATGTGCCGTTCGCGTGCGCCGGGGGAGTGTGCGGAACGTGCCGGGCCAAGGTGGTCACCGGCAGCGTGACCATGGACGAGAACTACGCCCTCGAGCAGGACGAGCTGGACAAGGGGTACGTGCTGACCTGCCAGAGCCACCCCACGACGCCGGAAGTCACCGTCGACTTCGACGTCTAGCCTCGCCGGCCCGAACCTGTCCCGACCCGAAAAAGGAACCCCATGATCTCCCTCTCCGTCGACGCCGGCATCGCCGAGATCGTGCTGGATGCACCGCACAAGCTCAACGCGCTGGACGAGCAGGCGCTGGCCGATCTTGGGCGTGCGTACGACGACGGCGCTGACGCGGCCGCGCGCGGGGAGGTCAGGGCGCTGCTGCTCCGGGGCGCGGGGCGGGCCTTCTGCGCCGGGCGGGACATCGCTGGAGTGACGCCCGAAAGCGACGACGCGCAGGCCTACCTCGGCGGGCTGGTCCAGCCGCTGCTCCAAAAGATGAGCTCCTTCCCGGCACCGACCTTCGCGGCCGCGCAGGGCGCCTGCCTCGGAGTCGGGCTCGGGCTGCTGCTGGCCACGGATGTGGTGTACGTCGCGGAGAACGCTAAGTTCGGATCCCCGTTCGCCAAACTCGGCGCCACCTTGGATTCCGGCGGCCACTGGTACTTCACCGAACGCCTCGGCATGCACCGGACCCTGGACCTTATCTATACGGCCGAACTGATCAGCGGCGCCGAAGCTGTGGCGCGCGGGCTGTTCAGCAGGGCGATGCCCGCGGACGAACTGCTGGAGCGCACCCGGGCGATCGTGGCCGGCGTGGCCACCGGTGCCACGGGGGCGTTCAATGCGAGCAAGGAACTGGTCGCGCACATCCGGGACCAGCGCCTCGGGCTGTGGGAAGCAATGGAAGAGGAAAACGCCGAGCAGGCGCGGCTGTGCAAGAGCGACGACTACGCCGAAGGGTTCCGGGCCTTCCAGGAGAAGCGGCCACCTGTTTTCAAGGGCTGAGGGCCGGGCCGCCCGACTACTGAGACCAAGTTGTCTCTGTACTTGTCTTTGGGCCAAGCGGTTCTCATTTCGAATACGCGCTTGTAGGGTTCGGATATGACTTCGGGGAAACGATTGATCAAGGCCGTCATTCCGGCTGCCGGGCTGGGAACACGATTCCTTCCCGCCACCAAGGCGATGCCCAAGGAGATGCTGCCGGTGGTGGACCAGCCGGCCATCCAGTATGTGGTGGAGGAAGCAGTCCGGGCCGGGCTGACCGATCTGCTGATGATTACCGGCCGGCAGAAGCGTGCCCTCGAGGACCATTTCGACCGCGAGCCCAGCCTGGAACGCGCGTTGGAGCTCAAGGGCGACCTGGACAAGCTGGACGCGGTCCGGCACGCCTCCGGCCTGGGCCCGCTGCATTACGTCCGCCAGCGCGACCCCAAGGGCCTGGGCCACGCCGTCCTGTGCGCCCGACAGCACGTGGGCGACGAGCCGTTCGCGGTCCTCTTGGGCGACGATCTGATTGACGAGCGCGATGAGCTCCTGACCACCATGATTGACGTGCAGGCCAGGACTGGAGGTTCCGTGGTGGCCCTGATCGAGGTCTGCCCGGCCGAAATCAGCGCCTACGGCTGCGCTGCTGTGTCCGGCATTCCTGGCGAGGACCACGTGAGGATTAACGGCCTGGTGGAAAAGCCCGACGCTGCCGATGCCCCCTCAAACTATGCCGTGATCGGCAGGTACGTGTTGCACCCCGCGGTGTTCGACGTTTTGGAACGCACTGCCCCTGGCCGGGGCGGGGAAATCCAGCTCACCGACGCGCTGCAGTCCCTGGCCGTCTCCGGCAGCGAAGGCGGTGGCGTTTACGGGGTGGTCTTCAACGGCCGCCGGTACGACACCGGTGACAAGCTGAGCTACCTCAAAGCCGTCATATCCATCGCCGCGGACAGGGTGGAATTCGGCGAGGAGCTGCGCGCCTGGATGAAAGCATTCGTAAGCTGACGGCAGGGAGTCCTCGTCAAGGGTGGCAAAGAAAAAGCGGTCCAGGGCTTGGTTGCCCCGGACCGCTCGTTTTTGTTCCTCAGGCCCTGATGTGCTCGATGTTTGCCCGATACCATTCGACAGTGCTTTTCACGCCCTCCGCCAGACCGATCCGCGCCGACCACCCGGCGCTAGCCAGCTTGGAGACATCCAATAGCTTCTGCGGCGTGCCATCGGGTTTGGTTGTATCCCAAGCAATCTGTCCGTCGTAGCCGACGGCCCCCGCCACAATGGAGGCCAGCTCCTTGATGGTGACGTCGGATCCTGTCCCTACGTTCACCTGCGCGGCACCGTCATAGTGCTCCAGCAGGTGCAGGCAGGCTGAAGCCATGTCGTCCACGTGCAGGAACTCGCGTCGAGGGGACCCACTTCCCCAGTTGGTGACGCTGCCGGCTTTGGCCTCGGCCGCTTCGTCGAGGCGGCGGATCAGGGCGGGAAGAACGTGGGAGCCCTCCCTTGAGAAGTTGTCCCCCGGGCCGTACAGGTTGGTGGGCATCGCCGAGATCCACGGCAGCGAGTACTGGCGGCGGATGGCCTGGACATGCATGATGCCAGCAATTTTCGCTATGGCGTAGGCGTCATTAGTAGGTTCCAAATGGCCGGTCAACAACGATTCCTCGCGGATGGGCTGCGCGGCGAACTTGGGGTAGATGCAAGACGACCCGAGGAACAAGAGCCTCTCCACCCCGCATTCGCGGGCTGCGTCCAGGACATTCACCTGGATCCTCAGATTGTCACTGAGGAAGTCGACCGGGTAGGTGTTGTTGGCGTGAATGCCCCCTACTTTGGCTGCAGCCAGGACCACGTAGCGCGGCTTGGTGGCCGCGAAGAATTCGAAGACGTCGGTACGGTTCTTCAGGTCCAGCTCCTCGGACGTGCGCCCGACCAGGTTGGTGAACCCTTCATATTTAAGATGCCGCCAGAGGGCCGACCCGACAAGACCTCGATGGCCCGCTATATAAAAGGCCGCCGAACGGTCCAGCGGGGCTGGTTCGAAGGCAACCGCGGTCCCCACTAGCTTTTCCAGCTTTCCAGGTCCACGCTGTCGATCCAGCTGTCGCCGGCGTGCTTCAACGCTTCGATATCGGCGTCCACCATGATTCGCGCGAGTTCAGGCGTGTGGACAGAGGCCTTCCAGCCGAGTTTTACCTGGGCTTTGGACGCATCTCCGATCAAGGCGTCAACTTCGGTCGGCCGCAGGTACCGTTCATCGAACCGGACGTGGTCCTCCCAGTTAAGGCCAGCGTGGTCGAAGGAGATCTGCAGGAAGTCACGAACGGTATAGTTTCCGCCGGTTGCAAGCACGAAGTCCTCTGGCTCATCGGCCTGAAGCATCCGCCACATACCCTCGACGTACTCCGCAGCGTATCCCCAGTCACGGACAGCGTCGAGATTTCCCATGTAGAGCAAATCCTGCTTGCCCGCTTTGATGGCAGCCACGGCCCGGGTGATTTTGCGAGTGACAAAGGTCTCGCCCCGCCGGGGAGACTCGTGGTTGAAGAGGATGCCGTTGACCGCGAACATGCCGTACGCCTCACGGTAATTCCTAGTGATCCAATAGCTGTAGACCTTGGCCGCACCATAAGGGGATCGCGGATAGAACGGAGTTTCTTCGTTTTGGGGAGGAGGTGTGGCTCCGAACATCTCGGAGGAGGACGCCTGATAAAACCTCGTTTGTATCCCTGACATCCGCACGGCTTCCAGGAGGCGGATCGTACCGACGCCGGTCGTATCGGCTGTGTGCTCGGGCTCGTCGAACGAGACGCGGACGTGGGACTGGGCCGCCAGGTTGTACACCTCATCCGGCCTGATCTGGGCCAGCAGCGTGACGAGGCGCGCACCATCACTCAGGTCGCCGTAATGGAGGAACAGTTGAGCGTTCGGGTCGTGCGGATCGACGTAGAGGTGGTCGACCCTGGCGGTGTTGAAGGTCGACGCCCGGCGAATCAGGCCATGTACCTCATACCCTTTGCTCAACAGCAGTTCTGTCAGGTACGAGCCGTCTTGGCCCGTAATGCCGGTGATAAGTGCACGCTTGGTCATTTTGTCCCCCATAGGTTCGAAAGAAGAAGATGCGCGGGCTTGAGCCTGCCCGCAGGTGTAAAGCTGTGAATGAATTCGTCATACGCGGCCATCGCTGCGGCTTCAGAAAGGGTTACCTGCCGGAACTTCAACCCGTTTTCGCCGAGTTCTTTGGCAAGAATCTTGTCAGAGCCGAGCGCCTCGGCTGCCGCGACTAAAGCGGCAGGATCATCCGCATCAACACGAACTCCGGCTGCCGCGGATGCGATCTCTTCGGCGGTCACGCTATTGGCGTCTGTCGCGGCCAAGACAGGAACGCCCGCATTGAAGTAGGACGTGAGCTTGCTCGGCACCGACATCTCTCTGACGCCGGGTAGCTCGTTTACCAGGAGGACGTCAGCAGCAGTCAGCGCGGTTTGGAAATCGGCGTCGGGAAGTGAATCCACGAAGGAAATGTTGCCTATTCCCTCAGCCGCCGTCTCCAGAGCCTTCCGTTGGTTACCGTCGCCCATGAGTATGAACCGCACCGCGCTTCCCCCTGCCGCGGCAAGGCGCGCAGCAGCGATGACGTTCTCCAGACCCTGTTTCTTCCCCATGTTTCCTGCGTGGAGAACGATGATTTCGCTGCTTTTCCAACCAAGTGTGTCCCGGAGCTCCTGCTGCCCAGTAGCCGGGGGCGGTGGGAGATGAGTCCAATTCCTAACTACACGGACTTTCCGGTCCGGAACGTCCAAAGCGTCTGTGATGTACGTGCGGAACCGCTCATGGATCGCGACCACCCCGTCCGCGCAGCCCAGAATCCCCGATTCCAGCCGCACGGCAAGGCGAGCGGCCGGTCCCGTTGCCATGCTTGTTTCCACCGCGCCCCGGCTGTACAGGTCCTGGACCCAGATGAGGATCGGAACCTTTTTGCGGGCCAGCCGCGCTCTAATGGCTGCGAGGCCCGTGGAAATGAGGGCAGGGCTGACCAGGATGATGACGTCAGGCGTATCCCATCGGGCAGCCACAACCCGTAGCCCAAACAGGACTTCCATTAAAACTCTCCGTAAGCCCATGGGCTTGCGCGGAATATAGTGACGGAGCCTCTTTATCTTGACACCGTCAACGGCCTCGGTTATTTGCCAACCGTCGTAACCCTGCCAACGTTGCCACTCGGGGTAGTGCGGAAACCCGGTTATGACACTTACCGCGTGGCCGGCCGCGGAGAGATTTTTAGCCAAACTCGTCGTATACGGAGCATTCCCGGACCGCTCGGGAGCGTAATTTAGCCCGATAATGGTGATTCTTGTCATTGAGACCGCCAAATACTGGTTATGAATTCCACGGATGTGGCATTAGCGACGCCCTGCTCGCCGTCAATGCGACTGTGTTGTTGACGATCTTAGAAAGGGCCGGCTAACCCGGCACGAGTATCTACTACTTGGTTTTTCCTACCGGGTGTCCAGGTCTTCAAACACGAGGAAGGTCTGGGTGTCGAGCACTCCGGGCATTGATTGGAGCTGGTCGAAGATGACGCGGCGCAGATCGATGTTGTCCACGGCGCGCACCAGCAGGATGACGTCGAAATCCCCGCCTACCAGGGCAATGTGGTGCACTTCGGGAATGGCCCGGAGCAACTCCCGAAGTTCCCGCCAGGAGTGCTGGCGCACCTTGAGGGTGACGTAGGCCGATGACTTAAGGCCGGCCTTGATGGGGTCCACCAGTGCCGTGAACTTGGTCAGGACCCCCTCGCCTGTCAGGCGGGCAATCCGGGTGTAGGCATGGGCCCGGGAGACGTGGACGTTTTCCGCCACCTGGGTCACCGACATCCTGCCGTCCCGGGTCAGCTCGGCAATGATGTGCCGGTCCACATCGTCCAGCGGCACGGCCGCCTGCTCCGGTTCGGTCTCTGCCATTTGTCCACAACTCCTGCCCGTAACCCAGCTCACACTTCCGTTTCGTCTTTGAGACTAGGCGCTATCCAGAGACTTTTCCATGATCCGCGCCAGGGGTGGATACGAAACCGCACCCGAATGCATACTGAGAGCGAATAGTGGATACAGAAGGACGGACCGATGACGATCTCCGCAGACCACACTGCACAGCACTCCGCCGCTGAGAACCCGGGAGCGGAGGCTGTCCGCAAGTTCGGCATCTCGGTTGAGGACTACATGCTTCCGGCGAGGCACCCGATCCAGATGGTGGGACCGGACGGCACACTCAACCCGCACACCGGGCAAGGCGCCCAGCCCGGTCATGAGTACAGCCTCCCCGGCGATGACGAGCTTCTGGCCGCCTACGAGCAGCTCGTGGTCGGACGCCGCGTCAATGACCAGAATTCCGCCCTCGTCCGGCAGGGCAGGATGGCCGTCTACCCCTCCAGCCATGGCCAGGAGGCCTGCCAGGTCGCGGCCGCGCTCTGCCTCTCGGACGGCGACTGGATGTTTCCCACCTACCGCGACTCGGTGGCCGTGATGGCCCGCGGCGTGGACCCGGTCCAGACCATGACGCTTTTCCGCGGCGACTGGCACGGCGGCTACGACCCCGCCAGGCATAAGGTGGGCATCCAGTGCACGCCGCTGACCACTCAGCTGCTCCACGGCGTCGGGGTGGCCCACGCCGCCAAGCTGCGCGGCGAGGACACCGTCGTCCTGGCCATGTGCGGCGACGGCGCCACCAGCGAGGGCGACTTCCACGAAGCACTGAACTTCGCGGCGGTGTTCCACCTGCCGGTCATCTTCTTTGTCCAGAACAACCAGTACGCCATCTCGGTCCCGTTGGCACACCAGTCCGTCGCCCCGTCACTGGCGCACAAGGCCGTCGGCTACGGGATGGCGGGCGAACGCGTGGACGGCAACGACGTTGTGGCCCTGCTCGCCGTGCTGCGCCGCGCCGTCAAGCTCGCCCGGGAGGGCTCCGGGCCGCTGCTCGTCGAGGCCCACACATACCGGATGCAGGCGCACACCAATGCCGACGATGCCACGCGGTACCGTCAGGACAGCGAAGTCGCGCAGTGGGTGGCGAAAGACCCGCTCAGCCGGATGCAGGCCTACCTGACGGAGCGCCGCCTGCTCGACGACGAGCGTGCCGCCCGCATCGCCGAGAAGGCCGAAGCCGTTGCGGCCCAGCTCCGCGAGGGCCTCAGCGAGGACGTCCCGGTGGAGCCGCAGGACCTTTTCAACTACGTCTTCTCGACACCGACCCCGCAACTGAAGGAACAGTCCGCCCTGCTCGCGGACGAGCTCTCCCGGGAAGAGGCAGCCAAATGAGCCCCACAGTCACCACGTCGTCCGAGGCGAACGGCAACGTCAGTTCCGCCACCGCGCGGGCGGCGGCCAAGGCGGCGGCAGCAGCCGAACTCACCGGGCCGCAGACCATCACGCTCGCCAAGGCGCTGAACACCGCACTGGCCGACGCCATGCACACGGACCCGTCGGTCCTGGTCTTCGGCGAGGACGTCGGCATGCTCGGCGGCGTCTTCCGCATCACGGACGGCCTGACCAAGACGTTCGGCTCCAACCGATGCTTTGACACCCCGCTGGCAGAGTCCGGCATCGTCGGCATGGCCGTCGGCATGGCCATGAACGGCATGCGCCCGGTCATCGAGATGCAGTTCGACGCTTTCGCCTACCCTGCGTTTGAACAGATCGTGAGCCACGTCGCCAAGATGCACAACCGCACCAAGGGTGCCGTCAAGCTCCCGATGGTCATCCGCGTCCCGTACGCCGGCGGGATCGGGGGAGTGGAGCACCACTGCGATTCCTCGGAGGCCTACTACGCGCACACCGCCGGGCTTAAGGTCTTCACCCCGTCCACGGTGGCCGACGGCTACAGGATGCTGCGCGAAGCCATCGACTCGGATGACCCCGTCATATTCATGGAGCCCAAAAAGCTCTACTGGTCCAAGGATCTGGTGGACCTGGACGGGCTCCGAACCGAACATGCGGCGAATGCGGCACGCGGCACCTCCTCCGAGGGCCGCGCCGCCGTCGCCCGCTCCGGCACCGACGCCACGCTGGTCGCCTACGGCCCGTCGGTCCCGACGGCGCTCGCCGCCGCAGCGGCCGCCGCGGACGAAGGGCGCTCGCTGGAAGTGATCGACGTCCGGTCGATCGTGCCCTTCGACGACGAAACGGTCTGCGCCTCCGTTCGCAAGACAGGCCGCGCCGTCGTCATCGCCGAGGCGCACGGCTTCGCCTCCGTGGCCTCCGAAATCGTCGCCCGCGTGCAGGAACGCTGTTTCCACCATCTCGCCGCGCCGATCCGCCGGGTCACCGGCTTCGACGTGCCGTACCCGGCGCCGAAACTCGAGCACTACTACCTGCCCGGCGTGGACCGCATCCTCGACGCCGTTGACGACCTCCAGTGGGAAGACTGACCATGAGCGAACCGAAAGTATTCCTCCTCCCGGACCTCGGCGAAGGACTCACCGAAGCCGAACTCGTCAACTGGCTCGTGGCCGTGGGGGACGAAATCCGCGTGGACCAACCGATCGCCGAGGTTGAGACCGCGAAGTCCATGGTCGAGGTGCCTTCGCCTTACGCCGGGACCGTCGCGGTGCTGCATGGCGAACCCGGCCAGACGCTCGACGTCGGGAAGCCGCTGATCTCTGTGACTCCGATTGGTGGTGCGGGCGTTGCTGCTGGCGCCGCCACAGGCAGTGCCGCACGTGGGGCCGCCACAGGCAATGCCGCCCCCGCCCCCGGTGGGGCCGCCGCGGATGATGCCGCCCCCGCCCCTTCGCCGGACGGCATTGCTGCAAGCAGCATGCCGTCCGGCTCCGACAGGCCCGATGCCACTCCCGGGGCGGCATCATCCGCGCCGACTGGGTCCGCGGGTACGTCACCTTCCGTCGATGATCAGCCGCCTGCTGCCGCGGCTGACCCGCCTTCTGCTGCTGCCGCCGGTGAGGCGTACCGGGAGGAGGAGAAGGCTGGGTCTGGGAATGTCTTGATCGGATATGGGACTCCTGGCGGGGCGGGGGTTGCTCGGCGGACGCGGGCTCCCAGGGCTTCCGTGAGCCAGGCCGTGGGTGCCGTGGAGGTGTCCGAGGCTGAGAAGGCTGCCGATGAGCTGTTGCTGATGCGGACCCGGGTGCCGGGGAAGCTTGGGGCTGTTATTTCTCCGCTGGTCCGGCGGATGGCGCGCGATCATGGGGTTGACCTGGGGGAGCTGCAGGGGTCGGGGACCAGCGGGCTCATCATGCGGCGCGACGTTGAGGCTGTCATCAAGCCCTCGACGCTGCCTGAGCAGACAAAGCCCGTGCAGACGGAGCCGGTGCGGACGGAGCGGGTGCGGCCGGCGGAAGCTGCCGCCGGGATGGAGGGCACCGACGCCCGCACGGGCCTGGGCATCACCGGACGCACCGCGGTCCGCGGGGTGCGCAAGGCGGTTGCCGCGAACATGAGCCGCAGCCGGTCCGAAATTCCTGAAGCCACCGTCTGGGTGGACGTGGACGCCACGGCCCTCGTGGAGATGCGCGCCGCTTTGAAGAAGGCGGATCCGCACCACACCCCGGGCCTGCTTGCCTTCATCGCCCGCTTCGTCACCGCAGGGCTGAAGAAGTTCCCGGAACTGAATACCCGGATCGTCACCACGGAGGACACCACGGGCGGGGCCAGCCAGGAGATCGTGGCCTTCGACGGCGTCAACCTCGGCTTCGCCGCTCAGACTGACCGTGGCCTGATGGTGCCGTCGGTGCGCAATGCAGACAAGCTCAGCGCCCGCGAACTGGACGCCGAAATCCGCCGGCTCACCGCCGTCGTGCGTGAGGGCAAGGCGACTCCGGCGGAACTGGGCAGCGGCACCTTCACGCTGAACAACTACGGCGTGTTCGGGGTGGACGGCTCGGCCGCGATCATCAACCACCCGGAGGTGGGAATTCTCGGCGTCGGGCGGATCATCGACAAGCCCTGGGTGGTCAATGGCGAACTCGCGGTCCGCAAGGTCACCGAGCTGACCCTCACCTTCGACCACCGAGTCTGCGACGGCGGCACGGCCGGCGGGTTCCTCCGCTATGTCGCCGACGCGATGGAGAACCCGGCCTCGGCGCTCGCGGACCTGTGACGGCTGGGACGTCCAGTTGGGAACGACGGGGTCCAGTGGGCTCAGTGCCGCCTGAAGGCCCCCTTTCACGCGGAAAACACTCCGCTTTGATCACCGGATGACCCGGTGACAGATACCGCTTCAGCACCCGTTGTGCGATCGGTTCCGGACCACTAGTTTTGACCCATGCAACTATCGGCGCGTGACGCGGCGCACATTCGCGGGAGCGTTACCACACTGAAAGGCCCGGCCGTCGGCGGGGTGCCAGCCCAAAGGCTGCCCGAGGTGGTGGCGACAGTATCCGCGATGCTTGGTGACGTCGAGGCCAACGGCATGGACGCCGTCGTCCGCTACGCGCAAGAGCTGGACGGATGGCAGGGCGGCAACCTGGAGGTCAGCCGGTCCGACCTCGCCCGGACCGGCGACTCGCTCTCCCCGGAACTGCGGGAAGCTCTCATTGCCGGCGCGGAGCGGACCAGGCTGTTTGCGGTGGAGCAGCGCGAACGACTCACTGATTTCGAAACCGAGCTCCTTCCCGGCGTCTTCACCGGACAAAAATACGTTCCGGTCGGCCGCGTGGGCGCGTACCTCCCGGCCGGCCGGTTCCCCATTCTCGCCAGCGCCTTCATGACCGTCGGCGTGGCCAAGGTGGCCGGGGTCCGCAACATAACGGCCTGCACCCCACCCGCAGGGCCGGGCAGCGGAAACCCAGCCGTGCTATACGCCACCTACCTGGCGGGCGCAGACCGGACCTTCGTCCTCGGCGGGGTGCAGGCCATGGCTGCCATGGCATTCGGCCTCCTGGACGAGCAGCCCGCGGATATCCTGGTGGGCGCCGGTAACGCGTACGTCACGGAAGCCAAGCGGCAGCTGTTCGGGCGCGTCGGCATCGACCTCCTGGCCGGCCCCTCCGAGGTTGCCGTCATCGCCGATGAAACTGCCGACGCTGAGCTGGTGGCCGCGGACCTCCTCGGCCAGGCCGAACACGGCCCGCAGTCGCCGGCCGCCCTTGTGACCACCTCGCGGGAGTTGGGCGAAGCCGTTCTCCGGCACATCGACCAGCAACTGCGGACGCTGCCCACCCGGGACATTGCCGGGCCGGCATGGCGGGACTACGGCACCGTCTACGTGGCTGAGGACCGGGAAACGGCCGTCCAGATCATGGACCGGCTGGCGCCGGAGCACCTGGAAATCCAGACCGCGGACGATTCCTACTACCACGAGAACCTACAGAACTACGGCTCCATCTTTCTGGGCCGGTGGTCCACCGTGGCGTACTCGGACAAGGGCTCCGCCGGCACCAATCATGTTTTGCCCACCGGCGGAGGAGCCCGGTCCTCCGCCGGGCTGTCAGTGTCCCGGTTCCTTAAACCCCTCACCTTCCAGCGGGTGGAACGGGATGCGACCCCGCGGCTGGCCAACTACGTCAGAACGATCTCCGATTTCGAAGGCATGGCAGCCCACAAAGCCACCGCCGTGCTGCGGCTTGACCGCTTCAACACACCCACCCATTCCTAGCAAAGGCGTTCACAATGAGTTCAAGATTGTTCCGCAATCGTTTCGCCGCCCTCGTGCCTTTGGGGATGGCAACTGTTCTTGCCCTTTCCGGGTGCGGCTCGTCGGGCGGCTCACCCAGCAGCGGCGGCAGCGAACAGAAGACCATCACCATCGCAACATCCAACGATGCGCCTTTCTCATTCACGGACCAGGCCTCCGGTCAGCTCAAAGGCATCGATGGAGAGATGATCAACGCCATCGCCGAAGCCAAGGGATGGAAGATCAAGGTTTTCACTTCCGAGTACGCCACGCTGATCGCGGCACTGAACGCCAAGAAGGCGGACGCGATTGTCGACGCCATGTACATAACTGATGAACGGAAGAAGGAGATCAACTTCACCGATCCGTGGTACACCGAGGGTGAAGCCATGGTGGTCCCGTCCGATTCAACCCTGGCCTCACGCGACGACGTCAAGGGCAAGGTGCTTGGCGCCCAGACGGGAACCGTGTTCAAGGAACTCGTCGACAGCCTGGGGGGCAGCCAGGTCAAGCTCTTTGACTCGCAGGCCGCCCTGCTCGCGGCTGTGGAAAACAGGCAGGTCGATGCCGTCTTCACCGACAGCGCCGTCGTCGGCTACAGCCTGGTCCAGAAGCCGAACCCCAAGTTGAAGCTCGTCGACCCGTACAAGCCGTTCTACCCGGGCATCATCGGGGCCGGCGTGCGCAAGGACGATACCCAGCTGCTGGGCGACCTGAACTCGGGCCTGGCTGAGCTCAAGAAGAGCCCTAAGTACCTTGAAATCCTTAAGAAGTACGGTCTCGGCGAAGCGAACGTGGCCAAGTAAGTTCCTGCAACAATCAGGGCCGGCGGGCATCCGCTTTCGCGGCAGCAGCCTGCTGGCCCTGCCCGACGTTACTTAGGAATTCCACGTGGACTTCATCAAAAACACCTTTGCCGTGTTTCCGGCGCTTCTGCAGGCCGTACCCGTCGTCGTGCAGCTGGCCCTTGGCGCGATGGCGATGGCGCTGGTCCTGGGGCTGCTCATCGCGCTGGCCCGCATTTCTTCAGTCAAGATCGTCCGCGGGATCGCCACGGTCTATCTAGAGGTCATCCGCGGCACTCCGCTACTGGTCCAGCTGGTCTACATCTTCTTTGTCCTTCCCAGCATTGGGGTCAGCATCGAGCCGGTACCGGCCGGCATCCTCGGGCTCGGGCTGAATTACGCCGCCTACCTCTCCGAGGTCTTCCGCTCCGCGATCCTGTCCGTAGAGCACGGCCAGACCGAGGCCGCGCTGTCCCTTGGCTATACGCCCGGCAAGACCCTGTGGAAAGTAGTCATTCCACAGTCCTTCGTGGTCTCGATGGGGCCAATCGGCAACTACTTCATCGCCATGATCAAGGACACCGCCCTGACCTCGGTGATCGCCGTGACCGAGATCCTGAAGACGGCCAATATCCTTAACAGCCAAACCTTCCAGACCACGGCCATCTACACTGCAGCTGCCATTCTTTATCTGATCATCAGCCTCCCACTCTCGCGCGTCGTGGTAGTGCTTGAACGAAAGGCACGGGCCAATGGCTGACGAGACGATCATCGATGTGCGCGACGTCCACAAGACCTTCGTCTCGGACACCAAGCCGACAATCTGGCAGCGGCTCAGGGGACAGGTGCACGTACAGAAAAGGGTGGAAGTGCTCAAAGGGGTGGACCTGGTGGTCCACCGGGGCGAGACCATCGCCATCCTGGGCTCCAGCGGATCCGGCAAGAGCACCCTGCTGCGTTGCATCAACAAGCTCGAGACGATCGACGCCGGCCGGATTTACGTCAAGGGCCACCTGATCGGCTACGAGGAACGCAACGGTGAGCTGGTCGCGGAAAAAGCAAGCATCACCGCGCAGAAGCGCATCGACATTGGCTTTGTGTTCCAGCACTTCAATCTGTTCCTGAACAAAACCGCCCTCGGCAACGTCATGGCGCCCCTCCGGGACGTCAAGAAGCTTTCGGCGGAGGAAGCCCGGGCCATCGCCGTACCCACCCTCGAAATGGTGGGCCTCGGCGACAAGATGGAGAACTATCCCAGCAAGCTCTCGGGCGGGCAGAAGCAGCGGGTGGCCATCGCCCGTGCCCTGGCCATGGAACCAGCCGTGATGCTCTTCGACGAACCGACCTCCGCGCTGGATCCCGAGCTAGTGGGTGAAGTCCTTGCCGCCATCCGGAAGATCGCCCAACAGGGCACCACCATGGTGATCGTCACGCACGAGATGCAGTTCGCGCGGGACATCGCAGACCGGATCGTCGTGATGGACCAGGGCGTGATCGTTGAACAGGGACCACCGAGCGTTCTCTTCACGGCCCCGCAGCACCCTAAGACCCGGGCGCTGCTGAGCCGCTCGGGGATTCTCCCGGAGTAGCCGGCCGGTCCACTACTCCGTCGCCGAAAACCGCCGCGTCAGCCACGACACCGGCACCAGCAGCAGCCACACGAACGGCGTCAGGGCATTGAGGGCGAAGGCCGCCGGAATGGACACCAGGAAAACCGAGGCGCCGGCCACCCGGGCGTTGAGCACCTTCTGGTACCGGCGTGCGGCCGTCTCCCGGTCCATCAGGCCGGCGTGCTTCGCGTACCCCCAGATCGACGCCATGGTCAGGTAGACGGCCGCGATGTTGGCCGCGTAAAGAACGCTCGGCCAAGGGGTGGGGTCATCACCGTACTCGCTGAGCACCGACGTCGGGCCAGGCAGCATTGCGATGAAGAACAAGAGGGCGAAATTCAGCCGGCCCAGGTTCGTGTTGAAGCGCAGAATCCCCTCGAAGTCGGCGTGGTGGTGCATCCAGGTCCTGGCGATGATGAGGAAGGACAACGCGTACGCGAGCAGCTGCGGCAGCGCCGCCACCAGGGCATCGTCCAGCTCCTCCGCGTGGAGGCCGGTGGGCAGCTTCAGGTCCAGCGCCAGGAGCGTCAGCGCGATCGCAAAGACCGCATCGCTGAAGAACACCATCCGGTCCAGGGAGGTACCGGAATCCATCGTGAGCCACCTCCGGTCGTCGGGGAGGAAGAGGTGTAGCAACGGGAGTAGCCATAGGTTACACGCCCGCAGGGGCCTGAGGCGATGGCTTCCTCCTCGGGCTCCGGCGCCGGGCCCGCCTCCGGGAATTGCCCGCCGGCCGTGGGTAGAATCGAGGCCTGAACATCGCAATACCAAGGCGCTGAACAGCGTTGGAATATGGAGATTTCATGTCACGATGGCTCGAAGTCGGTCCGGACAACTACGTCCTGACAACGCAAGGATCCCTGCTCAATACGGGCCTGGTGATCGGCACGGAACGCGCCATGGTGATCGACACCGGCGGCGGCCCCAGGCAGGGACGCGAAATCCTGGCCGCCGTCCGGGAAAAGACCGATCGCCCCCTGGTGGTCGTCAACACCCACGCGCACTACGACCACTTTTTCGGCAACGCCGTTTTTGCTGACGACGGCGTCACAGAGTTCTGGGCGCACGAGAACTGCGCCGCCGAGATTGAAGAAAGCGGGGACAACCAGCGCCGTGCCGTCGCTGCCGAGGAGCCGGAGATGGCCGCCGGCGAAGGCGCCGACGTCGAACTGGTGGTTCCCAATGTGATCGTGAAGGACCAGCCGGTCCTGGTGGATCTCGGCGGCCAGACCGTCACTTTGTTCTACCTGGGCCGCGGCCACACCGACGGTGACCTTCTTGTTGGGACAGCCACAACGCTGTTCGTCGGTGACCTCGTGGAACAGGGCTCGCACCCCTCATTTGAGGACTCGTTTCCTGAGGAATGGGCGGGCGCGCTCCGGCAACTGTCAGCGCTGCGCCACCGGTACGAATTCCTGATCCCGGGCCATGGCGAGCCCTGCGGCGATCAGTTCGTCAAGACCATGGCCAACACCATGAGTACAGCGGTGCGGCAGGCGGTCCAGGCAACCCGGGAAACCCCCGATGACGCCACCAAGGCCATCCCGATCCTTCCTTACGGCCCTGAGCAGTCACGATGGTTCATCAAGCGGCTGCGGGAGACCCGGGCGCACCACTGACGCACGAAACCCTCCGGATGATAAGGCTGCTCACTTTCCTCGCCTAGACTTGCCCTTTGAACGACGTCAAACAAGCGCCGCAGCGTGCCCCGCTGTGAGTCCTGGGAGAAATCAAAGATGCCCGAATCGGTGGAAGACCATACCGCTGCCACTAATGACAACCCAGGGCAGCCTGGAACCCGCCGCCGGCGAGACTTGCGCCGAGCCGACGGCGAAGATGCTGCCCGGACAGGAACCATGCCGGTCGTCAATCCCCGCACCAGCTCCCCCGAACCCTTTCCGCCGAAGCGCCGCAGTTCATGGGCCGAAGCGGCAGAAGCCGCCGACGAACGCAATGCGTCTCCGGGCACCGGCTCCGTGCCCGTGATGGTGGCCGCAGCACCAGCCGCAACCGCGGCGCCAGGCGAAGGTCCGGCGCCGTTGCCGCCGGCACCCGAGACGGCGCCCGCCGTTCCCGCCCGGCCGGGCCGCTCCACCCGCACGGCCAGCCGGTCCGCTGCCCTGGCGGCGGGGCCGGCGCCGGACTTCATCAGCTCGCCCGGGCTCTTCGTCCGCGAGCAGAAGCCGAAGCCTGTCGGCGGCTTCCGCGGTGCCCTGTACCAGATGACCGGCGGCGGGATCAATCTTGGTCCGAGCGCACGCCAGCGCGAAGAGGACGAACTTGCCCGGCGCATCTCCCGGCAGCTTCAGGGCAGCTACAACACCGCCGTCCTGAGCCTCAAGGGCGGTATCGGCAAGACCTCGACCACCGTCGGCGTCGGACTGACCCTGGCGGAATTCCGCGGGGATCCGCCCTGTGCGATCGATGCGAACCCGGACTCCGGTGACCTCGTCGAACGCGCCTTGGGCGAAGGCATCTACCAGCAGCAGAGCCCGCGCACCATCACGGACCTGCTCCGCAACATCGAGTCGGTCGACTCCCTCACCGCCCTGGCCCGGTACATGCACCACGCGGGCAGGCTCCACCTGATCGCGGGGGAACAGGACCCCGAGGTTTCCGACTCGCTGACCGCCGAGGAGTACCTGCGGATCCGCAAACTCGTCTCCGGCTACTACTCGGTGGCCCTCACGGACTGCGGCACGGGCGTGACCCACAATGCCATGAAAGGCATCCTGCAGTCCGCGGACAACCTCATCATTGCCGCCGGCTATGCCGTCAGCGGCGCCAAGCGGGCGCGCAGCACGCTGCACTGGCTGGCCAGCCACGGCTACGAGGAACTGGCGCGCAACGCCGTCGTGGTCATCACGGACAAGGACGAGGTCTCCTCCCGGGTGGACAAGGACGCGATCGAGGACCACCTGTCCGGAATCTGCCGCCAGCTCATCGCCGTCCCGCACGACCGCGGGGTGGCCGACGGCGACCTCGTCACCCTGGATGTGCTCCGGCCGGAAACGCGGCGCGCCTACCGGGAAATCGCCGCGGCGATCGTCGACGGCTACGTCTAGCCCTGCGGGGCTGTCCCGGCACAGCGGTCCCGGACGAGGGACCGGTTACCATTTAGGGATGACAAACAACTACGCCGCGGACGAGGCAGTCCTGCAACTGCAGGACTTCCTCCTGGGTACCGGGACGGTTGAGGATTTCCTCAACCGTCTAGCGGAGTTCTCGGCGGAGACTCTGAGCCGGTCCGTCGGGGCCGACATCGAATGCGGTGTGACGCTGCAGCGCCGCAAACGGTCCGCGACGGTGGCGGGCAGCAGCGAGCGGGCACTCATGCTCGACCGGATCGAGCACGCCGTCGGTGACGGTCCCTGCATCCAGGCGCTGCGGACCAAAAAGGTGGTGGTGCTGGCCGACGTTGCGACGGATCCCCGCTGGCCGGTCTATCAGGCCGAACTCGCGGCCGCGGGATGCCACAGCACCTTGGGTGTACCGCTTGAAATAGGCGAGGATGCGTCTGCCGCTTTGAACTTTTTCGCCGCACACGCAGACACCTTCACCGAAGACAGTATCCAGGAAGCCGCAGGCTTCGCTGATCTCGCGGGACGGTCACTGCAGCTCGCGGTCCGGATCGGCACGGCACAGACCCGGGCCGAGGACCTGCAGGCCGCCATGGAAAACCGTACTTCGATCGACCTGGCCTGCGGCGTCGTGATGGCCCAGAACCGCTGTTCCCAGGAGGAGGCGATGCATATCCTCACCAGGGTCTCCAGCCACCGTAACCAGAAGCTCCGGGACGTTGCCGCCGATGTCCTCCGGAACCTCACCAAGGTTGAGGTCCGAACCCACTTCGAGGCCTGAGAGCGTCCGGCGGCGGGCCGCCGCGCGTCGGCCTATGCCGTCAGACCTAGGATGAAGGGGATGACCACCACACGCCCCGCCGCGTTCAGCCTCCGCAGCATTGCGGTTCCCGCCTTTGGCCCGGCCCTGCTTTTCAGTGTCGGGGAAGGCTTGATCCTTCCCGTCGTAGCGCTGTCCGCCCGGGATCTTGGCGCCTCCGTTGCCGTGGCCGCGCTGACCGTCACCCTGATCGGGCTGGGATCCTGGTTCTTCAACCTGCCGGCATCGCTCATCACTCTCAGGTTCGGGGAACGCTGGGCGATTGTGGGCGCAGCAGCCGCAAGCGCCGTCGCCCTGGCGGCCGCGGCCCTGTCCGCGTCACTGCCTGGAGGGCTCTGGCTGCTCGCCGCGGCGATGCTCGTGGTGGGGATGGCCGCCAGTGTCTTCAGCCTGGCCCGGCAGAAGTACCTCACTGAGGCCGTCCCGGTGGTTCTCCGGGCCCGGGCGCTGTCCACTCTCGGCGGCGTGAACCGGATCGGCATCTTCATCGGCCCGTTCATCGGCGCGGCGGTGATGCAGTTCGGCGGTATTCCGGGCGCCTACTGGGCCGGCGTCGTGGCCATGGCCGCCGCGGCAGCGCTGTCGGTGACCATTCCGGACCTCGTGGCAAAGCCCGTACCGTCCGACGGCGCGCCGCCGGAGCGGGCCACGATGCGCGGGATTGCTGCGTCCCATGCCGGGGTCTTCCTGACCCTCGGGATGGGCGTAATGCTGCTCAGTGCCCTGCGCGCCTCCCGCCAGGTCGTGATCCCGCTCTGGGCCGACCACCTGGGCATGGACGCGACCCAGGCTTCCCTCATCTACGGCCTCTCCGGTGCGATCGACATGCTGGTGTTCTATCCGGCCGGCAAACTGATGGACCGCAAGGGCCGGCAATGGGTCGCCGTCCCCTCGACCCTCATCATGGGCACGGCGATGCTGGTGATCCCGCTCAGCACCGGCTTTGTCGGCTTGCTCCTCGCCGCGCTTCTGATCGGCTTCGGCAACGGCATCAGTTCCGGCCTGATCATGACCCTCGGGGCGGACTTCTCACCGGACAACGGACGCGGGCAGTTCCTCGGCATCTGGCGTTTTTTGGCCGACACCGGTTCCACGGGCGGCCCCGTGCTGCTCTCGGCAGTCACTGCCGCAGCGTCGCTCGGTCCCGGCGTGGCGGCCACCGGCGTGCTTGGCTTCGCTGCCGCCGCTGTTTTCGGCATCACAATTCCGCGACTGAAGCACCGGCGGAACTACTGAAGACGCGGATTGCGGCATCAGGACAGAATACGGGCCGGTTGGCGGCGACGCTGGCCTGGGGCGCAGGAACGCGCCAGCTGATGTGCCGCTCACCGGGCCGCCCTAGTGATTGCGCGTCGCACCGGCCGCATCGGCGATCGCCGCCCCGAATAACGGCAGGCTGCGCCGGATCATGTCATCGCTTGCCGTCAGTGAGATGCGGAAAAACCCGGGGGTTTCGAACAGCGTGCCGGGCAACACGAACACCCCGTGCCGGGCGAGGACGGCAGTGAAGGCCTCGTCGTCGCCGGCAGGAGCGTGGACGAAGAGGTAGAAGGCGCCCTCGGGACGGTGCACCCGGTATCCCCTCTCCGTCAGCGCTTCCACCAGAAGATCGCGCCTGCGCTGGAGTTGCCCGACGTCGATGGAGAACTGCTCCAGCCGGGGCAGCGCATACTGCATCACGGCGTTCGGATAGATCCAGCCCATCGCCATCTGGAGCGTCGTAAGGGCCTCGCGCATCGCTCCGCGTTCAGGCATCGTCGGAGGCAGAGCCAGGTAACCGATACGTTGCCCAGGTGCCAGATGTGTCTTGCCGTAGGAATAGGCGAGAAGAGTATGCGGATAGTATTCCGCCGGGCTGTGGAACCTGGCGCCGTCATAGACAATCCTGTTGTAGGCCTCGTCCGAGAGCAGGTAGATCCGCCGCGCGTTACGGCGGCTAGCCTGCTCGAGCAGCTCGGCGAGGTCCTGCAGCAGGGAGGGTGGGTAGATCCTGCCGGTCGGATTGTTCGGCGTGTTGACCACCACCACGCGCGTCCGGGGCGTGAGGGCCGCCGAGATGGCCGCCAAGTCGAGATCGAACGTCTCGGGGTTGCACCGCACTTTTACCGGGACCAGGCCGGCCTCGATCACAAGCGGTTCATAAAAAAACCACGGCGGCAGAGTGAAGATGACCTCGTCACCGGGGTCCGCGACGGCCTTCAGCGCCAACGGGATGGCCGTGAAGCCGCCGGTGGTGAGGTGCACATCGGCGGGTTCGAAGGGGATTCCCAACAGATCCCGCAGGGAGCCTGCCGCCGCGGTCCGCGCCTCAGGCTCGTTCGACTTGTACCCGAACCATCCCTCGTCACGGGGAGTGAGTGCGTCCCTGAGCGCCTGTACGTAGGCCGGCTGCGGCATCTCATGGGGGTTGCCGAAGATGAAATCGCAGATGCCCGGCTCGCGCTGCCGGCGGGAGTACTCGGAGTCGCGGAGGAAGTCATTGATCCGGTGTTGCGAGGGTACGGACGCAAGGGTGGCGGCGCGTCGTGATACCGGAGATTTCCCAAGATCGCCCATGGCGATAATTCTGGACCCACCCCCTTCCGGTGTAAACGGGTCCGGCGCCTAACCGTCACCGCGACTGAGGCCTCAGCGCCGCGCTGCGCGGCGCCGTCGTGCCGCAAGCCCGAACAGCCACACTCCGAACACCGTCGCGAGGTATCCTGCGATCACTATGAGGGAGGTTCCGGCCCAAAAGTAATTGGTGGTGCTGCCTTCCTGGCCCGAGCCGGGGGCGATCTTCAGCAGCGAGTAGCCCGCGACGGCGGCCGAGGCGAGCCCTGCCAGCATCGGCAGGGCGAGCCACAGCCGGGACGCTCCAAAGTGTTCCCCGTACCCGGTCCAGACGTTCCACCGTGGCCCTGTGCGGATAATCAACCAGCCGGCCGGAAGCATGAACACCCCCACTACGAGGAAGGCAGCCACGACGTCGGCCGGGCGGTGCCACTGGTTGATGAGCGTGGACACCCCGGTGGCGACGGCGAAGCTGCCGCCGAGGAAACCGACCAGCGGCCGCCAGCGCGGCGAAACCACCAGGAATACGGCCGCGGCGGCGGACGCCGCGAGTGTCGTGTGGCCCGACGGCAGGGAATTCAGCTCCAGGGTCTCGATCCCGCGGTATGGCCGGACGGGTGCAAGGTCCTTGAGGATCTGGGTGGCAATGTTGGCGCCCACGCAGGCCCCGACCGCGATCCCCGCCGCCGTCCAGCGCCGCCGAAGGACGGTGACAAAGAGGACGACGACGGTGGCGATCAGCACGGACGCGGCGGGCAGCCAGTCGAGCAGTTTGGTCGCCGCTTTGCCCGCAGTGCCGTGGATCGCGACCGCCTCGACGAGCGCCGATTCGTCGATGAACTGCCCGGTGGTCGTGCGGACAAAGAAAAAGTAGGTGGCCGCCAGGGCGGCGAGGCAGGCAAGCGTGGCGAGGACGAACACGGCTGCAAGGGCCTTGCCGGGCTGGTTTGTGCGTTCCTGACGAAAATCCATCGCTAACAGGTTCCCATAGAACTCTGCGAGGTGCCTGAGGCGTATGGTGTGGCCATGGACACCGTGGTGAATTCCCCGGACCCCGCCTTTCCACGCTTCCATGCCCGCCCTGCGAAGGGCTGGATCAGCGATCCGTGCGGGCTCACCTACGCCGGCGGCCGCTACCACGTCTTCTTCCAGTTCAACCCGGACTCCGCCCGCCACTCCGGCATCCGCTGGGGGCACCTGAGCTCCCCGGACCTGGTTCGCTGGGATGAGGAACCGGTTGCGCTCACGCCGCAACCGGGCGGTCCGGACGCGCTCGGCTGCTGGACCGGAGTGGTGACGGACGACGACGGCGTCCCCACCGCCGTCTATTCCGGCGGCGGGTCCGGGGACGGAAGAGCGCCGGTCCTCCTGGCGCGGGGCTCCCGGGACCTAACCACGTGGACGCAGGACGGCCACGTTGCGGCGGACATGCCGCCGGACCCCCAGGTGACCGCGGTGCGCGACCCGTTCCTCTTCCGCTTCCGGGGCCGGCGCTACGCACTCCAAGGCGCAGGACTGGGAACGGGCCGGGCGGCTGTGCTGCTCTACGGCGTGGACGATCCCCGGAACTGGACATATGAAGGCATCTGGTTCAGCTCCGACCATCCGCTCGCCGCCAAGCATCTGCCTTCGGACATCTGGGAATGCCCCCAGCTGGTCCGCGTACCCGATTCCTCCGGGGCGGAAACCTGGCTGCTGATGGCATCGTTATGGCTTTCCGGCGACCTCCACGAACATGCCAACGGAGTGGGCTATCTCCTCGGTTTGGTCGTCCCCGGCATTGCCGGCCTGCCGGTCTTCACTCCGGAAGCAGGGGGAAGAGCGGACCTGGGCCGGGAGTTCTATGCGCCCCAGATCCTCGCACTGCCCGAACGGACCCTGCTCTGGGGCTGGGCCCCGGAAGCGGCGGGCAGCGAAGGGCGGCCGGGCCGCAGCCGGGCGGACACTGATGACGCCGGCTGGGCTGGCATCCTGACCTTGCCGCGGGAGCTCTCCGTCCACGGCGGCACGCTCGCAGTGGAGCCGGCAGCGGAACTCCAGGCGTACCGCGGCACGCGGCTGTATGCCGGCGCCGCCGGAACCCTGCCACTGCCCCGGTACGCCGAGGCGCGCGTCACCGGCGGTGAAGGCCGGATCCGGCTTACCCTCCGCTCCACCCGGCACACTGTTGGTATCCAACGCACAGTAGCCACCCAACGCACTGTGTTGACCGAAGAAGTAGCCGGTGGTGACGAGTTCAGGATCTTCCTCGATGCCTCGATCGTAGAGGCGTACCGGCACCGCTCAGTACCGACGACCGTTCGTGTGTACCCCGAAGCGGGTGAGGTGTGGCAGCTCGAATTGCCGCACGGGGCGTCCGCCGATGCCTGGGAACTCCGTCATCCGGAGCCGACGTAGCCGCCCGGTAGAGTGGCAACATGCCCAGCAATGCGTCCCCGCGCTCGCCGGAACCGCCCCCCGGCGCAGCCGTTCCCATGGGCGCAGCCATTCCCGGGGCGGGACGGCTTCCCGGGCTGGACGAACTCCTCGACGCCGCCCATGTGGTGAGCCTGCCGATGCGCGTGAAGTTCCGCGGCATCCTCCACCGCGAAGCCCTGCTGCTGGAAGGGCCGCTCGGGTGGGCGGAATTCTGCCCCTTTCCCGAATACGGTGATGCGGAGGCATCGCGCTGGTTCGCGTCCGCCCTGGAAGCCGGCTGGCAGGGTTTCCCCGAGCCGCTGCGCGCGAGCATCCCGGTCAACGCCACCGTCCCCGCGGTTTCGGCAGACAGGGTGCCGGAGATTCTCGCCCGCTTCGGCCGGGTGGACGCCGTCAAGGTCAAGGTCGCCGAGCGCGGCCAGAGCCTGGCGGACGACGTTTCCCGCGTCGCCGCAGTCCGGGAAGCCCTGCCGGATGCCAAAGTCCGGGTGGACGCGAACGGCGGCTGGGACGTCCCGTCGGCCGTCGACGCGCTGACGCGGCTCGCCGACGTCGGACTCGAATACGCCGAACAGCCGGTGCCCGAAATCGCCGGCCTCGCGGAGGTGCGGCGCCGCCTGCGCTCGGCGGGGACCCCGCTGCTCATTGCGGCGGACGAAAGCGTGCGCAAGGAGGAGGACCCGCTGAAGGTGGCGCGTGCCGGGGCCGCGGACCTGATCGTGGTGAAGGTGGCCCCGCTCGGGGGAGTACGCCGCGCCCTGGAGATCGTGGCGCAGGCCGGCCTGCCCGCCGTCGTCAGTTCCGCCCTCGACACCTCGGTCGGCATCCGGGCCGGGCTGGCGCTGGCCGCGGCCCTTCCCGATCTGCCGTACGCGTGCGGACTCGGCACCGTGTCGCTGCTGGCGGCCGATGTCACCCGTGATCCGCTGGTGCCGGACGACGGCGCCATCCGGGTCCGCGAGGTCTCAGCAGACCCCGCACTGCTGGCGGAGCACGCCGCCGCCCCGGAGCGCCGGGACTGGTGGCTGGACCGGCTGCGGCGCGTCCATGCGGAATATATAAAATCACTGGAGTTCACCGGATCTTCATCCGGGTGACGGCTCTCGGTTGATATCGGGTGACACGGTGGGCAGGCACATCCCACCCTTGGAAGGTCTCCCATGTCTGTCATCCCCGGCCGCAAATTCGCCCTGCTTCCCATGCTCGGGCACACCAAAGGCAAGCGCAGCCCCGTCACCTGTGCCCTGAAGTGCGACAACGCCTGCTCCGGCGACGTCTGCAACACCAGCTCCAACGATTACTTCCGGGACATCGCTTCGACCGCCATGTCGCGCCGCGCGGTCCTGGGCTTCGGGGCAGCGGGAGCGCTCGCCGTCGCGTTCGGTGGCGGGCTCACGGCGGCAGAGCCCGCGGTGGCCGACGGTGGTCCGGGCCTCGCAGCGGCCGCCAAGAACGGCTTCGGCCGTTCCAAGCTCAGCTTCGCGGCCATCCCGGCGGTGGACGCCGCCGTCGACACCTTCACTGTGCCGGCCGGGTTCGGTTGGCGGCCGGTCATCCGCTGGGGTGACCCGCTGTTCAACGACGCACCGGACTTTGACCTCAACAGCCAGACCCCCGCTGCTCAGGCGCGGCAGTTCGGCTACAACAATGACTACACGGACATCCTCGAGGTTCCGGGCAGCAAGGGGCGCCGCGCCCTCCTGTTCGCCAACCACGAGTACACCAACGAGACCATCATGTTCCCGCCCTCACTGCCCGCGGCCCAGGTCCGGGCCGTGGCCGCCGCCGCCCACGGGCTGACCGTCGTCGAGTTGGAACGCCGAAACAAGAACCAGCCCTGGACCTACGTCAAGGGCGCCCCGCTCAACCGCCGGTACCTCATCGACACCACCTACGAGCTGACCGGCCCGGTTGCCGGCTCAGCCCTGGTCCGCACGGCAGCCGACCCGGCCGGCCGCTCGATCCGCGGGACGTTGGGCAACTGTTCCGGCGGCACCACGCCGTGGGGCACCGTCCTCTCCGGCGAGGAAAACTTCAACGGCTACTTTGTCTCCCCGGGCACGTCCGCGGCGGACAAGCGGTACGGGCTCACCAACAAGCCCACCGCGCGGCAGTGGGAACTGGATGATCCCCGCTTCAACACCAACAATGCCGGTTACGAGAATGAGGCCAACCGCTTCGGCTGGATCGTAGAAGTGGACCCCTTTAATCCCACCTCCACGCCGAAAAAGCACTCCGCGCTGGGCCGCTTCAAGCATGAGGGCGCCAACGTGATCGTGGCCAAGTCCGGGCACGTTGTGGCGTACATGGGCGATGACGAGCGCTTCGACTACTTGTACAAGTTCGTCTCCGCCGGAACCTACCGCGAAGGAGACCGCGCGCACAACATGACCCTCCTGTCCGAGGGCAACCTGTACGTCGCCAAGTTCACGGGCAGCTCGCCGGCCCTGCAGCTGGACGGCAGCGGCGCCGTGCCTTCCGACGGCGGCTTCGACGGCACCGGCCAGTGGCTGCCGCTGGTGGTGGACGGCAAGTCTGCGGTGGCAGGAATGTCGGTCGAGGAAGTCCTTGTCTACACGCGGCTGGCCGCGGACAAGGTCGGGCCCACCAAGATGGACCGCTGCGAGGACGTGCAGCCCAGCCTGCACACCGGCAAGGTCTACGTCGCCTGCACCAACAACTCGGACCGCGGCAACTTCGGCAAGGAGGGCGCCACCGAGGTCAACCCGCGCAACAACAACCGGAATGGGCACATCGTCGAGATCACCGAGACCGGCGACCAGGCATCCACCGCTTTCACCTGGAACCTCCTGATGGTCTGCGGCGACCCGGCCCAGGGCGATGCCACCTACTTCTCCGGCTTTCCGGTGGACCAGGTCTCACCCATCTCCTGCCCGGACAACCTCGCGTTCGACTCCGTTGGCAACCTCTGGATCTCCACCGACGGGGCCCCGTCGAGCACCGGCAAGGCGGACGGGCTGTTCAAGGTCACCCTGGACGGCCCGGAGCGCGGCCGGGTGGAGCAGTTCCTCGCCGTCCCGCGCGATGCAGAAACCTGCGGGCCCGTCATCCACGACGACGAACGCTCGGTCTTCGTCTCCGTGCAGCACCCGGGCGAGGACGGCTCTTTCGACGCGCAGCTCTCCTTCTTCCCGGACTACGTGGAGGCCGGCGCAAAGCCCGGGCCCGGCCAGGTCCGGGCGCCGCGCCCGTCCGTCGTGCAGGTCTTCCGCACCGACGGCTGACCCTCCTTGGGCAACGCTCCCTCACCTCCCGCCGCCACGACGGCGGAAGGCGGGGAGCGTTCGGGCCCGGCCGAAACTGATAATTTGAACAGTGTGAATAATCCGGCCGAAATGGTTGTCCCCAGAGTCCAGGCAGCGATCGCCAGCGCCTTCGGCGAAGAGTACCGCGGGACGGATCCGGTGGTCCGGCCCTCCCAGTTTGCGGACATCCAGATCAACGCCGCCATGGCGCTGGCCAAGAAGGTGGGGATGCCGCCGCGGGAAGCCGCCGCGAAGATCGTCGATGCCCTCGACCTGGACGGCATCTGCACCGGCGTCGAGATCTCCGGGCCCGGCTTCATCAACCTCACCTTCGACGGGACCTGGATCGAGGAGCTGCTCAACGACGAAGCCACCGCCGCCGCCGCGGGTGGCGCGGCGCCGGTCGTGCCGTCCCGGCAGCCGCGCCGGGTCGTCGTCGACTATTCCTCCCCCAACGTGGCCAAGGAGATGCACGTCGGCCACCTGCGCACCACCGTCGTGGGTGACAGCCTCGTCAAGGTGCTCGAGGCCCTCGGGGACACCGTCATCCGGCAGAACCATATCGGCGACTGGGGCACCCCGTTCGGCATGCTGATCGAGCACTGGCTCGAAATCGGGGAGGACTCACCCGAGGCGGCACTGCTGGTTGAGGACCCGAGCGCCTTCTACCAGGCTGCCCGCGCCAAGTTCGACGCCTCCGCCGCCGAGGACGACGGTTTCGCCACCAGGGCCCGGCTCCGCGTGGTTGCCCTGCAGGGCGGCGACGAGGAAACGTTCGCCGTCTGGCAGCGGCTGGTCGCCCAGTCCAAGCGGTACTTCAACGCCATCTACGGCACGCTCGGCATCAGCCTCACCGATGACCACATCGCCGGTGAAAGCTCCTACGACGCTCATCTGGCACAGCTGTGCCAGGAGCTTGAGGGCTTGGGGATCGCCCGCGTCAGCGACGGCGCGCTCTGCACCTTCCCCGCCGGGTTCACCGGGCGCGACGGCCAGCCGCTGCCGCTCATCATCCGCAAGTCCGACGGCGGTTACGGTTACGGCACCACCGACCTCGCCACCATCCGGTACCGGGTCCGCGACCTGCAGGCGGACCGGATCCTCTACGTCGTGGGCGCCCCGCAGAACGTGCACCTGCGAATGGTCATGGCAACGGCCCGCGACGCCGGCTGGCTGCCCGACACCGTGGAAGCCGTGCATGTGCAGATCGGCAACGTGCTGGGGGAGGACGGGAAGATCCTGAAGTCCCGTTCGGGTGCCCCCGTCAAGCTCATGGCCCTCCTGGCGGAAGCCGTGGACCGTGCCCGTGCCGTGATCGACGCGAGCCGCCCGGAGCTGACCGAGGAGGAGCGCGCCGTGACCGCCCGGCAGGTGGGTATCGGCGCCGTCAAATACGCGGACCTGTCCGTGGGACACGACACCGAATACGTCTTTGACTTCGACCGCATGCTGGCCCTCAGCGGCAACACGGGACCTTATGTGCAGTATGCCGCGGCGCGGATCCGCTCGATCCTGCGCAAGGCCGGAGTGCTGGAGCAGCACACGGCCGCCGCGGGAACGGCCACCGCCGGTACGGAAGCCGGCGGCGGCACGCCGGCAACCGCGATCGCCGTCGTCGAACCCGCCGAACGTTCCCTTGCCCTGCACCTGCTGGAGTACGGCGCCACGCTCAGCCGGGTGGGCGAGCTGCTCGAGCCGCACCGGCTGTCCACGTATCTGTTCGAGCTCGCGCAGCTCTTCACGGCCTTCTACGATCAGTGCCCCGTCCTGAAGGCCGAGGAACCGGTCCGGGACTCACGGCTGGCCCTGTGTGCCCTGGTGCTGCTCCGGCTCTCCGGAGGCCTGGAGCTGCTTGGCATCGAGACGCCGGAGAACATGTGAGTACCGGCGAACATGTGAGTACGGCCGGCGGACTCGGCGCGCTGGACGCCGCCCGCATCGCCGTCGCGGCGCTGCTGGACGGCGGGGTGCGCGTGGTGGTCGTGGCACCCGGCTCGCGGTCAGCGCCCATGGCCTACGCCCTCGCCGAGGCCGACGCCGCCGGACGCGTGGAGCTGCTGGTCAGGATCGACGAGCGATCCGCCGGCTTCACCGCCCTCGGACTCGCCCTGGCCACCGGGGCCCCGGCCGCCGTGCTGACCACTTCCGGAACCGCCGTCGGAAACCTGATGCCGGCCGTCATGGAGGCCAACCACGCCGCCGTGCCGCTGGTGGTCCTCTCGGCGGACCGGCCCGAGGAACTCAGGGGCACCGGGGCCAACCAGACGACACTGCAGCTGGACCTTTTCGGGGAGCATGTGCGTTTCGCCGTCGACGTCCCCGCCGGTACCGACCCGCAGCGCGCGGTGGAGACCGCACTGAGCGCTGCCACCGGAGCCTTCGAGGGCACCCCGCCCGGGCCTGTGCAGCTCAATCTGGCGTTCCGCGACCCTTTGGTGCCGAGTCCGGGGGAGAAGCTCCCGCCCGAGTCCGGCCGCCGCGTGTACCGGGCGGCCGGCAGTCCCTTGGTCCTGGAGTTTCCGCCCGCCTCCGGTGAACTTCCCAAGCGGCGCACAGTGGTTCTGGCCGGCCACGACGCCGGCCCCGTCGCCGAGGCGTTTGCCCGCGCCCACGGCCTGCCGCTGCTTGCCGAGCCCTCCTCCGGTGCCCGCTTCGGGCCGAACGCGGTGGGACCCTACCGGCTGCTGCTGGACCACTTCGGGCCGGAGTCGGCGCAACCGATCGAGCGTGTGGTGCTCTTCGGCCGGCCCACCCTCTCCCGGCCCGTGAGCGCCCTGCTGGCCCGCGCCGATGTCCCCTCGGCCCTGTACCAGCCCGTCCCGGTGGCCTGGTACGAACCCGGCCGGCGCACCGAACTGCCGCTGGACAACCTGACCGATCTGGCGGACTTCGCCGGGCGGGGGTCCGTTGCCTGGCTTGATGCCTGGCTACTCGCCGGTGCCGCCGCGCAGCACACCGTCGACTCCGTGCTGGCCGAAAGCGGCGCCGCCACCGGTCCGTCGGTGGGGGCTTTGGTCTGGCAGCACTCAACCGGGCAGCTGGTACTGGGGTCCTCCAACGGCATCCGCGACGTGGACCTCGCCGGCGCGCCGCCGCCCGAACCCCGGGCCAGCGTTTTCGCCAACCGCGGCCTCGCCGGAATCGACGGGACCATCTCCACCGCCACCGGCATCGCCCTTGGCGGACGGCAGGACACGACCGTCCTGCTGGGCGACGTCACCTTCCTGCACGACGCCGGCGGTCTCCTGCTCGGCGCCGGGGAAGCCGAGCCCGGTCTGCGGATCGTGGTCCTCAACGATGCCGGCGGTGCCATCTTTGGGCTCCTGGAGCACGGCGCGGTCGAGGTTTCCGGCCGGTACGGGAACGCCGTCGAACGTCTCTTCGGCACTCCCCACTCCGTGGACCTTGCCGCCCTCGCCGCGGCCTACGGCGTTCCGCACCGCCGGGTGAGCACTACGGCGGAGCTCGGCGCAGCGCTGGCCGAGCCATGGCAGGGCCGCGGCATCATCGAGGTGCGCACCGACCGGCACGGGCTCCGCGACCTGCACGGGCGCATCCGCACGGCTGTGTCCGCCGCGGTGACAGGGGTCCTCGGGCAGTAGCAGGGTACAAAAACAAAACAGCCGCTACGTTGATCCACGTAGCGGCTGTTCTATGGATTGCGCAAACGTTCCCGCCTACAGCACCCGGCTCAGGAATTCCTTGGTGCGGGCGTGCTGCGGGTTCGAGAGCACCTCACGAGGGTCGCCCGACTCTACGACGACGCCGCCGTCCATGAACGTCAGCCGGTCGCCCACCTCGCGGGCAAAACCAATCTCATGGGTCACGACAATCATGGTCATGCCGGATTTTGCGAGGTCCTTCATGACGTTCAGGACATCGCCCACAAGCTCCGGGTCCAAAGCGGAGGTGGGCTCATCGAAGAGCATCAGCTCCGGGTCCATGGCCAGGGCCCTGGCGATGGCCACGCGCTGCTGCTGCCCGCCGGACAGCTGCGAAGGGTAGTGGCCGGCGCGGTCCGCCAGCCCGACCCGGTCCAGCAGCTCCAGAGCCCGCTTCCGGGCAGCATCCCGCGGCTGGCCCTTGACCTGGACCGGGGCTTCCATGATGTTCTGCAGCGCCGTCTTGTGCGGGAAGAGATTGAAGCGCTGGAACACCATGCCGATCTCGCGCCGCTGCGCTGCGATCTCCTTGGCCTTCAGATCGTGCAGGCGGCCCTTGACCTCGCGGTAGCCGATGAGCTCGCCGCCCACGGAGATACGCCCGGCGCTGATCGTTTCCAGCAGGTTCACGCAGCGGAGCATCGTGGACTTGCCGGAACCGGAAGGGCCGATCACCACTGACACTTCACCCTGGTTGACGGTCAGGTCGATCCCGCGGAGCACGTGGTGGTGCCCGTAGAACTTGTGGAGACCTTCGATCTTGACCAGCGCGTTCTGGGTTGTCACGGTCATTTCGCCTCCTCCTCGGGGACGTCCATATGCAGGGCACCCTGGGCGTCGCTGTGCGCAACCGCCGCGGAGGCCTTGGCAGCTGCCGGGTTTACCGCAGCCGGAGCCAGGTTGTCCACGCCCTTGCCGTAATACGCCTCGATGAAGTGCTGGCCGACCATCAGGATGCTGGTGATGACGAGGTACCAGATGGCCGCCACAATCAGCAGCGGCACCGGCAGGTACGTCCGGTTGGCCAGGGTGTTCGTGGCGAAGGTCAGGTCCAGGGTGAACGGCACGGCGAGCACCAGCGAGGTGGTCTTCAGCATGCCGATGGTTTCATTGCCGGTCGGCGGCACGATCACGCGCATGGCCTGCGGCAGGATGATCCGCCACATGATCTTGGTCTTGCCCATGCCCAGCGCTTCAGCGGCTTCCATCTGGCCGCGGTCCACGGACTTGAGGCCCGCCCGGAAGATTTCGGCCAGGTAGGCGGATTCGTTGAGGCCCAGGCCCAGGATCGCCGCAACGGTGGCGTTGACAATGGTGCTCGTATCCATGCTGAAGAGCTCGGGACCAAACGGGACGCCGGCGCTGATCTTCGGATACAGAACGGAAATCAAGCCCCAGAAGACCAGCTGGGTGTACACGGGGGTGCCGCGGAAGAACCAGACCCAGACCCAGCTGGACCAGCGGAAGACCGGATTGTCGGACTGCCGCATGAAAGCCAGCAGGATGGCCAGGACGATGGCCAGAACCATGGACGCCACCGTCAGCAGCAGGGTCCAGCCAACGCCCTGGACCACCTTGACGTCCAGGATGTAGGTGCCCACGATGTCCCAGCGGAAGTTGCTGTTCGTTACCAGGGACTGCAGGAACACGGCCACGAAGCCGAGGATAACCACGGCGCTGATCCACCGGCCGGGGTGCCGCACCGGTACGGACTTATTGAGTACCGGTGCGGCGTTTTCCTGCTGACGTTCCATCGCTACACCTGATGGTTGGTGGGTGGCGGGAAGACTCAAGACGCGGCCGCCGGGTTGACCTCGGACTTGGTGATGGCGCCTTCGGCGTTGCCCCAGCCCTCAAGGATCTTCTTGTAGGACCCGTCCTCGATCAGCTTGGTCACCGTCTTCTGGATGACGTCGGCAAGGGCGGTGTCCGACTTCGCAACGGCGATACCCTGCGGGGCGGCATCGTAGACGTCGCCGAGCTTCTCCAGCTGGCCGTTGGTCTGGGTCAGCGCGTAGCCGATGATGGGGGAGTCGGCCGCCATGGCATCGATGCTGCCGTTGACAAGGCGGGTGGTGACGTCCGTCTGGTTCTTGAGCGTGACGATGTCGATGGGCTTCTTGCCTTCAGCGGCGCACTTCTTGTTCCGGTCGGACAGGTCCGGGTCTTCCTGGACGGTGCCGGTCTGGACGCCGATCGACTTGCCGCAGACGTCGTCGAGGGAGAACTTCTTCGGGTTGCCCTTCTGGACTGCCCAGGTGGTGCCGGCCTTGAAGTAGCTGACCATGTTCACGGCGCCGAGGCGCTCATTGTTAATGGTGAACGAGGACATGCCGATGTCGTATTTCGGGCCCAGCGCCGGAAGGATGCCGGTGAATTCTGCCGTCTGCACCTGCACCTTGAGTCCCAGGGTCGCGCCGATGGCTTTGGCGAGGTCAACGTCGTAGCCCACGGGGGTCTGGCCGTCATTGCCCAGGAATTCCGCGGGGGCGTAGCTCGTGTCCGAGCCCACGGTCAGCGTTCCCTTGGACTTGATGGCCGCGGGGACCATGGCCGCCAGGGAGTCGTCTTTCTGGACCGTCGCGGGGTCGAAGCTTGCTTTGGCGCTGCCGGAGGGCGTGGCTGCGCCTCCTGTGCCCGTCTCGGAGGCGTTGGTGCAGGCCGAGAGGGCCAGTGCACCGGCGGCAAGTACGACGGCGGCCTTGAGCGTGGTGTTGCTCAGGAGCGAACGGGAGATCTGCATTTTTCTTACCTTTTGTTGCAGGGGATGCGAGAACTAAGACGAGTTATAGTGTATCGCCGAACAAGAGATGTACGTCACAGAAAACTTACATTCACTATTGGATAACTATATCCACGCCGAATGCAAGCGGTACGGGGGCAGGCTGTCTGGGATCCCGGATCCGCCTGCCCCTCAGGTCAGGGGGTGGCAGACCTCGGGCGCCCGCACGTCGGTGGGGTCAGCTGCTGATGCCCAGGGATTCCAGCATCGGGCGGAACTTCGCCCAGGTCTCGGCCAGTTCGGCCTCGGGCACGGACCCCTCCACGACACCGCAGCCGGCATAAAGCCGGACCGTGTCCGGGCCCTCGATGACCGCGCCGCGCAGGGCGATGCCCCACTCGCCGTTGCCCGCGGCGTCAAGCCAGCCAACCGGGCCGGCATAGGGGCCCCGGTCCAGGTGCTCAAGTTTGCGGATCAGTGCCCCGGCCACGGTAGTGGGAGTACCGCAGACCGCAGCAGTGGGATGCAGGGCGTTGATCAGGGCCAGACACGTCGGCACATGGCCTTCCACCTCGGCCAGTTCGGCCTTCACGTCCGAGGCAAGGTGCCAGACGTTGGGCAGTTCCAGGATGAACGGCTCGCTGTGAGCGTTCATGGCCTCGGAGAACGGGGCCAGTTGGGTGGTGAGCGACTGGATGGCGATGTCGTGCTCGTGCCGCTGCTTTTCGGAGCCGGCAAGCACGCGTTCGGCAAACTCCAGCGGCGAGCCGGCTATTCCTTCGGCGTCGCGGCGGTCCAGCGTTCCGGCCAGGACGCGGGCCTGTGCAGTGCGGCCCTCCACCTGGATCAGCATCTCCGGGGTGGCGCCCACCAGCCCGTCGACGCCGTAGGTCCAGCATTCGCGGTACCGGACCGCAAGCTGGCGCAGGATCTCGGCCGCGTTAGCTCCGTCGGGGAGGGTGGCGACAATGTCCCTCGCCAGCACCAACTTCTCGAGCGCCCCGGTGCGGATCTCGGCGACGCCCTTGGCGACGGCGGCCATCCAGTCCGTCTCGCTGAGCGAGCCGGTGCTCAGTTTGGCTTCCCGCCCGGCGGGCTGTTCCGGCGACGACGACGGCGCCTCCCACCAGCGCCGCAGGGCGGCGCGGGCGCCCGCCTCGGTGAGCTCGTCGTCGTCGAACGTCAGCTGGGTAAGCCAGGCCTTGCCGTCCCGCATGCCCACCACGATCTCGGGGACAATCAGCCGGGACTCATGAGCGGACGCCTTGGAGAAAGCGAAGGAGCCAAAGGCCACGGGACCCGTGCCGGGGCAGCCGACAGCGTCGGTGACGTCCGCTTCCAGGACTTGGTGGCGCCACCAGATATCCGCTTCCAGGAACCGCTCGGGGCCGGTGGCGGTGAACCGTGCTACCTCGCCGAAGCCCACCAGGCCGGCCTCGCGGCGGGTCCAGCAGAGCACGTCGTTCCGGACCAGAAACGACGGCAGCCCCCCGGGGAACGAATCTGCATCGAGGGGGACTGTCAGTGTTCTGATAATTCTGGTATGGAACGCGCTCGTCATGATGAGACAACACTACTCCCGCCGCGCCCGCGCCCCGGCCGGGCCGGTGGTTAGGGGGTGCGTCGAAGATTTGAGACAATAACGGGGTGAACCGAGCATCCTTGGATAAGCGTCCGGACGAAGTAGCGACGATGTTCGACGACGTCGCCCCCAAATACGACGTCGTCAATGACGTCCTGTCGATGGGCCAGACGCGCCGTTGGCGCAAGGTCGTCGTCGAAGCCATGGATGTGAAGGCCGGCCAGCGCGTGCTTGACCTCGCCGCCGGCACGGGGACCTCCAGCGAACCGTATGCCGATACCGGCATCGACGTAATCGCCTGCGATTTCTCCCTCGGAATGCTGAAAGTGGGCAAGCGGCGCCGCCCCGACATCGACTTCATCGCAGGGGATGCCACCCGCCTTCCGTTCGTGGACAACACCTTCGATGCCAGCACCATCTCCTTCGGCCTGCGCAACGTCAATGAGCCCAAAAAGGCCCTGGCCGAGATGCTGCGGGTCACCAAGCCCGGGGGCAGGCTGGTCATCGCCGAGTTCTCCCAGCCCGTGGTGCCGCTGTGGCGCACCATGTACACCGAGTACCTGATGCGCGCGCTGCCCGCCATCGCCGTCAAGGTCTCCTCCAACCCGGACGCCTACGTCTACCTCGCGGAGTCGATCCGCGCATGGCCGGACCAGGACAACCTGGCTGCCTGGCTGCAGGAGGCCGGCTGGGAGAGCGTCACCTATCGGAACCTCAGCGGCGGGATCGTAGCCGTGCACCGTGCCCAGAAACCGGCCGACGCCGTCACCGGGCCCGCCGCTGGTGCTGCTGCGCTGGCTGCCAACACGGGCCCCGTCGCGAAGCTGCGCCGCAACATCAACCGGGCCGCACGTTAGCTTGCAGCCGCTGTGAAAGTACTGATTGTCGGAGCCGGCCCGGCCGGGTCCACCGCCGCGTATTACCTGGCCCAGGCAGGCGTGGACGTCACGGTGCTGGAAAAGACCAGCTTCCCCCGTGAAAAGGTCTGTGGCGACGGGCTTACCCCCCGGGCCGTGCGGGAGATCCAGAAGCTTGGCCTGCCGCACCCCGAAGCTGACGGCTGGCGCCGTAACAAGGGACTGCGCCTGATCGCCGGCGGACGAACCATCGAACTGCCCTGGCCCGAAGTGTTGGACTTCCCCCGGTACGGCCTGATCCGCACCCGCCTCGGCTTCGACGAGGAACTTGCCCGGCATGCTCAGTCGGCCGGCGCCGTCGTGCTCGAACGCCACAGCGTCACGGAAGCCCTGCGCTCCGAGGACGGCCGCGTGACCGGAGTCCGGGCCGCCCTGCTCGACTACGCCGGGCGCAAGACCGGTGAGACCCGCGACTTCGACGCCGACGTCGTGCTGGCTGCGGATGGAAACTCGAGCCGGACTGCCGTCTCGCTCGGCATTCCCAAGCGCGATGACCGGCCGCTCGGCGTCGCCGTGCGCACCTACTTCACCAGCCCCCGGCACGACGATGACTGGATGGAGGGCTGGCTTGAGCTTCCCGGCCGGGACGGCAAGCTGCTGCCCGGCTACGGCTGGGTGTTCGGCGTCGGCGACGGCACGTCCAACGTGGGCCTGGGCATCCTGAACTCCTCGAAGGAATTCGGCAAGCTCGACTACAAGCAGGTGCTCCGCGAATGGACCGCCGGCATGCCTGCCGAGTGGGGCTTTACGCCGGAAAACCAGGTCGGTGAGATCCGCGGCGCCGCCCTGCCGATGGGCTTCAACCGCACCCCGCACTACGCGCCCGGCCTGCTGCTGCTCGGGGATGCCGGCGGCATGGTGTCCCCGTTCAATGGCGAAGGCATCTCCTATGCAATGGAATCCGCCCGGTTTGCGGCCGAGTTCATCATCGGTGCTGCCGCCCGGCAGCGCGCGGGAGCGTGGGGCCCCGGTGCCACGGCCGACGCCGACGCCCACCTTGCCCGTTACGCGGACTATGTCCGGGGGCAATGGGGCTCGCACTTCACCCTGGGCCGGGCTTTCGCCGCTGTCATCGGCAAGCCGGCCGTCATGAAGCTTGCCCTCCGGACAGGAATGCCCATCCCCGTGCTGATGCGGTTCGTGGTGCGGCTGCTCGCCAACCTGACTGATCCGGCCGCAAAGGGCTTCGAAGACCGGGTCATCCGGGTCCTGGAACGGCTGGTTCCGGCCACCGGCAATACCGGCAGCCTGACAAACTCCGGCACCAACTCCGCGGTTTCCGCAACAAAAGTTAGGGTTAACCCGTGACCAACTCTGCAGACCAAAGCTGGACGCACGCCGGACACGGCCTGCCAGGCACCGAGCCCGACCTCAATACGACCGCTATCGCCACCGGTCTCCAGCTTCCGGCCGGGTTCGCGGCGATTGCCGGAGACCCCGACCTCGGGCCCGCGATCACCACCAACCTGGCGCGCGTGGAAAAGAAGCTCCGGGAAGCCATCGCCAACTCCGATCCGCTGGCGGACGCAACGTCGCGTCACCTCGTGGAAGCGGGCGGAAAGCGCGTCCGGCCGCTGCTGACACTGCTCTGCGCCCATTTGGGCGACGCCTCGCTGCCCGCCGTGGTGCAGGCCGCCGTCGTCGTGGAGCTCACGCATCTGGCAACGCTTTATCACGACGACGTGATGGACTCCGCGCCGTTCCGCCGCGGCGCGCCCACGGCCCACGAGGTCTGGGGCAACTCGGTCGCCGTGCTCACCGGCGACCTCATCTTCGCCCGCGCGTCCATCCTGGTTTCGGAACTCGGATCCCGCGCGCTCGGGATCCAGGCCCGCACCTTCGAGCGGTTGTGCCTGGGCCAGCTGCATGAAACCGTGGGTCCGCGGCCCGATGAGGACCCGGTGGAACACTACCTGTCGGTGATTGCAGACAAGACCGGTTCCCTTGTGGCCGCGTCCGGCCAGCTCGGCGCGATCTTCTCCGGCGCGGACGAGTCCTACGAGGCATTGCTGGTGGAATATGGCGAGAAAGTCGGCGTGGCGTTCCAGCTCGCCGACGACGTCATCGACGTTACGGGCATCAAGGTCAAGTCCGGCAAGTCGCCGGGCACCGACCTCCGCGAGGGCGTTCCCACCCTGCCCGTCCTGCTGCTGCGCAAGGCCGCCCAGGAAGGTGACGGGTCCGCCGTCGAGCTCCTGAAACTGATCGACGGGGATCTCAGTTCCGACGAGGCACTGGCCGCAGCGGTCGCCGGCCTCCGGGAGCACCCCGTCACCGCGGAGTCGTGGGTGGTGGCCCGAGCCTGGGCCGACGAAGCCATCAATGCCCTCGCGCCGCTGCCGGAGGGCGTGGTCAAGGCCTCGCTGACGAGCTTCGCGCGGGCCGTCGTGGACCGCAGCAGCTAGCGGCGGTACGCAACCCTGCTTAAGCGGATCGGCCCCGGTTCCGTACAACGTTCGAGGATCCGTTGTGCCGAACCGGGGCCATTCTCCGTTCGCATCAGATTCACCGGAGGCCTTTGGTGAACCCATGAACAACGTTATGACAGAACTGTCATGCTGTCTAGGGTTTCTGTAAATCTTCTTGTCACAGGCTCCTGGGCGTGGTGGTGACGAAGATTCCCCTCCTTTGGCGGCGGCTGGACGAAAAACCCGGCGTGTTTTGGAGACCCGCCGGCTTCGGGCTCCATAGCTGGGGAGAATCCGCGGCGGAGTTGTCCACATAGCCGCCATTCCCGGTCTGGGGCGGAAGTCTGGGCCGGTCTGCTGGATACATGGAGCTCACTGCCTACCTGATTTTCGCCGGTTCTGTAGCGCGCACAGCCACCCTGCTTCAGGCCGGATTCAGCGAACGAAACATCCGGAGCCACGTCGCGGCCGGGCAGATCATCCGGTTGCGGCACGGCGTTGTCGCACTGCCGGGTGCGGCCCCTGACTTGGTGGCGGCCGTGTTGGCCAATGGCCTGCTGTGCTGCGCTTCCGCAGCTCCGCACCACCGCCTCTGGAGACTCCGTGACCCCGATCGCCTGCACCTCCTTTGCCGCCACGGGGCCGCGGCCGGCGTCGTCATCCACCGCGGAAGCGTGGTCCCGCCGGAATTCCCACGACCCGTAGCCGGGCTGACGGACACTTTGCTGCACGCTCTTCGCTGCCTCCCGCAGGTCGAAGCTGCCGTTCTGGTCGAGAGCGCCCTCACGCAGGGCCGGACCGGCATCGACTACCTAGGGAGGCGGCTTCCGGGGAATCGGAATGGATCGGCTCGCAAGGTTCTGGAACTGGTCGACGGCACCGCGGATTCGGCAGTGGAGGTTGTGGCCCGCCTGTTGTTTCGCAGACACGGAATCCACACCGAGACACAGGTGGACCTGCCCGGGATTGGCATTGTGGACTTCCTGCTTGAGGGATTCCTCATTGTGGAAATCGACGGTAAGACGCACCTGCAGCCGGAGCAGGTTAGAAAGGACCGGCGGCGGAACAACGCCAGCACCCTGACGGGCTACGCCGTGCTCCGGTACGGGTACCAGGACGTCGTCTACCACCCGCAGAAGGTCGTAGACGAAGTGTGGCAGGTGCTTCGGGGCAGGGTGGTGCGCTGAAACTCCCCAGCTTCGGAACTAAAAGGGCCCAAGTGCACGGCGATTCCGCCCGACACGCCGGCTGGGTGCGGCAAAGGTGGGGAAAATCGGAAGCCCGCCAACAGAGCACGGCCAGCCCCCGGAAGCGGCGGCTCAGTCCTCGTCGTTGAAGGCCCAGTCGAACATGTCAAAGACGAACTCCGAGAAGGTTCCTTCTTCGCTTTTCCACTGCCCGCGGGCATTGTTGCGGCGGTACACAATGGGGTCAGGAACGCCGAGGTCGCCGATGCGGAAGCCCCAGGTGAACTGCTCCTCCTCGTCCTCGAGGAACATCAGGAAGCCGTCGTCATCGACTTCGAGCTCTTCAGGGTCCCAAAAGTAGTGGTACGCCTCCATGATGTCCTCGCAGCCGCCCACGGCCAGGTAGAACTCCCGCAATACCAGCGGCACCTGGAACTGGTGCTCGGCGAGGGCCGAGTCGAGTTCGTCGGGCGCCAGGCCATCCTCTTCCTGCCATTCGTCTTCGAGATACTTCGGAACAAGCGCGCGGAACTTCTCGAGGAACATGTCAGTCATGGTCTTATCCTAGCTAATCCTTTGTCCCGGATTCCCCGCCGGAGGCGCCCAGGCGGTGCCAGCCGCGGACGGCCAGCGGAACGTACCAGCGTCGCCGCCAGGCCGTGACGCGGAAGGCGAAAACGACGGCGGCCACGGCACTCGCGGTGACCGCGTTGAACGCTCCCGTGGCAGAGAGGATCACGGTCAGCGCCGCCCCCGCGAACGCCGGCAGCGCGTACAGGTCCCGCGGGTCGAAGAGCTGCGGGACCTCGTTGGCCGTGATGTCCCGCAGGAGGCCGCCACCCACCGCGGTGGTGACCCCGAGGAGCACGGCCGAGATCGGGTTCATCCCGGCGGCGAGGGCCTTGAGCGCGCCGGTGATGCAGAACAGGGCCAGTCCGCCGGCGTCGAAGAGGACCAGCAGGGACGTGAAACGCTGGACACTCGAGAAAAGGAAGTACACCAGCACCGTGGCCAGCAGCGGCGGTGCGAGGTACGCCGGGTTCGTGAAGGCGGCCGGGGATCCCGCATTGATGATGATGTCGCGGATGACGCCGCCGCCCAGGCTGACCACCGAGGCGAGCAGCAGCGAGCCGATGATGTCGAACTGCTTGCGCGCCGCGAGCAAGGACCCGGACACCGCGAAGAAGAACACACCGGCCAGGTCCAGCCAGACCAGGACGAGGCTAAAGGAAAAAGTCATGGAGCGTCCCGGTCGATCATCAGGGGGCGGATGGGGCGGCTCCAAGGTTACGCTAACGGCTATGAATAGCCCCATCCTGATCGCCTGCGCCCATGGCACGTCCAGCGCTTCGGGCGCCGCCGAAGTCAATGCCCTGCGCGACGGGATAGCGGCCCTGCGGCCGGGAATCGACGTACGCGAAGCGTACGTCGACGTGCAGGACCCGGAACTGCCGGACGTCGTGGCCGGGCTCCCCGCGGGGGAGAGCGCCGTCGTCGTTCCGCTGCTGCTCAGCGTGGGCTACCACGTCAAGGTGGACATCGCACGCGCCGTCAAAAGCCGGCCGGATACCTTCGCCGGCGCCCCGCTGGGCCCGGACCCGCGGCTGGCGGCCCTGCTGGACCAGCGGCTGCGCGAGGCAGGCGTGACGGAAAACGACGCCGTCGTCCTCGCCGCTGCCGGCTCGTCCGACCCCACCGCAGCGCAGAACGTGGAGGAGCTCGTAGGCCAGCTTCGCGCTTTGCGCTCCAACCGCATCGTGGCCGCGTACGGCGCGTCCGCCAAGCCTTCAGTGCCCGACGCCGTCGCGATGCTCCGTGAGGAGGCGTCGGGGGGCGCCGGTGCGGGGGAGTCCGCCGGGGGAGTGGATCTGGGCGGCCGCGTGGTCATTGCCTCGTACCTGCTCGCCCCGGGCTTCTTCCACGACCAGCTGGCGAAGGCCGGCGCGGACCTCGTCACCGCGCCGCTGCTGCCGTCCCCGGTGCTCGCCGAAATCGCCCTGGAACGGTACGACGCCGCTCTCGCTGCACGCGCCTGAGCCGGCGTCCAAGGCAGGGAATCACGCACAGCGAGCGGCCCACTTCAAGGCTCGCCGGGGGTTCGTGACGAATTGTTTCCCTAGGTGACCCCCCGTTTCCGAACCTTTGAAGCCGCATTACGGCCGGACCTACAGTCGATCCATGACTGATACAGCTCTAGCCGGAGCGTCCCCGGACCAGGCTGGCAACGGCCGCGCCAAGCGCCCGACTTCCCGCCCCGCTGCCAAGCCGCACGGCCAGTGGAAGGTTGACGGAACGGCCCCGCTGAACGCCAACGAAACCTGGAAGCAGGAAGACGACGGGCTCAACGTCCGCGAGCGTATCGAGTCCATCTACGCCAAGGAAGGGTTCGACGCCATCCCCGGCCAGGACCTGCACGGCCGGTTCCGCTGGTGGGGGCTGTACACCCAGCGCAAGCCCGGGATCGACGGCGGCAAGACGGCCACGCTCGAGCCGCATGAGCTCGAGGACAAGTACTTCATGCTCCGGGTACGGATCGACGGCGGGGCGCTCACCACCGAGCAGCTGCGCGTCATCGGCCAGGTCTCCGTGGACTTCGCCCGGGATTCCGCCGACCTTACCGACCGCCAGAACATCCAGCTGCACTGGATCCGGGTGGAGGACATCCCCGAGATCTGGAACCGCCTGGAAAGCGTCGGCCTGTCCACCACGGAGGCCTGCGGCGACGTGCCCCGCGTCATCCTGGGATCGCCCGTGGCCGGCATCGCCAAGGACGAGATCATCGACCCCACGCCGCTCATCCGGGAGCTGGGGGACCGGTTCATCGGCAACCCGCTGCTGTCCAACCTGCCCCGCAAATACAAGACCGCCATCACGGGCCACCCCAGCCAGGACGTGGTCCACGAAATCAACGACTTCGGCCTGGTGGGGATGGTCCACCCCGAGCTGGGTCCCGGCTACGACCTGTGGGTGGGCGGTGCACTCGCGACCAACCCGATGCTCGCCAAGCGCCTGGGCGCCTTTGTCCGGCCTGACCAGGCCGCCGACGTGTGGCTTGGCGTCACCAGCATCTTCCGTGACTACGGGTACCGGCGCATGCGCACCAAGGCCCGCCTGAAATTCCTGCTGGCCGACTGGGGCCCGGAGAAGTTCCGGCAGATCCTCGAGGACGAATACCTCGGCTACAAGCTGGCTGACGGCCCGGCCGCGCCGAAGCCCACGACGCCTGGCGACCACATCGGCGTGCACGAGCAGAAGGACGGCAGGTTCTTCATCGGCGCCACGCCGTTGGCCGGCCGCCTCTCCGGTTCGCAGCTGGTCAAGCTCGCCGACGCCCTTGAAGCCCGCGGCTCACAGCGGCTGCGCACCACCCCGCACCAGAAGATCGTGGTCCTGGATGTGCCCAAGGACGAGGTTGAGCAGCTGGTGGCGGAACTGGAGGCACTGGGCCTGTCCGCCCGGCCGTCCGTTTTCCGCCGCGGTACCATCGCCTGCACCGGCATTGAGTACTGCAAGCTGGCCATCGTGGAGACCAAGGTCACCGCCGCCACGGCCGTGGCCGAACTGGAACGCCGCCTTGCCGACCTCGCCGCCTCCGGCGAGCTGCCGCACGCGCTGTCCCTGCACATCAACGGCTGCCCGAACTCCTGCGCCCGCATCCAGACGGCGGACATCGGCCTGAAGGGCATGATGCTTCCCACGCCCGACGGCGACCCCACCCCGGGGTTCCAGGTCCACCTGGGCGGCGGGCTGGCTTCCAGCGACCGCGAGGAGGCAGGCCTGGGCCGTACCGTCCGCGGGCTGAAGGTCTATGTCGAGGACCTGCCCGACTATGTCGAACGCGTGGTCCGCACCTTCGTGGCCCAGCGCGCCGAAGGCCAGACCTTCGCCGAGTGGGCCCACGCAGCAGACGAGGAGGCACTGCAGTGAGTAAGCACGCACTCGGAATAGACCCGGTGGTCGCACCCGCTGAAGCCGAGGCAACGGTCGATGAGCTTGTCGAATCAAAGCTCGTCGAAACCGCCGTAGCACCGGCCAAGCGCTCCAACGAAGAACTCAAGGCCCTCGCCGAGGCCGGCGCAGCTGAGCTCGGCTGGGATGCACCCGCCCGGGACGTCATTGCCTGGGTGGAGCGCAACTTCGACCTGCCCGCCGTCGCCGTCGCCTGCTCCATGGCCGACGCCGTCCTGCCCGCCCTGGTAGCGGACCAGCTGCCCGGCGTCGACGTCCTGTTCCTTGAGACCGGCTACCACTTCCCGGAAACCTACGCCACGCGCGACGAGGTGGCCGCCAACCTCAGGGTGAATGTCGTCGACGTGCTCCCCGAGAACACGGTGGAACAGCAGGACCGGCTGCTGGGCAAGGACCTCTTTGCCCGCGACGCCGCCCAGTGCTGCGCCCTCCGCAAAGTGGCCCCGCTGCGCCGCACGCTGGCTGGCTACGAACTCTGGTTCACCGGCGTGCGCCGCGACGAGGCCCCCACCCGCACCAACACCCCGCTGGTGACCTGGGACGAGGCCAACGGCCTGGTCAAGGTCAACCCTGTGGCCGCGTGGACGTTCGACCAACTGGTCCAGTACTCCGACGACAACCTCCTGCCCGTCAACCCGCTGCTTTCCCAGGGTTACCCCTCCATCGGCTGCCAGCCCTGCACCCGGAAGGTAGCGCCGGGCGATGACCCCCGCGCCGGCCGCTGGGCAGGCTCCGACAAGACAGAATGCGGACTTCACGTATGAGCAATGTTGAGACTTTCGTGGCCGTCGACCTCGACGCCGCCACCTTCACCGGCACCGCCTCCGCGGCAGATGCCGCCCCGGCCCGCCTGTCGTCTTTGGACACCTTGGAGTCGGAGGCCATCCATATCATCCGCGAGGTGGTCGCCGAGTTCGAGAAGCCTGCGCTGCTGTTTTCCGGCGGCAAGGATTCCGTCGTGATGCTGCACCTGGCCACCAAGGCGTTCTGGCCGGGCAAGGTGCCCTTCCCCGTGCTGCACGTGGACACCGGGCACAACTTCCCGGAGGTCCTTGAATTCCGGGACCGGACGGTCGAGCGGCTGGGGCTGAAGCTGGTTGTCGGGAGCGTGCAGGAGTTTATCGATTCCGGCGAGCTGGCTGAACGTGCCGACGGCACCCGCAACCCGCTGCAGACCGTGCCGCTGCTGGACGCCATCCAGCGCAACAAGTTCGACGCCGTGTTCGGCGGCGGACGCCGGGACGAGGACAAGGCGCGCGCCAAGGAACGGATCCTGAGCCTGCGCGACGAGTTCGGCCAGTGGGATCCGCGCAACCAGCGCCCCGAGCTGTGGAACCTCTACAACGGCCGGCATACCGTGGGCCAGCACGTCCGTGCGTTCCCGATCAGCAACTGGACCGAACTGGACGTCTGGCGCTACATCGAGCGCGAGGGCATCGAACTGCCCGGCCTCTACTACGCCCACGAGCGCCAGGTCTTCTCCCGCGACGGCATGTGGCGCGCTGTCGGCGACGTCTCCCGGCCGCTTGATTCCGAGGAAGTCCTCACCAAGACCGTCCGCTACCGGACCGTGGGGGACATGTCCTGCACCGGCGCGGTCGAGTCCGCCGCCGCCACTGTGCGGGACGTCGTGATTGAAGTTGCCGCCTCCACCATCACCGAACGTGGTGCCACCCGTGCAGATGACCGCATCTCCGAGGCAGCCATGGAAGACCGCAAGAAGGACGGCTATTTCTAATGACTTCGACGATTGCGACAGGCTCAATCACCGCAACCAATGTGGGCCCACGCCGGCAGGGATCCCTGGCCGAGCGAAGCGAGGTGAGGGAGCCGGTGGGGACCCTCTTCCGCTTTGCCACCGCCGGATCCGTCGACGACGGCAAGTCAACTTTGGTGGGACGGCTCCTGCACGACTCCAAGGCCATCCTCGCCGACCAGCTCGACGCCGTCGCCCGCACGTCCGCGGACCGCGGTTTTGGCGGGGAGGGCGCCATAGACCCGAACGGGAAACAGCGGATCGACCTTGCCCTGCTGACCGACGGCCTGCGCGCCGAGCGCGAACAGGGCATCACCATCGACGTCGCGTACCGCTACTTCGCCACGGACCGGCGCAGCTTTATCCTCGCGGACTGCCCCGGGCATGTGCAGTACACCAAAAACACGGTGACCGGCGCGTCCACCGCGGATGCCGTCGTCGTGCTGATCGACGCCCGCAAGGGTGTCCTGGAACAGACCCGCCGGCACCTGTCCGTCCTGCAGCTGCTGCGCGTGGCGCACGTGATTGTGGCTGTGAACAAGATTGACCTTGTGGACTTCAGCGAGGACGTGTTCCGCGGCATCGAGGCCGATGTCCAGCAGGTGGGCCGTGAACTCGGTCTGGGCCGGGACGATCCGAATTCCGGCGGGGCCGCCGACCTTTTCGTGATCCCCGTGTCCGCGCTCGACGGCGACAACGTGGTGGACCGCTCCCGCCGAACCCCCTGGTATGACGGCCCGGCCCTGCTCGAAGTCCTTGAGACGCTGCCTGCCGCCGACGAGCTCGAGAGCCACCTGGAAAGCTTCCGCTTCCCGGTCCAGCTTGTGGTCCGGCCGCAGGGAGCGCTGGCTCCCGACGCCGTCGGCGCCGGCCTGGACCCGGCGGCGTACCGGGACTACCGAGCCTACGCCGGCCAGATCACCGAAGGCTCGGTGACGGTGGGGGACAGGGTATCCGTGCTGACTCCCGGCCAGGCTCCACGCACCACCACTGTGACAGGCATTGACTTCGCCGGACGCGAGCTGACCGAGGCCACGGCCCCGCAATCCGTGGCGTTGCGCCTCGCGGACGAATTCGACGTCGCCCGCGGCGACACCATCGCGGCTGCCGGGACAATACAGGAAGCGTCAGCCGACCTGTACGCAGCCCTGTGCTGGCTGTCACCCAAGCCGCTCCGCGAGGGAGCCAAGGTGCTGGTAAAGCACGGCACGCACACGGTCCAGGCCCTGGTCCGCAATGTGACGGGAAAGCTTGATCTCGCCAGTTTCCAACTGGAGCCCACGTCCACGCTGGAACTGAACGACATCGGCCACGCCCAGCTGCGGCTTGCCGCCGCGCTGCCGGTGGAGAACTACCTGCACCACCGCCGCACCGGCGCGTTCCTCGTGATCGATCCGCTCGACGGCAACACGCTCGCGGCCGGCCTCGTCAAGGGCCACCCGGGCGACCATGAGGACGAGCGCTACAGCATCTGAGCGAGCCGGCTGCTCTTGCCACCAGTTCCCGGCCCCACCATGATCGTCAGTGGGAGGCGAACCGTGGAAACCATCAACAGCAGGCTCATCAGCTGGGCGTCCATCCTCGACGGAAAAACCCGCGCGCAGGCCGTTTCCACGTCCCAGCTGCCCTTCATCCATCCGCATATAGCGCTGATGCCGGACGCCCACCTTGGCCTGGGTGCCACCGTGGGATCCGTCATTCCGACCCTCGGCGCCATCCTGCCTGCGGCGGTCGGCGTCGACATCGGCTGCGGCATGATCGCCGTCCGCACCCAGTACGCGCTTATGGACCTGCCCGCGGACCGGAAGCCGCTGCGGCAGGGCATCGAGCGGGCCGTGCCGCTCTCCGCTGGCCACAACAACCGGGAGATCTCGGCCTCCGCCGCACCCCGGCTGGCCGAACTGCGGGAACTGGCGGCCAGGGCCGGCTTTGACCCCGCGAAGTACACACCCAAGTGGGAACTTCAACTTGGATCCCTGGGGTCCGGCAACCACTTCATCGAGGTGTGCGTGGACGAAACCGACGCCGTGTGGCTGTTCCTGCATTCGGGCTCCCGCGGGGTGGGCAACAAGATAGCCCAGCGGCACATCGCTGAGGCCCAGAGCGTGGTGCGGCGCCGCGGCGTGGCCCTGCCGGACCGGGATCAGGCCTATCTGGAGGAAGGCACACCCGAATTCGACCGCTACATCCGGGAACTCGGCTGGGCCCAGCACTTCGCGTTGCTGAACCGCGAGGAGATGATGGACCGGTTGGTGCGGCAATTCGAATCATGGGTGGGAGGCCGCGTCCGGGAGATGGAGCGGATCAATTGCCATCACAACTTCACCGCGAAGGAGCGGCACTTCGGCAAGTCGGTCTGGGTCTCCCGCAAGGGAGCCATCCGGGCCGAAGCCGGCGACCCCGGGCTCATCCCGGGGTCCATGGGCACGGCGTCGTATGTGGTGGAAGGGCTGGGGAACCCGATGTCCCTCAACTCCTCGCCGCACGGGGCCGGGCGGGAGTACTCCAGGAACGCTGCGCGGAAGGCCTTCACGCTCGAGGAGTTGAAGGCCGCCATGCGGGGTATCGAATTCCGTGCCAGCGAGGCTTTCATCGACGAGATCCCGGCCGCCTATAAGCCCATTGACCAGGTGATGCAGGACTCAGCCGATCTCGTCAAAATACGGCACAAGCTCCGGCAGCTCGTCAACGTCAAGGGTGACTGACCGGCTCAACAAGCTGGATGCCGGCCCGGAATGTGACGCTCCGTGAACCCCCGTGACCCCCGGTTGCCGGACCGTTGAACCCTGTTCGGGACACTCCCTAGGGTGAATCCCATGACAACCAGCAGAAGCCTCTCCGGCAGCCTCGGCCGGATCTTCCGGAGGCGATGTCGCCGGAGCTGAACCCCCGCCCGGCCGCCCACCCTCCCAGAACAGGACTCCAGCTATGTCATCAACGCCCGAAAACCCCACGCCCGCCCCGCACAATCAACAACCGACGCCGGGCACCACCCGGATCGTCGCCGGCCAGACCGGCAAACCGAAACGCAAGCGCACCCTCGAAGTCGGCCTCGCCGCCGGACTTGCCCTGCTCATAGGAGCTGGCGCTGCGGTGGCTTCGACAGTATCCCGCGGCACGGAACCGGCCGCCGGCACGGCAACCGAAACAGCTGCCGCTCCGGCCGCGGAACTCCGGCTTGGCTACTTCGGCAACATCACGCACGCCCCGGCCTTGGTCGGTGTCAGCCGGGGCCTGATCGCCGAGGCCATCGGCGAGACGAAACTCAGCACCCAGGTCTTCAACGCCGGTCCTGCCGCCGTCGAGGCCCTTAATGCCGGCGCGATCGACGCCACCTACATCGGCCCCAACCCGGCGATCAACTCCTACGTCAAAAGTAAGGGCGAATCGGTGAGCATTGTCGCGGGCGCCGCTTCCGGCGGCGCGCAGCTCGTCGTCAAGCCGGAAATCACCTCCGCTGCGGACCTTGCCGGCAAAAAGCTGGCGTCGCCGCAGCTCGGGGGCACCCAGGACGTTGCCCTGCGGGCCTGGCTCGGCAAGCAGGGGTACAAGACCACCACCGACGGCGGCGGCGACATCGCGATCAATCCCACCGAAAACGCCCAGACCCTGAAGCTGTTCCAGGACGGCAAGCTTGACGGTGCGTGGTTGCCCGAGCCGTGGGCTTCCCGGCTGGTCCTGCAGGCCGGGGCGAAAGTGCTCGTCGATGAGAAGGACCTGTGGGACAAGGGTGAGTTCGTCACCACGGTCCTGATCGTGAACAAGAAGTTCGCGCAAGAGCACCCCGGCACCGTCAAGGCGCTGCTGAAGGGCCATGCCGAGTCCGTGGACTGGCTCAACACCGCCTCGGCCGCGGACAAAGCCACAACGCTGAACGCCGCATTGAAGGAATCCGCCGGGGCGGCCCTGCCGGCAGAGGTCATTGACCGCTCGCTCAAGAACATCGCGTTCACCGTCGATCCACTTGCCGGGACCTACCGGAAGCTGCTCCAGGACGGCGTGGACGCCGGCACCACCAGCCAGGCCGACATCAACGGAATATTCGACCTCACCGCCCTGAACGCGGTCCTGGCCGAGGGCTCCTCCGGGACGAGGATTTCCGCCCAAGGACTCGGCAAGGATTAACCGGCTCCCCCCGAACCGCTCCTCAAAATGTAAGGACGTGACCATGCCTGTCGTACTGGAAAACCTGGGCAAGCGCTTCGGCGCCGGCGCCCCGGTGCTGGACGACGTCAACGCCACCATCGGGCAGGGCGAATTCGTCGCCCTGCTCGGTGCGTCGGGCTGCGGCAAGTCAACCCTGCTGAACATCATCGCGGGACTTGAGGCCCCGACGTCGGGAGCCCTGGAGGTACCCAGCGACGGTGCCGCCTTCATGTTCCAGGACGCGGCCCTCTTTCCCTGGCTGACGGCCCGGGAGAACGTCGAGCTGGCCCTCAAGCTCCGCGGCGTCGGCAAGGCCGACCGCCGGGTGAAATCCGACCAGCTCCTTGAGCTCGTGCACCTGGACGGGGCCGGGGACAAGCGTCCGCATGAGCTTTCCGGCGGGATGCGCCAGCGCGTGGCCCTGGCGCGCTCGCTGGCCCAGGACCGCCAGCTGCTGCTCATGGACGAGCCCTTCGCGGCCCTGGACGCGATCACCCGGGACCTGCTCCACGACGAGCTGGAACGGATCTGGAAGGAAACGGGCCGCACCATCGTTTTCGTCACGCACAACGTCCGCGAAGCCGTCCGGCTCGGGCAGCGCGTGCTGCTGCTTTCGTCTAGGCCCGGTCGGGTCGTCCAGGAGTGGCACGTCAGCGAGGAACACCGCACCGACGCCGGCCTGGCCGGCCAGCTGACCGGCGTCATCACCGCCCGGCTACGCGAGGAGATCCGCCGCCATGCCAAGTAAGTCCCTGTTCCGCACCGCGGCCGGTGCCACCCCGGATCCGGCGCGGGCCCCCGCCAGGGCGGCGTCCGTCACCGCTGCGCTGACGCGTTCCTCCACCGGCACGGCCGACCTCCGCGAACTCGAGTCCGGGCTGGACTCGCTCCAGTCCGACGCCCGGCGCGGGGCCCGCATTGAATGGAACCGGATCCTCCTGCCCATCGCGGCCGTCGTGGTGCTGGTGCTCGCCTGGCAGTTTTACGTCTCGATGGGTTTCAAGCGGCGTGACCTGGTTCCGGGCCCGCTGGACGTGCTGGCACAATTCGGCCATCTCTGGGCCGGGGGCAAGCTGCAGGAAGCCGTCTGGACCTCACTGCAACGCGGACTCGTGGGGTTCCTCATCAGCGTGGCCATCGCCACTCCCATCGGGCTCCTGCTGGCCCAGGTGGCACCCCTGCGCCGCGCGTTCGGGCCGTTGATCTCCGGGCTCCAGGTGCTGCCGTCCGTGGCGTGGGTACCGGCCGCCATCATCTGGTTCGGCCTCACCGACGCCACGGTCTACTTCGTGGTGTTCATGGGGGCCATCCCCTCGATCATCAACGGGCTGATCTCCGGAGTGGACCAGATTCCGCCGCAGTACCGCAGCGTGGGCACGGTCCTGGGCGCCTCCCGGCTGCAACTGGCCCTGCAGATTGTTCTCCCGGCCGCCTTGCCCGGCTACCTCGGCGGACTGAAGCAGGGCTGGGCCTTTTCCTGGCGCTCCCTGATGGCCGCGGAAATCATCGCGGTCGGCGGAAGCATCGGCTTCGGGCTGGGGTCCATGCTCAACCAGGGCCGCGACCTCTCGGACATGACCATCGTCATGTCCGCCATCCTGCTGATCCTCGCCGTCGGCATCCTGATAGAACTGCTGGTCTTCGGCCCCATTGAAAAGCGCCTGCTGCGCCGCCGGGGCCTGCTTTCCGGCGGCACGCGCTAGCACGGCCCGGACGCGGACCGTGCTGAAGCGCGGGCGTAATCGGTGGGCTTCCCGTTACCGGGTGCGCGGCGTCGTAGCTCCCCGGCGGTTGGAGGAGAGAGCCAGGCCGAGGGCGATCATGCCAAGGCCCAGAACCAGGTGCAGCCAGTTGTCGGCGGTGTTGACCGGGACGAAGTTCGCCGCTGAATTGTGGTCAATCAACAGGCCGTAGAGCCACAGCACGATGTAAATGGCGCCGCCGACCACCAGGTAATTGCGGGCCTGCGCAGGCGTCCGGGCGAGCAGCAGGCCTGCAACCCCGAAAAGCAGGTGGACGATGTTGTGCAGGACGGAAACCTGGAAGACGCCCAGCAGCAATGCCGCCGAATCGTGACCGGCCATCCCGAGGGACGAATAGTTTGCCGTGATTCCAGGGATGAAGCCGAGGATGCCTACGAGCACGAAAACTGCTCCAACCGCTTGCGCCGCCTTCTGGAGGGCGGTTCTGTCCGCCGAGGAGCGGCTTGCTGTTGTCATGGTGAACTCCATTCGCTAGCCGGCCATCGGCCCCGCAAGGGAGCCCGACGTCGCCTGGTGGAAAGGGCCGGGCGGGATACCCGGCCTGCCTAGATGATAAGACTGCTTATCAGCAATCTCCAGAGCCCAAGGTCCCCGTCACCGGTGCCGGGCAAGAACGGAAGGAATGACCCCATGTCTATAACAGCTGTGGCAGATGGTGTGCATCTCATTTCACAGGCACACGTCAATTTCTATCTGGTGGAGGATGACGAAGGCGTTACGGTGGTGGATTCCGGGCTGCCGGCGATGTGGGGAGCCCTGCTGGATGCGCTGCGGGGTCTGGGACGGGGCGTCGATGATGTCCGGGCGGTAGTGCTGACCCACGCCCACTTTGATCATCTCGGACTGGCCCGAAGGCTCCGCAGCGAGCACGGAGTGCCCGTCTGGGTGCACCCCGACGACGCGTTCATAGCCCGCCACCCGTACCGCTACCGGCACGAGAGGTCACGGTTCGTGTTTTCGCTGACCCATCCGGCCGGTCTGCCGGTGCTGGCGAGCATGACGCGGGCGGGTGCCCTGCACGTGCGGGGCGTCGAGAATCTCAGCTATTTTCCGGGTCACGGCCCGCTGCCGGTCCCCGGCAGGCCGGAAGTGGTGTTTTCGCCGGGCCACACGAGCGGCCACTGTGCCTTGTTCCTTCCGGACCGGGGTGTCCTGTTCAGCGGCGACGCCCTGGTGACCCTGGACCCCTACACCGGACGCACCGGGCCGCGGATTGTGGCAGGGGCGGCCACCGCTGACAGCGGCCAAAACCTGGAGTCGCTCGGTGCGCTGGAGCGGACCGGGGCGGGCCTGGTGCTCCCCGGACACGGTGATCCGTGGACCCGCGGCATCGAGGAGGCCGTGGCCATCGCGCGGGACCACGGACCGGCGTAGGAGCGGCTTGGAAGCAAAAGCGGGCGGGACCTGCTGAGCAGGTCCCGCCCGGTTCCGCCTGTTAGGCCACGAAGATTACTGCTAGGACGCGGCCTGGTCGAAGGCCCGCTTGGCAGCCGCCTGGGCATCGGCCAGCGCCTTCTCCGCGGTCTTTTCGCCGAGCAGGGCTGACGCCACGGCGTTCTTCAGTTCGGTCTTGATTGCCTGGCCCGCGGGGGACGCCCCGAGGGTCTTGCCGTTAGGCAGGACGTCGTAAAACGTCGAGATGGTTTCGTCGAAGCCCGCATTTCCACTGGGCTTGACGAACTTCTCCCGGATCAGTTTGTCGGCCGACGGCGACCCGGTGAAGAGCCCGGTGTTGATGGCCCCCGGAGTCGCTGCAATCTTGGCCGCCCGCGCGGCGCCGGCCGCGGTCCAGGCGTCGTCCGTCACCAGCGACGTCATCCAGGCGCAGGCAGCATTCGGGTTCTTGGCCCCGGCCGGGATGACGAAGGACGTTCCGCCTGCCACGGTAACCGCGCTGCCCGACTTGTCCTTGAACGGCACGGCGGAAATGTTCAGGGTCTGGGCATACGGGGCAAGCACGTTGACATACCACTGGTTGTCCACCTGCGCGGCAACTTTGTTCGTGACGTACTGGTTGTCCTTTCCGAAGGTGTCGAACGAATCAGAGAAGCTCTTGACCTTGGCGTAACCGCCCTGGGCGTCGTGGATCTCCTTCAGGTAGTTCAGGGCTTCCGCGTTGGCGGGGTCGTCAAGGGCAGGCGCTCCCTTGTCATCCATGATGCGGCCGCCGTTGGCGAGCAGCCACAGCTCCGTCTGGCCCCCGGCCACCGGATCAAACCCGAGAGTGCTGGGGTTGTCGCCGCTGGTCTTGTAGGTCTTGGACACCGCGGCCAGGAGTTTCGTCTTGTCCGAGGTGTCGATCTGGTCCTTGTCCACTCCCGCGCCCTGCAGCACCGCCTGGTTGAGGATGATGGCCGCCGGCTGGTAGAACTGCGGCACCGCCCAGATCTGGTCCTTGTAGGTGACCTGTTCCGTCACGGCCGGGTAGAACTGCTTGGCGGGGTCCATGCCCTGGGCGCTGAAGCAAGCATCCAGGGGCTTGATCAATCCTTGCGCAGCATAGGTGGCCACGAAGGCGCGGTCCATCTGCACCACATCCGGCACGTCGCCGCTCGCTGCGCGGGTAGTGAACTTCTGCGCATCAAAAGCAGTCTGGTCCATCGTGATCTGCAGCTCTTTGTGCTGGTCGGCCGCATAGGCCATGCGGGCCTTTCCCACGTCGTCAGCGTTGTCGAAGCCCCAGGCGGTCATTGCGCCGGAGGCGTCCTTCGAGAATTCCGGCTTCTCCGCGGCAGTCCCGCTGCTTTGCGCCCCGCAGGCCGTCGTCGCAGCCAACGCCGCCACCACGGCCAGAGCCAGCACAGTTTTCCTAGCGCCCATGGGTTTCCTTCCGTTCCAGTTCCGGCGACAATGCCAGAACAGATATAAATGAAAGACAGTAGTCTTCCCAAAAAATAAGTACACTTGCTATTTCGAAAGCTAGCGTAACCCGGAGGGGCGCGCAAGGCGGCGGGCAGCCCCGCGGTCAGGCGTGCCCACTGCTCCGGGCCGAAGAACGGAGCACTCTGTGAGCGCAGGTTTGGCCCGGAAATCGGGCTCCAGCGGCACCAGACGCCCTGCCCGCCCCCGGCGGGTGAAGTACAACCGCCGTGAAGCGCTGGCCGGCTATCTCTTCATTTCGCCCTGGATCATCGGTTTTGTCGTGTTCATGCTGGGGGCCATGGCCTACAGCCTGGTGATTTCCTTCAGCCGCTACAACCTGGCGACCAACGTGGCGCGGCCGGCGGGCACCGCCAACTACGCGCTGTTGTTCGACGACCCCAAGGTTGCGCTCTCGCTCGCCAACACGCTCTTTTACGCGGTGATGGCCGTCCCGCTGGAAATCTGCGTGGCCCTGGGCCTGGCACTTTTGCTGAACCGGGTGGGACGCGGTGCAGGCTTTTTCCGGACGGTGTATTACCTCCCCAAAATGACCCCTTCCGTAGCGACGGCAGCGGTGTTCCTGCTGCTGCTCAACGGGAACACGGGCGCCATCAACCAGGCGCTGAGGTTTTTCGGGATTTCCGGCCCGCAGTGGCTGATCGATCCTGCCTGGGTGAAGCCGTCGATTGTCCTCATGACGCTCTGGGGTGTCAGCGGCACCATGGTGATTTTCCTGGCCGCGCTCAAGAGCGTGCCGAGGGACCTGTACGAGGTTGCGGCCCTTGACGGCGCCGGGCCGGTGCGGAAGTTTTTCTCCATCACGGTCCCGATGATTTCCGGAGCGATCTTTTTCAATGTCATCGTGCTGACGATCGCGGCGCTACAGGTGTTTGACCAGGCGTATCTGCTGTTCTGGCGGGACCAGACGAACGTCTCGCCGGAGTCGTCCCTGTTCTACGGCATCTATCTGTTCCAGCAGGCCTTCCGCGAATTCAACTTCGGCTTCGCCTCGGCCATGGCGTGGGTGTTGTTCGTGATCATTCTGCTGATCAGCCTGCTCCAGGTGAAGATCGGCAACCGGTACGTCTATTACGAGGGGGACAAGGGCTGATGGCAACAATAGGAACCACGCCGCCAAGTGCGGCGCCGGACGCGGCGCGTCCAGCGGAGCCAACCGGTCAGCCCGCAGCCCCGGCGCGGCCGCGGCGGAAGCGGCGTACCCCGCGATCGACGGCGGCGCGTGCGGCGTTGTGGGTACTCCTCATCGTCATCAGTGGCGCCTTCCTCTACCCGCTGGTCTGGCTCATCTCGGCAAGCCTGAAGCCGCGCGCCGAGGTCTTCGACAACTCCCTGATACCGCGGACCTTCGCTCCGGAAAACTTCGCCGAGGTCTGGAACCAGCTGCCGCTCCTGCACTGGATCGGCAACAGCTTCGTCATCGCCCTCCTCGCCGCGTTGCTCGTCACGTTCTCCAGTTCACTGGTCGCGTTCGGCTTCGCATACTTCCGTTTTCCGGGCCGGTCCATCCTGTTCGGGCTGGTGCTCGCCACGATGATGCTGCCGGGCGCCGTCACCATGGTCCCGCAGTACCTGATCTGGAAGAACCTGGGAGTGCTGGGCACCTGGATCCCTCTGTTCGGCATGAACCTGTTCGGCTCCGCGTTCTACATCTTCCTGCAACGCCAGTTCTTCCTGGGCCTGCCGCGGGAACTGTTCGAGGCTGCCCGGATTGACGGAGCGAGCTACTTCGGCCTGTTCCGCCTGATCGCCCTGCCGCTGTCCATCCCCTCGCTCGTGGTGATCTTCATCTTCGAGTTCCAGGCCAGCTGGAACAACCTGCAGTCCGCACTGATCTACCTCAACGCAGGCTCGCCGGAAGGCTTCACGGCCCCGCTCGGCATCGCCTACGCCATGACCAAATTCAGTCCGACCAACGGCGGCCAGGGGGATTACCAGTACGTCATGGTCGCCACGCTGCTGATCACGTTGCCCATGCTCGTTCTCTTCGCCTTCGGCCAGCGGCACTTCATCGAAGGCGTGGCCACCGAAGGCAGGAAGGGCTGAAGCCCATGTGACGCGGCGTTACCCCGCGTGAACGGGTGTTTCCGCGTCGTTGTTCCGCTCCGAAACGCCGCCCTATCGTCGATGCATGGCAATCTCGGACATTTATCCCACCGCGCTGCGCCTCCTCGGCCGCCCCGTACTGGTCGTCGGCGCCGGCCCCGTCGCCGCCCGGCGCGCCAAGGGGCTGCTCGACGCCGGTGCCGTCGTCACCGTCGTTGCCCCGCTCGCCTCGCCGGCACTGCGTGAACTCGCCGACGCCGGCCTCCTGACCTGGGAGCCGCGCCAGTACCGGACGTCCGACGTCGACGGCGTCTGGTTCGTCCAGACCGCCACCGGAAACTCCGAGGTGGACGCCCGGGTCTCCGCCGACGCCGAGGCGCAGCGCATCTGGTGCGTCAACGCCTCCGACCACGAATCCTCCGCGGCCTGGACCCCCGCCGTTGCCGTCATGGACGATGTCAAGATTGCAGTGAATGCCGGGGGAGACCCGCGCCGCGCCATGGCCCTGCGGGACGCCGTCGCGACCGCCTTGGAAACCGGGGACCTGCCGCTGCGGCGGCGCCGTGCCTCCCGAATCGATACGGCGCAGGGGTCCGTGGCCCTGGTGGGCGGGGGACCGGGCGACACGGGACTCATCACGGTCCGTGGGCGGCGGCTGCTCGGCCAGGCCGACGTCGTGGTGGCGGACCGCCTCGGTCCCCGCGAGCTCCTCAGCGAACTGGCGCCGGATGTCCGCGTGATCGAAGTCGGCAAAACCCCCGGACACCATCCTGTCCCGCAGTCCGAGATCAACCGGATTCTGGTCGACGAGGCCCTGCTGGGCCACCGCGTGGTCCGGCTCAAGGGCGGCGACCCGTACGTCCTGGGCCGCGGCGGGGAGGAAGCGGAGTTCTGCCGGCAGAACGGCGTCGAGGTGGAAGTGGTCCCCGGCGTTACCTCGGCAATCTCCGTCCCGGCCGCAGCGGGCATCCCGGTCACGCACCGCGGGCTGGCCAAGGGCTTCAGCGTGGTCACCGGCCATGAGGAGCTCTCGGAGGTACCGGCCAGGGCCGACCACACCGTGATTCTGCTCATGGGCGTCGGCCAACTCCGCGATTCTGCAGCCTCCCTGGCCCGCGCCGGTTTGCCAGCGGGGACGCCTGTTGGCATCGTAGAGAATGGATACCTGCCCAACCAGCGGGTGACCATCGGAACGCTCGGGACCATCGCGGACCAGGCGGAGGCCGCAGGCGTCGCGAACCCCGCCGTGATCGTGATCGGCGATGTGGTCCGGGTCAGCCCGTTCGCTCCGCCGCACTTCAAGACCGCCGACTACAGCACCACCACCGCGAACGCCCCGCGCGTCCTGACCCCCTAAACCCCGTCGATTGCTCCATAACTGCCGTTTTGAGCCCTCAAAAGGGCAGTTACGGAGCAACGGATGCAGAAGAACAAAGGAACACAGCCGTGTCACAGACCAGCCCCGCAGGAACCGCTGCCCGCCCGCTGCGCATCGCCGTCGTCGGATCCGGGCCCGCGGGTGTCTACGCTGCGGACCTCCTGACCAAGAGCGAGGCCGTCAAGAGCGGCGAACTCACCGTGAGCATCGACCTCTTCGACCGCTACCCGGCGCCCTATGGCCTGATCCGGTACGGGGTGGCCCCGGACCACCCGCGGATCAAGGGGATCGTCAACGCCCTGCACAAGGTCCTGGACCGCGGCGACATCCGCTTCTTCGGCAATGTGGACTACGGCACGGACCTCTCGCTCGAGGACCTCCGCACCCATTACGACGCCGTCATCTTCGCCACCGGCGCCATCAAGGACGCGGACCTCAACATCCCGGGCATCGAACTCGAGGGCTCCTACGGTGGCGCCGACTTCGTGTCCTGGTACGACGGCCACCCCGACGTGCCCCGCGAATGGCCGCTCGACGCCAAGGAAATTGCCGTGATCGGCAACGGCAACGTAGCCCTGGACGTGGCCCGGATGCTCTCGAAGCACGCGGATGACCTCCTGGTCTCGGAAATCCCGGACAACGTCTACGCCGGCCTCAAGTCCTCGCCCGTCACCGACGTGCACGTGTTTGGCCGCCGCGGCCCGGCCCAGGTGAAGTTCACCCCGCTGGAACTGCGCGAACTGTCCCACTCGAAGGACGTGGACATCATCCTCTACGCCGAGGACTTCGAGTTCGACGAAGAATCCGACCGCCAGATCCAGAGCAACAACCAGACCAAGACCATGGTGGGCACACTCACCAACTGGATCGCCGAGCAGCCCGAGGACCTTTCCGAGCTCACGGCCTCCCGCCGCCTGCACCTGCACTTCCTGCACAGCCCGGTGGAGGTTTACGACGACGCCGAGGCGCCGGGCCGCGTCGCGGGCATCAAGTTCGAGCGCACCGAGCTGGACGGCACGGGCAACGCCCGCGGCACCGGCGAGTTCGTGGACTACCCCGTGCAGGCCGTGTACCGCGCCATCGGTTACTTCGGCTCGTCCCTGCCCGAGGTGGAGTTCGACCACAGCAAGGGTGTTGTGCCGAACGACGGCGGCCGCGTCCTGGACGCCTCCGGCAGCCATGTCCCGGGCATCTACGCGACGGGCTGGATCAAGCGCGGGCCTGTGGGCCTGATCGGCCACACCAAGGGCGACGCCCTGGAAAACCGTGACCCACCTGCTGGAGGACCGCGAAAGCCTGCCGCTGGCAGCGGCACCGGCGCCGGACGCCGTCGTCGAGCTGCTGGAGAGCCGCGGCGTGCAGTACACCAGCTGGGAAGGCTGGCTGGCGCTGGACGCGCACGAACGGTCGCTCGGCGAAAAGGCGAGTACCGGTGCCGACGGGATTAAGCGCGAACGCATCAAGGTGGTCCCCCGCGAGGACATGGTGGAGATTTCCCGCGGCGGGGTAGCCGCCGAGGTCTGACGGGCGCATTCCCGGCGGGTAGTCAGTAGGCTTACCGTCATGAGGCTACGTCACAGCAATGCGTCCGGCCGGGGGTACCGCCGGGTCCCGGCCGGTACCGGGTTCAGCTACAAGGATCTGGACGGGTCTACGCTGCCTCCCGGTCCGGTTCGGGACCGGCTGGAGAGCATCGGTATTCCGCCGGCCTGGACGGACGTCTGGATTGCCCCGTACGACAACGGGCACATCCAGGCCACCGGCGTCGACGCGGTCGGCCGGCGCCAGTACATCTACCACCCCGGCTGGCGGGAACGGAAGGACCGGCTGAAGTTCGACCGTTCGCTCCAGCTGGCCGAGACCCTGCCCTCCGCACGCCGCCTGGTGACCATGGACCTCCGCTCGGAGGGCCTGACCCGCGAGCGGGTGCTGGCGGCCGCCTTCCGGATGCTGGACAGCGGATCCTTGCGGGTCGGTTCGGAACGGTACACGAACGAGAACGGCAGCCACGGTCTCGCCACCCTGCTCTGCGCGCACGTCAAGGTGCACAAGGACGAGCTGAGGCTCAGCTTTCCCGCCAAGAGCGGCAAGAAGTGGGAGTCGCGGATCAAGGATGCCGACCTTGCCGCCGTGGTGCGCCAGCTCAAGCGGCGCGGCGGCAATGCCCGGCTGCTGGCCTACAAGAATGGTCGCAGCTGGCACCCGGTGTCGAGTGCGGACATCAACGAATACGTCAAGGAGCGCACCGGGGAGGACTTCACCGCGAAGGACTTCCGTACCCTCCGGGGAACGGTCGCCGCGGCCGTCAGCCTGGCGAAGAGCGGGCCCCAGCCCAAGGTTTCGGCCCGCAAGCGCGCAGTGAGCCGGGCCATGGTGGATGCGTCGACGGTGCTGGGGAACACGCCGTCGATCGCCCGGAAAAGCTATGTCGACCCGCGGATCCTGGACCATTTCGCCGAGGGGGAGACCATTGACCCGAAACGGCTGGACTCCGCCGAGTCCGAGGTGCGGGCGCTGCTGTACCAGGAAGGCGATGTAGTTCCGTTGCGGAAGGCTACGGGCTGACTTCCTGAAGGACCTACATCCGGCCGAAGCGGGCGCGGACCAGGGCAAACGCGCCGTAGGCAATGAAGCCGGCCCCGATGGCCACCAGAAGGACGGGTCCGAAGGGGTGGTCCTGAAGGGCCTTGAGGCTGCCGTCGAGACCCGTCGAGGAGCCGGGATCGTTGGTGACAGCGGCGATGACAAAGAGCAGCCCGGTCAGGACGAGTGCAACCCCCTTGGCGATGTGTCCGGCGACGCCCAGCGCACTGACCAGGCGCCCCCGGTGCGTACCCTCAAAATGGCGCAGCTCGTCCTTGTACTTTTTCCCCACCCCCTTGAGCACGAAGTACACCCCGATCCCGATAATGGTCAGGCCGAGGGCAATCAGCAACGGGACCCCGAAGGGGCTGTGCACCAACGCAGTGCTGAAGTCCCGCGTCGAGTCGCCGGAATCGCCGCGCTGGCCCAGGGCGAAGCCTGCGAAGCTCAGGCCGACGCTGCCATAGGCGATGCTGAGGAATCCGGAGGAGACAAGCTTGCCGAGGCGCTGACCGCGCGGGAGATGCCGCGCCCGCAGCGTCGCCTCGCTCAGCTGCCAGAGCGAAAGCCCGGCGCAGCCGATGAAACCCGCCCACATCACCGCCGGGCCCCACGGGTTGGCCGCGAGCTGCTCGATTGCGCCGGTCGGTTCGGCCTGGCCGGGGGCCCCCAGAACCAGCGCCACGGCAATCGCACCGATGATGATGTGCAGCAGGGCCATCACCGCGAAACCGGCACGCGCGAGCACGTCGAGCACAGTGCTGTTCGACGCCGCCTCCACGGCGTCGGCTGCGTCTCCGATTGCAGTTCCGTTAGCCGACATCCGATCCGTCCCCGTCCTTCCGTTCCGCCGCCGTCTTCAACCGTTCATCGGGCCTTCGGGGTGGATCCTGCCCGCACCCGGGCCCACCACCGTCACGGTGCACCGGACGATGAGCCCGCCGCCCGGCGCGGAGTCCACTTCGGCCAGGGTCTCTCCCTGTTCGATCACTGCGTACGTCTCCGCGCCTGCTTCCACCTCGAAGCCGCGCGAGGAGGCGTCCTGCTTCGCGTTCGCCAGCGCCGCCTCCCGGAGGCCGTCCAGGTATCCCGGCTCGTGCGCCCGGGACTTGTCGCCGAAGGACCAACCGAAGAGCTGCCCAGTTTCTTTCATGGCCCCGATCTTACGCCGCAGGCGGAGCTTCCGCGGGCGGACACCCGAGGCACTACCAAGATGTTGGTAAGTGTGCTTACTATAGCTGGATCATGCCCGGCTTTCGGACATGCCCTCCCGGCAGCACGAGCATCAACAGCTGCTGCCGGTACTGCGGATCCGAGAACACACACGATAGGAAGCTCAACATGGCAGGTAATCTTGTTGCCCGATCCATCCACGACCTGACGGCGGGCGCCTGGTTCGGCGGCTCGCTGATGGGCGCCATCGGGCTGAACGGCGCGGCCGCCGAAGCCAAGGACCCCGCCGAGCGGACCCGGCTTTCGAGCCTGGGCTGGAAGAAGTGGTCCCCGTTCCAGACCGCCGCTTTCGGCGCCCACATCCTCGCCGGCCTGGCTGTCATCTGGGAGAACAAAGACCGGATGAGCAAGCAGGACGGCGTGACCCGGCTGACCATCTACAAGACCATCGTCACCCTTGCCGGGGCTGCTGTGACACTGTACGCGGGCCTTCAGGGCGCAAAGGTGGAGAAGCTCGCCAGCGAAGGTGCCGAAGGCGCGACGGAGCCGAAGCCGGGCGCGTCCGACGAACTGCGTTCCGCCCAGCAGCAGCTGAAGGCGCTGCAGTGGGCCATCCCCGTGTTCGCCGGCTGGGTAATCGTGCTCGGCGCGAAGCATGGCGAGATGCAGCGGCCCAAGAACGTCTTCAAGGGCCTCTCACGCTGATCTGATTCCACGCCGGTCCAGGCGGGACACAAGAGGCCTCCGGGCCGGAACCTCAGTTCCGGCCCGGAGGCCTTCGTCGTGCCGGCTCCTGCTGCTGGGCGCAGGAGCCGGCCGCTCAAAGTCGGCGTTGGCAGGCGCCGACGGCGGCTGAGTTCCAGCCCCGCGGGCGCAAAATGGGCCGGCCGCTGGGTCGAGCATCTTCGAGCGACCTTGGAAATCCCTTGGACGTTACTCCCGGAGCCACTCCGCACAGGAATTCAGGTTCCGGGTGACGCTTCCGACGGCGGCGGCTTCGTCCCGCCCGGCAATGGCGTCAACCAGTTCGCCGTGGCCCTCGTTGGGAAGCCCGTTGAACCCCGCCCGGCGCTGTTGCCGCAGGAGATCGGCGTGGAACACGACGCCGAAACTGGCGTAGAGCTCGTGCAGCAGGGGATTGGCGGACGCCTTGGCCACCATTACGTGGAAGTCCCAGTCGGCCTGGGCCCAGGAGGCATAGTCTTCGGCCAGCCAGGCGGCGCGGCGGGCGGCAAGCAGTTCCCGCAGGGCGGCAATGTCCCCGGCCGTCGCATGGCGGGCAGCAAGCCGTGCCGCCTGCGTGTCCAGCCCCACGCGGACCTCAAGGATGTGTTCCTCGGAATGGTCCTGGTACATCCGCTGCGCCGCACCCGACATCTCGCTGATGGCCCGGACGTAGGTGCCGTCCCCGCGGCGGACGTCAAGCATGCCGCTGTGGGCGAGGGCCTTGATCGCCTCCCGCAGGGTTCCGCGGGAAACGCCGAGGGCGGCCATCAGCTCCGGTTCCGCCGGGATGCGCTGCTGGAGCGGCCATTGTCCCGACTGGATGAGGGTGCGTAGCTTGGCAGTGATCTCTTCGACCAGCGGTGGCCTGTGGGAGGCAGTCAAGGTCATCGCTGGATCCTTTCCGCGGGCGTCGCCTGCCGCTTCTTGGGCCGCGCGGTCAGGAGGTGGCCGACGGCGACCTGCCCGAGGGCAACGGCCAGCAGCAGGACCAACGGGAGCGTCCAGGAACCCGTCGCGCTGTGCAGCAGGCCCATGCCGAACGGGCCGAGGGTGGCGAGCAGATACCCTGCCGACTGGGCGACCGTGGACATTGCGGTGGTCTCCGCGGTGGTCCGGCCACTGCGGCTGATCATCACCATGACCAAGGGGAAGATGCCGAGCCCGAAGCCAAGCAGCACCGCCGTGAGCGGGGCCCAGTCGACCGGCAGGACCAGCATCGCCAGGACGCCGAGCGCCATGGTCACCGTTGCCAGATAGAACGCGGTGCGCTGCATCCGGGGCCGGGAGCCGATTCCCACCAGAATCATGCCGGCGGGAACGGACACGAGCTGCATCAGGCCGAACATCAGCCCGCTGTCGGCCCCGGTCATTCCCAGTGTCACCAGCAGGTAGGGGAACCAGCTCAATACCGCGTAGGCCAGGAGCGCCTGTACGGTGAAGCCGAGCGTGATCAGGGCGCCCGTCCGGGTGCGCAGGAGGGGCCAGGGGGCCACCGGGGAGGCTTTGACGTCGGAAGCATTGCGGTGCGCATACAGGGCGATCGGCAGGAAGCCGAGGCAGGCGCCCAGGGCCAGGAAGCCGATGGCACCGAGGCCAGCCGATGCTGATCCGAGCCCCTGCGCCACCGGGACAATCAGCACAGCGACGACGGTGGCGCCCGTGGTCATGGTTACCGTGTAAAGCGCGGTCATGAGGGACGTCCGGTCCGCGAAGTGGACCCTGATGAACGACGGCATCGCCACGTTGCAGATGGCCAGCCCGGACATGCCCACCACTGTCCCGGCCAGCAGCATTCCGGTGGACGGAACGCCGCGGAGCAACAGGCCCGCGGCCAGCATTCCCAGCGAAAGCAGGATGGCCTTCTCAAGGCCAAGGCGCCGGGTGAGCCAGGTCGTGGCGGCGCCGGCGACGGCGAAGCACAGTGTGGGAATGGACGGGATGATCGCGGCAACCAGCGGCCCGTAGCCCAGGACCGCCTGCAGGTCGTGAAGCAGGGCGGCTGCCCCGGTGATGCCGGCCCGCAGATTCAGTCCGATCAGCACGAGTGCAACCACCCCGGCCACGAGAACGCCCCGCGGCCGGGCTGGTGCTGCGGGCCGGACGGTCGCGGTCTCGTGAGGTTCGGTCTGCGCCGTGGAAGTCATTCCTAAAGGTTAGACGTTTGACGTTTGCACGGCCGACTTAAGTGACACGCGTCGCGGGTGCAGCCCGTCAGTGCAGCTGGCGGGCCCCGAGCCGCTGTACAGCCAAGGCCAGCCACAACTGCACGCGGTCCGGCGTCTGGGCCGGGTCGTAACCCGTCAGCTCGGTAACTTGGGCCAGCCGGTAGCGGACGGTGTTCCGGTGCAGCGTGAGCTCTTCGGCGACGGCGGCCACGGAGCCGTTGTTGTTGAGGTAGCTTTCCAGCGTGGCCATCAGCTCGGCGCCGTGCGCGGCATCGAAGGCCCGGAGCGGATTCAGGGACTCGTGCGCCATGTCGGCCAGCGGCACGTCTTCGCTGGCCAGCAGCAGCGAGGTCAGGCTCAGGCGCTCCGGCTCGTTCACCGGCAGGCCCCGGCCCGCCGCGTCGCGTGCCTCGAAGTAGCTCCAGCGCAGGCCGTTGGGCTTGGTGTAGGCGCCGCCGATGCCGATGGTGGCATGGATTCCCGCCTCGGCCAGGTGGTCGCCCAGGGCGCGGGCAAGCGTGCCGGCTCCGCTTCCGTCGTCCGGGACGACGGCGATCAGGTCCTTCCCGACGGCGGCGCTCACCGCTGTGTCCAGCGGCTGGGGCAACGAGGTGCTTCCGAGCTGTTTGGAATGCGCCGCCGATTCAACGAGCAGCACGACGTTCTTTCGGGTGCTGTTGACACCGATGCCGGCGAGCCGGCGGGCGGCCTCGCTGGGCTCCAGGGTCCCGTGGATCACGTCCTCGAGGACCTGCCCCGCAAGGGCGCGCTGCGACTGCCGCTGCTTGACCATGTTGTTGAGTTCCACGCTGATGAGGTTCTGGGCGTAGCCCACGATGCCTGAGTCCTCGAAGGGTTGCTTGATCCAGAGCGTGCAGGCATCCCGGCGGCCGGTCGGGATGGGGTAGGAGGTCCAGCCGTCAGCGTTGGGGGCCGGGTTGCCCGGCACGCTGTTATAGAGCTGGGCGGTGAACTGGGTCAGCACAATCTCCGTGCGCAGCATGGAGCCGAGGTGTTTGAGCAGTTCGGTGAGGCCGCCGCCGGTCAGGAGGGCGCGGGCGAGGATCTGGTGCCCGGCGATGAGGCGCTCCAGCTTGCCGTAGTGGTCCGCCGATTGCGCGTCCGCTACGAGTTTCCCGATGGCGATGAACGGGGTGTCGTACGGGACCTCCACGACGGGCAGTCCCCACCGGTTGGCCTCGGCAATCAGGGCCGGGGGGACGGACTCGTGCGTGAGCCCGATACCGAAGCCGATTCCCACGGCGCCTGCCCTCTGGACCTGCCGGACGAAGCGGCGCTGGTCGGCTGCGCTGCGCAGCCGCATGCCGGTGGTGAGGACGAGTTCGCCGCCGTTGAGGAACCGTTGCGGGTCCTCTTGCTCGGTAACCGCCACCCAGATGATGTCCTGGTGCGAGGTCGTCTCGGCGAGGCCCGCCTTGGTGAGCTTCAGGGACGGAACCCCGAGCAGGGCGGCGAGGGAAATAGCCATGTCTTCAGGATAGCCGCGGCTGGTCAAACGCACTAAAGGCTTCCGACTGGGGTGTGCATGTGGCTATTCCCTGCCGACCTGCGTTGCCATAGGCTCGGAGCAATCCAACTGGGCCCTTCAGCGCGTGAAAGAGGTTGTACACCGTGGTTCAAACCTTGCAGAACTTCATCAACGGCGAGTTCGTCACCCCCGCAGGCACCGGGACTCTTGACATCGTCAATCCCACGAACGGTGAAGTGGTGGCGACGTCGCCGATCTCGGTGGCGGCCGACGTCGACCTCGCCATGACGGCGGCGTCGAACGCCTTCAGGAGCTGGAAGCGGGCAACACCTGCCCACCGCCAGCTGCTGCTGCTCAAGCTTGCCGATGCCATCGAAGCGAACAGCGATGAAATCGTGGAGGCCCAGCACCGGAACACCGGGCAGGTCCGCTCACTCATCGCTGCCGAAGAAGTAGCCGCCGGCGCCGACCAATTGCGCTTTTTCGCCGGCGCCGCCCGGGTGCTTGAAGGCAAGTCGGCCGCCGAGTACCTTGAGGGACACACCTCCTACGTCCGGCGTGAACCGATCGGCGTCGTGGCCCAGGTGGCTCCATGGAATTATCCGTTCCTGATGGCCATCTGGAAGATCGGACCCGCGCTGGCCGCCGGCAACACCGTGGTGCTCAAGCCCTCGGACACCACGCCCGAGTCCACCCTGGTCCTGGCCCGCCTGTCCGGCGAGATCTTCCCGGCCGGCGTACTCAACGTGGTCCTCGGCACGGGCGAGACCGGCGCCATGATGGTGGAGCACCGCGTGCCGGGCCTTGTTTCCATCACCGGTTCCGTCCGGGCCGGCATCGCCGTCGCCTCAGGCGCTGCCAAGGGCCTTAAACGCGCCCACCTCGAACTCGGCGGCAAGGCCCCGGCCATTGTCTTCAAGGACGCGGACATCAAGAAGAGCGCCGCGGCCATCGCCGAGTTCGCCTTCTTCAACGCCGGCCAGGACTGCACGGCAATCACCCGAGTGCTGGTTCAGGAGGAGGTGCACGACGACGTCGTGGCGGCCATGGTGGAGCACACGAAGACCTTGCACACCGGGTCCCAGAACGATGCTGACAACTACTTCGGCCCGCTCAACAACGTCAACCACTTCAAGGCAGTCACCGCCGCCGTGGAGTCGCTGCCCGATAACTGCAAGATCGAAATCGGCGGCCACCGCGCGGGTGAGAAGGGATTCTTCTTCGAACCCACCATCGTCACGGGGGCCAAGCAGAGCGACGACATCGTCCAGAAGGAAACGTTCGGGCCGGTCATCACGGTGCAGAAGTTCAGCACCGAGGAGGAAGCCGTCGAGCTGGCCAACGACGTCGAATACGCCCTGGCTTCCAGCGTCTGGACCACCGACCACGGCACGGCCATGCGCGTCAGCCGCGATCTGGACTTCGGCGCGGTGTGGATCAACACCCACATCATGCTCACCGCCGAGATGCCGCACGGCGGTTTCAAGCAGTCCGGCTACGGCAAGGACCTGTCCATATACGGCGTCGAGGACTACACGCGCATAAAGCACGTCATGTCTGCACTAGATGCATAGCCCCAATACTCCCCGCCCGCGTCCGCTCGACGCCCAGAAAGGCCTTCCCATGACCACCACCGCACATGACATCACCTACCGTCTGGAGCAGAAGCGCCGCGTCCAGGCTGACTTCCCGGGCCCCAAGTCCCTTGCCCTGACCGCACGCCGCAAATCCGTCGTGGCCGCCGGTGTCGCATCCAGCGTCCCGGTCTTCGTGGCCGATGCCGACGGCGGCATTATCCACGACGTCGACGGCAACTCCTTCATCGACCTCGGTGCGGGCATCGCCGTGACGAGCGTGGGAGCTTCGGATCCGGCCGTCGTCGGGGCCGTGAAGGAGGCCGTGGAGCACTTCACGCACACCTGCTTCATGGTCACGCCGTACGAAGGCTATGTTGCCGTCGCAGAGCAGCTGAACCGCCTCACCCCCGGCGACCACGAGAAGCGCACGGTGCTCTTCAACTCCGGTGCGGAAGCTGTCGAAAACGCCGTGAAGGTGGCACGCCTGGCCACCGGCCGCGACGCCGTCGTCGCCTTCGACCACGCCTACCACGGCCGCACCAACCTGACCATGGCGCTGACTGCCAAGGCCATGCCGTACAAGACCAACTTCGGCCCCTTTGCGCCGGAGGTCTACCGGATGCCGATGAGCTACCCGTACCGCGAGGAAAACCCGGAGATCACCGGTGCCGAGGCCGCCAAGCGCGCCATCACCATGATCGAGAAGCAGATCGGCGGCGAGCAGGTTGCCGCAATCATCATCGAGCCGATCCAGGGCGAGGGCGGCTTCATCGTGCCCGCGGAGGGCTTCCTTCCCGCGCTGGCGGCCTGGGCCAAGGACAAGGGCATCGTCTTCATCGCCGATGAAGTCCAGTCAGGCTTCTGCCGCACCGGGGAATGGTTCGCCGTGAACCATGAAGGCGTGGTCCCGGACATCATCACGATGGCGAAGGGCATCGCCGGCGGCATGCCGCTGTCCGCGATCACCGGCAGGGCAGACCTGCTCGATGCCGTCCACGCGGGCGGCCTCGGCGGCACCTACGGCGGGAACCCGGTCGCGTGCGCCGCCGCGCTGGCCGCGATCGGCTCGATGGAGCAGTATGACCTCAACGCCCGGGCCCGGCACATCGAGGAACTCGCCCTTGGCCGGCTGCGGGATCTCGCCGCCGAGGAGTCCGTGGTCGGGGACGTCCGCGGCCGCGGGGCCATGCTCGCGATCGAACTGGTCCAGGCCGGGTCCAAGGAACCGAACCCGGAATTGACCAAGGCCGTCGCCGCCCACTGCCTGAGGGAGGGCGTCATCATCCTGACCTGCGGCACCTACGGCAATGTCATCCGACTGCTTCCGCCGCTGGTCATCAGCGACGAGCTGCTGCTGGACGGCCTCGAGGTGCTGGCCGCGGCGGTCAAAGCCAACGCCTAGCCGGTATCGAAACCGGCGACCGGTAGGGGAATTACGGGTCGAGAGCCGAGGAAGAAGTGGGCAGCACTCCAGCATCGCTGGGGTGCTGCCTTTCTTTGTGCCCGCCTTTGGTCGCCGGGCCCAGGCGGGTTGGTACCTAACCGGCCCAGGGGCCAAGGACCGGTGCGTAAGTAGTTTTCGAATCACATTTAGGTACCGATTACTCGTGTTCAGCGTTGCAACCGGCTCGTATGGTTGACGAAGCCGGGAGGCAAATTCGGGCCCTGAAAGACCGAAAACGAAGCCACTCGTTAGGGGGTTCACCACATCATCGACGCCGCTAGGGCGTCGCGGTTTGCAGGGCTGGTAACTGGAGTTTCGACTCCAAGACTTCTTCTGCGCCGGCGAGGCTACGCCCCTTGGATTCGACACCGTCGTCGACAGGGTCCCGAAGCCGACAAAGACGTAATGCTCGGGAATGGGGAAATCGAATGATACAGGTGTCAACGGAATCAGATGCTGGTAGGACCGCCACCGCCGACGCGGGTTCGACGTCCGAGTTCACCACCCACCCCGACCAGAGTGCCCTGGCCTGCTTCCCGCGTGAGAGGGAGGCGCAGACCCCTATCGGCAGCCGCGGTCGGACCGCCATGGCACTCCGTACGACGGTGGAACAGGCCGGGGAGGGCCTCCGATGACGCACATCGATAACGTCGCCATGACCTCACAGATGACTTTCGGCCGGGACGGCGCCATGTTTGAGGGCCTGCTCGGCTTCGTGGCTCAGCTCAGCATGGTGCTGTGGGGCCTCGTGATCCTCACGACGATCATCCGCTTCGTCAGCATCTGGCTGTATCGGCGCGGAGCCGCCCGTGCGGCTCTCGCTGCGGCCGGGGCGCCGGCCGGCGCGTCCGTGCAGGTGCGTCGCCGCGCGCTGTGGAACCGTCGCGCCGACCGCCGGTCCGGCACGCACGTGCCCGTGCTCGCCGCTAACTCCCCGGAGGCGTGAGCATGGACTTCGCCCTCGTGATCTTCTGGCTCTTCGCCGGTGTGAGCATCCTCTACGTGGTGCACTTCGGCTTATACCTGGTGGGCGCCAACTTGTACGACGTCTGGCAGCAGCGGCGGAAGAGCATGAGGGGCGTCCGGCTCCCGGTCGAGTACGAGGCGGAGTGTGCAGCAACGGCCACCTGGACCCGGCATGCCCTCCCCGAGGTGCCCGGGCTGGTATCAATCGCCATCGCCGCCCACAACGAGGAGGCGGTGATTGTCAGGACGCTCGACTCCATTCGGCGCAGCACCTACCGCTCCTTTGAGGTCCTCGTCGCGGACGACGCGTCTACCGACCTCACTGGTCGGCTGGTCCGTGACTTCCAGGTGCGTCACCCCGAGATGGACCTTCGTATGGTGCGGATGCGCAAGAACGTCGGCAAGGGCGCGGCGCTCAACTCAGCGCTCCGCCGGCACGCGCGCGGTCAGTTCGTGATAACGCTCGACGCCGACTCGGTCATCGAGCCGGACGCCATCACCAACGCGCTGTCCTACTTCGATGACCCGCACGTGGCCGGTGTTGCCGCCAACGTGCAGATTCTGGAAGAGACGACGGCGCTCGGCATCCTTCAGCGGTTTGAGCATATGATCGGCTACCGCTCGAAGAAGCTCTACTCGCTGCTGAACTGTGAGTTCGTGGTGGGTGGAGTGGCCTCCACTTATCGGATGCGTGTGCTGCGCAAGGTTGGCTTCTACGACACGGACACCCTGACTGAGGACATCGGCCTGAGCGCGAAAATCACCAGCCTGGGCAACCGGCGCTTCCGCATGGTCTTTGGCGCTGATGTAGTCGCGAAGACCGAGGGTGTGCTCACATTCCGCGCCTTGGCGAAGCAGCGCTACCGCTGGAAGTACGGAAGCCTCCAGAACCTCGTCAAGTACCGCCGCATGATTTTCAACCCGAGCCGCCGATACACCGGCACCTTGGCCTACTACCGGATGCCAATGGCGGTGCTTAGCGAGTTCACGCTGCTTATCTCACCCCTGGCCTGGACGTACGCGGTCTACTGGTCGCTGGCGACGCGAACGCCCGCCCTGATACTTGGCGCGTACGCGACCATCACCGCCTACACACTGCTGACAATCTGGATGGATGAAAACCTGACCGTGCGTGAACGCTCCCGGCTGGCCGTCTACGCGCCCACGGCGTACTTCCTCTTCTACATCATGGACCTGGTCCAGTTGACGGCGGCGATTCGGTGCATTGCGCGCTCGCGGGGCCTGTTCCGCCGGACGGAAATGAACACATGGAAGTCGCCTCAACGGGCTGGCAGCATGGTGGTGATAGCCCGTGGCGCGTAAGCGCGGGTGGGTTCTCCGTGTGCTGCTGAATCCCCTAGTAGTCACCTCAGTGGTGGTCGTCATGATCACCGCCGGGTGGCTGCTGTACACGAACGGGACGAGCAGCATGGCTCAGGCGCGGCCCGGCGCAAATCTTCTCCCTGCGCTCGATCGGACTGCAGAGGGCGCTATGCCGGCGCCGGGCCCGTCCGCGCCAGCCGCCCCCATGGGCGGCTGGAACGTCAGCCACACCGGCGACGCCCGAACCTCGCTGGAGCTGGTCGGCGGGGAGCTGAACGCCCAGGCGCTGAAGCTCGAAGTCACCCAGTATTCGTCGGGCGATGTCACGTTGACGAGCCCGCGGGTGGACGTCCAGCCCGGCCAGACCTACCTGTTCAAGGCGTACACCACCAGTGACGCGGACTTCGCGCTGCTGGCCCGCCACCACCACACCGACGGCAGTACCACTCTGGAGCAGCTGCCCAACCCTCTCGAGCGGCCGGGAAATTCCGTGTTCACGGTGAGCGACGCGTTCAACACCGGAGACACGACCACAGCGGTGGAGTACGTCTTCAAGCTCACCTCTGCGGGCGCAGTCCGGGTCGAGGGCGCGTACCTCGAGGCGGCATCCGACGTCCGGCTGCCGCCCGCCGCGACGACGGCCCCCAACCTCATTCCTAATCCCGGGCTCGCCGGTTCCCTGCCGGCCGCACCCGACTCGTGGTCCCCGTACGCCTCCGGGATGTTGACTGTGGACTCCGGGCGCGGCGAAGACGAGCGCGGCGGCTACCTCCGGACCCGCATCACGAACTACCAAAGCGGTGAGGCGAAGTGGCAGTACCAGCCCATCCCGGTAACCGCCGACCGGTACTTCGAGTTTGGCGCGACCTACCAGTCCGAGCGGGAGGTGGACGTGGTGGCAGAATTCGAGCTCGCTGACGGTGGGCGTGCATTCCGCAACCTAGCGACGGTGCCGCCGGCGGGAGAGTGGACGACGATCAAAAAGGCGTTCCAAGTCCCCGGCGGAGCCAAGACCGCAATGGTTACCCTGGTGTCGCACGGGGACGGCACCACCAGCGTCCGCGGCTATTCGCTGGCCGACGTCACCAAGCCAGGACCCCTCCGTTGGGGCCAGCCCATGGTTTCGATTACCTTCGACGACGGCTGGCAGTCGGTGTACGACCGCGCCCTGCCTCTCCTGGACAAGCACGGCTTCCGATCCACCCACTACGTCAATGCCAGCTCCATCGAGACGCCGAACTTCATGACGGCCGCGGAGGTGCAGCAGCTGCACGATGCCGGGCATGAGATCGCCGCCCACAGCTACGAACACGTCGATCTCACGTCCGTCGGCGTCGACCGGCTCGACGAGCAGTTGCGGAAGAGCGAGGAGTCGCTGGCGGCTGCCGGCTTCGCCACCGATGACCTGGCACCCCCGTACGGACGGTCCGACCCCCAGGTCGACTGGTACGCGAGTAAGTACTTCAACATCGTCCGCGGGACGGACGATGGCATCAACACCCGGCAGAACCTCGATCCGCACGATCTGAAGGTCTTCTACGTGACCGACGAGACCACGCCGGACCAGTTGGCCGGAGCGCTGGCTGAGACATCCCGAGTGAACGGCTGGCTCATCCTCGTCTACCACCAGATCGCGCCGCCTGGCTCGACCGGCATCCGGGCGACCACCATCGCGACGGACCGGAGCACCGTCACTAGCGGCGTCCTCGCCGCCCAGCTGCAACAAATCGACGAAAGCGGCATCGAAGTCCAGCCAGTCAAGCAAGCATTCGAGCGTTTGCAGGCCCCCTAATTACATTCGTTGGTGCAACCCGGGGCCGTCGGCCAGCCGAAAAGAACGGAGAAGTTCATGACCAGGACCAGATCCAGCTGGGCGCGGGGTCGCGCCACGCTTGGAACCATCGGGTTGGCGGTGGGGGCCATGGCCGGCGCACTGCTGTCCCCGACGGCGGCGAATGCCGCCGTGGACAACCCGGCTCCGTCTCCGCTGGTGTCCTTCACCTTCGACGACGGGGCCCTCAGCGCGTTGACGCAGGCCGCGCCGACGCTGAAGAAGTACGGGCTTACCGGAACGAACTACGTCATCACCAACTGCGTCGGCAAGACGACTGTGCCCAATACCTGCCGGGCGGGCACGGACGTGCCCTACATGACCTGGGACCAGATCCTGCAGCTGAAGAACACCTATGGGTGGGAGATCGGGTCGCACACCGTCAGCCACCAGTGCCTCGTGAGCGCCGGCGGCGACTGCCAGGCCACCAAGCTGACGGCCGCGCAGGTCACCGCCGAACTGGCGAACAGTAAGTCGGCCTTCGCGGCGCACGGCATCACCACGACGGCCTTTGCCCCGCCGTACGGCGACTACGACATGTCGGCAGTGGCCCAGGTCGCCAAGTACTACAGCTCGATGCGCGGCTTCGCCGACACGGGCAACAACCCCTGGCCGCTCGGTGACTACCTGCTCCGCAACGTCCCCGTGCAGGAGGTCACCACTCCGGTCGCGACCCTCAAGGCGAAGGTCGACGAGGCGATCGCAAACAAGACGTGGGTGGTGTTCACGTTCCACGACATCCGGCCAACGCCGAGCAAGGACCCGGACGACTACCAGTACGGCACTGCTGAGCTGGACCAGCTTGCCGCCTACGTGAAGACCAAGGTGACGGCCGGCCAGATCAAGAACGTCAACATCAGCAAGGGCCTGGTGAACGGCAGCCCCAACAAGTTCGCGAATTCGACGTTCAACAGCGGCATTGCCGGCGGCTGGCGGACCGATTCCCCGGCGACGATCACCGCGGACACCGGGAACAACGGAAGCTATCCGGACTCCGCTAAGTCGGTGAAGCTGGTCTCGGGCACCACGGCCGGTCACCTGTTCTCGCCGATGGTTCCCGTGTCCCGGTCGACGAAGTACGTGTTCAAGGCCTTCCTCAACGTCGCTGCGATCAAGACCGGTGAGGTGGGTTTCTACGTCGACGAGTTCGACGCCGCCGGGAAGTGGATCTCCGGGCAGTTCCGCAAGCGGGAGACCTCGCGGTGGGTGGAAGCGATGAACTTCGACTACACGCCGACCTCGACCAGTGTGGCCTCGGCGAGCCTGCAGATCTGGGTGACCGGCACCGGCATCATGGCTTACGTGGACAACGTGCAGATGCTGGCGCTCAACGCGGAGACGGCCCCGGCAGCGTCCAACCTCGTCGCCAACGGCACGTTCGACGCCGGCATCAAGTCCGGCTGGACGACCGACTCGGCTACGACCATCGTGGCCGATGCCACGAACCACGGGAGCCCGGCCAACCCGGTGAACTCGGTCAGCCTGACGGCCACGACGGCGAACAAGCACCTGTTCTCCCCGCAGGTCGCGGTGACACCCGGTACCTACAAGATCACCGGGTACCTCAACGTCACGGCACTAGCCAGTGGTGAGGTGGGCTTCTACATCGACGAGTTCAACGCCGCCGGGCAGTGGATCTCCGGGCAGTACAAGCTCGGGGTAGCTGCCATTGGTGTGACCAATCCCGATCTGACATACTCGCCCACCAGCACTGCGGTCACCAAGGCGAGCCTGCAGGTCATCATCCCGGGCAACTCCGGCTTGAAGGCGTACTTTGACGATGTCCGCTGGTGGCGGCCGTGATGGCCGGGCGCCCGCGCGTACTGATCGTGCTGGCGTCCGGCCTTCTGCTCGCCCTCGCGGGCTGCTCCTCGGACGACCCGACACCGAAGCCCGATGTGGTCGTTGACCTGCTCCAGCAAGACTGGCAGCACACGCCGGGGGTGACGGCTCGCGGCGGAGGGCTGCAGATCACGGCCACCGCGCGGAGCATCGTCGAACAGGATGGTGCGGGAGGCCAGCCAAACCCGCCGCTCAACTTGGCCGGCACACACCTGGTGGTCGGCGGGGACTTCACCCTCACCGCCACGTTGGCCGATGTGACCGCGGACGCGACCTGGGCGCTGTACGACCGGCCTCCCGTGATCGCGGACGAGTTTCGCGTCGAGCCGGCGGGTCTGCGGCTCACCCTTAAAGACCACGACCTGGAGATCACCGTCTTCGACGGCAAACAGAAGAAGGAGATGAGGCAGCCGGCCCCCGTGCACGGCGAGCACGTAACGGTAAGGGACCCGGAGGCGCCGCTCACAGTGCGCCGGTCCGGGGACACGTTGAGGGTTACCAGCGGCGCGGACACACTCTCGTCGTTGCCCCTCGGAAAGGTGTTCTCATCGGGAAAGTTGTGGCTCGGATTTTCCAGCGACTCCGGGGCCTTCGACGTCACCTCCCTCAAAGCGGATGCGCCGGCGAACACCGGCTTGCGCACGTCGGGGACGGCGGTCGCGGACGTCCAGACGTCGGCTGACGGCCTGCAGGCACTGGCCGCCAGAACCCGGCCGGACTTCCGGATCGGTGCGGCCGTGGCGCTCGGTCCTCTGACCGGCGACGAGGAGTACGCGCGGGAACTGGTGTCCAACTTCGGCTCGGTCACGCCGGAGAACGCCATGAAACCTCAGTTCCTTTCCCCACGGCAGGGCGTCTACACCTTCGAGGAGGCGGACGCGATCATCGCGATCGCACAGAGCAAGGGCATGATCGTGCACGGCCACACCATCGCATTCAGCGAGGCGATGCCGGGCTGGATGCAGGAGCTGCGCAGCGGCACGGATGCCGAACGCAGGTCCAGCGCCACCGCGCTGCTCGACTACGTCCGCACGGTGGTGGCTCACTTCGCGGGCAAACTGGACTCCTGGGACGTGGTGAACGAGCCGTTCGGCGTCGACCAGGGGACCAGCCTCCAGCAGAACATCTGGTACCGCGTCTTCGGTCCCGGTTATCCGGCGGTCGTGTCGCAGGCGGTCTACGAGGCCGATCCGGACGTGAAGCAGTTCATCAACGAGAACGGGGCCGACGTGCCGGGGCGCCGCCAGGACGCTCTGCTCAAGCTCGCGCTCGATACCAACGCGCAGGGCGGGCACATCTACGGCGTAGGGCTTCAGGCGCACATCTACGACTTCACCACCGACGCCATTCCGCGGGCAAAGCTGTCCCAGACGCTCGACACATTCGACGCGGCAGGCCTCCGGGTGCGCATATCGGAGAACGACGTAAATGACGACGAGGGGATGGACGCCCAGGCGGAGCAGTACGTTACGGTGCTGACCACCTGCCTGCGTTCGCGAGCCTGCGTCTCCTACACGACGTGGGGCGTGGACAACCGCTACGACTGGTGGGTCGCCGACGACGGCAGCCTTCAGCAGGGTCACGACTTCCTGTTCGAAAACGGCAAGCCGACGCCCGCGTACGACGAGATGAAGCGTGCGCTGGGCTAGAGTCGTTCCTACCACTGCAAGAGTGCAGGCCGGCCGACGTCGCCCGGGCACCGGGAGCCACGCGGGATCTGCCCAGAACCATGAAGGGTTCTTCCATGCGATACGTAGTTGGCTATACGCCCAGCGAACGCGGAGCGGACGCAGTCGCGCTGGCCTCGGCTTTGGCCCGGGCCCAGGGCGCGCACCTTGACCTGGTTTATGTGGTGAACCGGCGCGCCGCCGGCACAGGCGCCAACGCCGCGGGGAACCGGGGCAGCTCCGCCGGCAAGGACGTGCTGACCGCGGAGCCCGAGGGGCTGGAGCTGGTTCCGGCTGGGTTGGAGGCCAAGTTCCACATGCGGCAGGCCGAGTCGGATGCCGCAGGCCTGATCGATGCGGCCGTCGAATACCAGGCCGGGCTGGTGGTGGTGGGCGCGGCGAACAACGGCCTGTTTAAGCGGTACAGCGTCGGAAGCGTGGCTAACGCCCTGCTCCATGCCTCGCCCGTCCCGGTGGCCTTGGCGCCGCGCGGCTATCGCCGCACTGACCCCATCACGCGGCTGACACTGGCGGTGGGGCAGCGCACCGGGGCGGAGGCGGCCATCGACGTGGCTATTGACTCAGCAGCGCGCCGCGGCGTCCCGCTGCGGCTCGTCTCGCTCGTGGAACTCGACGCCGGCGGGGACAGCGGGGAAAATATCAACGCCGCCCATATCCACGCCAACACCGTCCTGACGGAGGCCTCCCGCCGGCTTCAGGCGGGGCACAACGTCAGCGTTGAAGTGGCGCACGGCCGGACCATTGAGGAAGCGATCGACGACCTTGAGTGGGACGACGGCGAAGTTTTGATCATGGGCTCGTCGCGGCTCGGGGAAAAGAACAAGCTCTTCATCGGCAGCACCGCCAACAAAGTGCTGCGGGCCCTGCCAGTGCCGATGGTGGTGGTCCCCAGGGATTACGAGCGCGTCGATTCCAGTCTGCAGGTCTGACCGCGGCGGGCTTATTAGGCGGCGACAGCTTTAGGCGGCGGCCCGGGCCAGCTTCCGGCTGACCGAATTCTTGCGGGCGGTGCGGAGCATGTCCACGGTGAGCAGCAGGAGGGCAAGCCAGACGAATCCGAAACCGATCCAGCGGTCCGTGGTCATGGTTTCCTTGAGGACCACCAGGGCCAGAATGAACTGCAGGACCGGGGCGAGGTACTGCAGCAGCCCGATAGTGGTCATCGGCAGCCGGCGCGCGGAGGCACCGAAGAACAACAGCGGCACGGCGGTGATGACACCGGAAGCCACCAGCAGCCAGAAGTGTCCGGCGCCGTTGGTGGTCAGCGATTCCGCCCCGGTGACCCCGAGGAAAACCATGGTTGCGGCGGCGAGCGGTGTCAGGACGATCGTCTCGACGGTGAGGCTGGTGGCGGCGTCCACGCGGGGTCCCACCCGCTTCTTGACGAAGCCGTACAGGCCGAAGCTGAAGGCCAGGGTCAACGCTATCCACGGCAGTTTCCCGTAGGAGACCGTCAGGACGCCGACGGCGACGAAGCCGATGCCGACGGCGGCCCACTGCAAGGGGCGCAGTTTCTCCTTCAGGACGAAGACACCCAGCAACACGGAGACGAGGGGATTGATGAAGTAACCCAGCGACGCCTCAACGGCATGGCCGGTGGTCACGCCATACGTGTAGGTCAGCCAGTTCACTGCTATCAGTAGGGCTGCAATGCCAAGCGGGCCGATCACGGTGCGGTTCCGGAAGGCGGCGCCGAGCACCCTCCAGGAGCGTGTCACGGTGACCAGCAGGACGCAGAACACGAGCGACCAGACCACCCGGTTCGCAACAATTTCAACTGCGCCGGCGGGTGCGAGCGCAACGAAGTACAGCGGCAGCAGCCCCCACAGCCCGTAGGCGCCCATGCCGAACAGGACGCCCGCCGTCGTTTCCTTGTCCACGGCCCTGGGCGTAACGGGCTGCCCGGCTCCGGGGCTTCCCGAAGGTGCAGCGGCATCCGGGGCGGTCAGAGTGGGTGGGGAGAACGATCCATCTGGTTTAGGCACAAGATCAATAACACCACCTGCACGGCAGGTATTCCGGCCAATCGCTTCCACCGCGGTCGCGTAGCCTGCGATTTCCGTTACCGGAGCCCCGCCTGTTCCGGCGGACCTTTAGAATAAGGAACTGCGCTGCATGACACGGCGCAGCCGCCAAGATTCAGAAGGGCTTCCGGTGTCCAACTCGGCCGAAACCACGTCCAAGCGTCCGCTCCGCGTTGCGATTGTCGGCGCCGGACCGGCCGGCGTCTACGCTGCGGACATCCTGACTAAGTCCAACGAGGTCAAGGACGGCGATTTCGAGGTCAGTATCGATCTCTTCGAGGCGTACCCGGCGCCGTACGGCCTGATCCGCTACGGGGTGGCCCCGGACCACCCGCGGATCAAGGGGATCGTCAACGCCCTGCACAAGGTCCTGGACCGCGGCGACATCCGGTTCCTCGGCAACGTGACGTACGGTCGCGACCTGACGCTGCACGACTTCCGCGCGTTCTACGACGCTGTCATCTTCTCCACCGGTGCCATCAAGGATGCGGAGCTGGACATCCCCGGAATCGCACTTGAGGGCTCCTTCGGCGGGGCCGACTTCGTGTCCTGGTACGACGGCCACCCCGACGTTCCCCGCGACTGGCCGCTGGAGGCCAAGGAGGTCGCGGTGATCGGCAACGGCAACGTGGCACTGGACGTGGCCCGCATGCTGGTCAAGCACGCTGATGAGCTGCTCGTCACCGAAATTCCGGACAACGTTTACCGGGCCCTTAAGAGCTCCCCGGTCACGGATGTCCATGTGTTCGGCCGGCGCGGGCCGGCCCAGGTGAAGTTCACCCCGCTGGAACTGCGGGAACTTTCCCACCCCAAGGACGTGGACATCGTCCTGTACCCGGAGGACTTCGAGTTTGACGAGGCTTCCGACGAGGCAATCCGCAGCAACAACCAGATCCGCACCATGGTCAACACTTTGACCAACTGGCTCGTGGAGGAACACGCCGAGGCGGAGAAGCCCTCCTCCCGCCGGCTGCACCTGCACTTCCTGCACAGCCCCGTCGAAATCTATGACGACCCCGCCGACCCCGGCAGGGTCGCGGGCGTCAGGTTCGAGCGGATGCAGTTGGACGGCACCGGAAACGCCAAGGGCACGGGGGAGTTCCTCGACTACCCGGTCCAGGCCGTCTACCGCGCGATCGGCTACCACGGCTCCCCGCTGGACGAACTGGAGTATGACGCCCGGCGCGGCGTCATCCCCAATGAAGGGGGACGGGTGCTGGACGCCGAGGGCAACCCCGTCCCGGGAATCTACGCCACCGGGTGGATCAAACGCGGGCCGGTCGGACTGATCGGCCATACCAAGGGCGACGCGCTGGAAACCATCGGGTTCCTCCTTGAAGACCGGCTGACCCTGCCGCCGGCGCAGAACCCGGACCCGCAGGCCATCATCGACCTGCTGGAGGATCGGGGCATCAAGTACACGACGTGGGAAGGCTGGATCAAACTGGACGCCCACGAACTGGCCCTGGGCGAGGAATGGTCCGCCGCAGAAAACGCCGACGGCATAGTCCGGGAGCGCGTCAAGGTGGTCCCCCGCGAGCACATGATCGAGATCTCCCGCGGCTAGCCGGAGCGCGCGTCCGGCCATTAGACTTGCCGGACGCGGCCGCCAGCGGCAGGCCGCCGCGCCCGTCAGGTGGGAGTTCAATGAGGAATCTGGTCCATCCCGCAGCGCCCGGTGGCAACACCGCGGAGCTGCGCCAGAAGTATGCCAGAACGGGCCATGAGCAGCTGGACTCCCGGGGTTTGCTCTTCCCCGACGCCCGGCAGTTGCCCGGGCTCAGCCCGATGATCCAGGAGTCCTGGCGGCGTTCCGCCCAGCTGCGGGCCAATCCGGACCATCCCGAGGCGCCCCTGGCGATGGACCGCGAGGAACTCGAAGAGTACCGGCGCCAGCATCCCCTGGCCGCGATCATGCCCGTCATCCACAAGCTGTTGGTCCTGCCCGGCCACGACAGCGGACTGCTGGTGGCTGTCGGAGACGAGCTCGGACGGCTGCTCTGGGTCGAGGGTGACACCGGCATGCAGCGCAAGGCCGAGGGCATGATGTTCGTTCCCGGCGCGGACTGGTCCGAGGCGACCGTCGGCACCAGCGCCCCCGGCACCGCCCTGGCCGTGGGCCGCGGAATCCAGATCTCCGGCGCGGAGCACTACAAGCGCTCTGCCCACCCGTGGAGCTGCACCGCCGTGCCGTTCCACGATCCCGACTCAGGTGCCCTCCTCGGCGTCGTCGACATCACGGGCACCGAATCCGCCGTTGCGCCCCATACCCTGTCCCTGGTGGAGGCCACCGTCGCCGCCGCGCAGGCGCACCTGCGGGTGGAACGCCTGCAGCTGGCAGCTGCCAGTACAGCGCCACGTGCGCGGCGGCGGGGCCCCGCCGCACGGGTGCCGGCCGATGCCGCGGCGGCAACACCGGACGCCACGAGTTTGTACCGCAACAGCCTCCAGCTCCTCGGGCGCGACCAGGCCCTGCTGAGCATTGACGGCCGGACCGCCGCCCTGTCCGCCAGGCACAGCGAAATCCTGGCGCTGCTCAGCACACACCCGCAAGGGCTCAGCGCCGAAGAACTGTGTTCGCTGCTGTACCCAGGGGAGGCGTCGACCATGACGCTGCGGGCCGAAATGGTGCGCCTGCGCAAGGTGCTCCAGCAACTCAGTCCGGAAACGGTTCCGGAATCCCGGCCTTACAGGCTGCCCGTGGACCTGGTGCCGGACTCCGGTCAGGTGCTCAACTGCCTGCAGCGCGGCGCCCACCGGATCGCCCTGGAGGTTTACCGCGGCGCTGTACTGCCGCGGTCGGAAGCGCCCGGCATTGTCGAACTTCGGAACCGGGTCTCGTCCTTGCTGCGGGAGGCCGTGCTGACCGACGGAAGCGCCGAGTCGCTGCTCAAGTACGCCGAGCTTCCCGAGGCAAGGCACGACGTCGACGTCCGGGTCGCAGCGTTGCGGCTGCTGCCGCCCCGCTCGCCCAGGCGCGCCGCCGTCGTCGCTGATCTGGAACGGCTGGACGCGGAGCTCAGCGCGTGACTGCCGCCTATCCAGGAAGGTGACCTGGCTCACGGGGTTGCAACCTGGTTGCAACCTGCCGGCTCCTACGCTGAAGGCAACGGCGCGCGCCAGCGACAGGCCGCCATCAATCTTGCACAGCAAAGGAGCTAGCAATGACTGTTTACGCACAGCCCGGCACCGAGGGCTCGAAGGTCACCTTCGCGGACCGCTACGAGAACTGGATCGGCGGGGAGTGGGTTGCTCCGGTCAAGGGCCAGTACTTCGAGAACATCACGCCCGTCACCGGAAAGGCTTTCTGCGAGGTGGCCCGCGGCACCGCGGAAGACATCGAACTGGCGCTGGATGCAGCGCACAAGGCGGCACCGTCCTGGGGCAAGACCTCCGTCGCGGAGCGCGCCGCGATCCTGAACAAGATCGCAGACCGGATTGATGCGAACCTCGAAAAGCTCGCCGTCGCCGAAACGTGGGACAACGGCAAGCCGATCCGCGAAACCCTCAACGCCGACCTCCCGCTGGCTGCGGACCACTTCCGCTACTTTGCCTCCGCCGTCCGCGCCCAGGAGGGCCGCCTCTCCCAGCTCGACGACGACACCACCGCCTACCACTATCACGAGCCGCTCGGCGTCGTCGGCCAGATCATCCCCTGGAACTTCCCCATCCTGATGGCCGTCTGGAAGCTCGCTCCGGCACTCGCCGCCGGCAACGCCGTGGTCCTGAAGCCGGCCGAGCAGACGCCGACATCCATCCTCGTCCTGGTGGAACTCATCAGTGACCTCCTGCCGGCCGGCGTCCTGAACGTCGTCAACGGCTTCGGCGTCGAGGCAGGGAAGCCGCTGGCCTCCAGCCCCCGCATCCGCAAGATCGCCTTCACGGGAGAGACCACAACCGGCCGCCTGATCAGCCAGTACGCCAGCCAGAACCTTATTCCTGTCACCCTGGAGCTTGGCGGCAAGAGCCCCAACATCTTCTTCAACGACGTGGCCGACTCCAACGATGCCTTCTACGACAAGGCCCTCGAAGGCTTCACGCTGTTCGCCTTCAACCAGGGCGAGGTCTGCACCTGCCCGTCCCGGGCCCTGGTCCAGGACGGCATCTACGACTCCTTCATGGCGGATGCGCTTGCCCGCACAGAAAAGATCATCCAGGGGAACCCGCTGGACACGGACACCCAGCTTGGCGCGCAGGCCTCCAACGACCAGCTCGAGAAAATCCTTTCCTACATGGACATCGGCAAGCAGGAAGGCGCCAAGGCGCTGACCGGCGGCGCGCGGGCCGAACTTTCCGGTGATCTTGCCGGCGGCTACTACGTCCAGCCCACCATCTTCGAAGGCCACAATAAGATGCGCATCTTCCAGGAGGAGATCTTCGGCCCGGTCGTGTCCGTGACCCGGTTCAGCGACTACAACGACGCCATGGGCATCGCCAACGACACCCTTTACGGACTGGGGGCCGGCGTCTGGTCCCGCAATGGCAACGTGGCCTACCGCGCCGGCCGCGAGATCCAGGCCGGCCGGGTGTGGGTCAACAACTACCACGCCTACCCGGCCGGGGCCGCGTTCGGAGGCTACAAGTCCTCCGGCATCGGCCGCGAAAACCACGCCATGATGCTGGACCACTACCAGCAGACCAAGAACCTGCTGGTCAGCTACTCCGAAAATAAGCTCGGCTTCTTCTAAGCCGTATAGACCCGGGCGGGGACGGAACACGACTGATCCGTTCCCGCCCGCACCATTTCCCGGCCGCACCAATTACTTGGCCGCACACCACTTCCGCGACACACCACTTTCGAGACACGGCGCCGCAGTGCGCCGTGCCCTTCACGCCAACCAGAAGAGGCCCCGATGCCCCACACCCGGCTCGATGCTGCCGCGACCCGCCCCGGCGAGGATTTTTCCCGCGTGGCGCTCACTCCTGATGCCGTTGTCCTGTTGCGCAAGCTATGGGAGCAGCATGGACCGCTGATGTTCCACCAGTCCGGGGGCTGCTGCGACGGTTCGTCGCCCATGTGCTATCCCGCCGGCGAATTCATCACCGGAGACTCGGACGTGCTCCTGGGCCTGTTCGACATATCAGAGGCCGGCCTGCCCCAGCCCGTGGAGTTCTGGATGTCGCGGGAGCAGTTCAACTACTGGAGCCACACCCATCTCACCGTGGACGTGGTCCCGGGCCGGGGGAGTGGGTTCTCGGTGGAGGCCCCCGAGGGCAAGAGATTCCTGATTCGCTCCACCCTGATGGACTGGCCGGTTTAGGGCGCGTCTCGACCGGGGCCGTCTCACCATGTGGGACAAAAACGGCCGTCCAATGGATGGACACTACTATAGATAGGTCTGTTTCCGACAACTTATCGAGATTGTGGAACTTCCTATGAACCTTTTCCGGACCAAGTCTATCGAGCAGTCCATGTCCGACGCCGAAGAACCCGGACGCAAGCTCAAGCGATCGCTGAGCACCTGGGACCTGATGATCATGGGCGTGGCGGTTGCCGTCGGCGCCGGCATCTTCTCCGTGGGTGCCAAGGCTGCCGCGAATTTTGCCGGCCCGGCCGTGACCATCTCGTTCGCCATTGCCGCAGTCACCTGCGCGCTGGCCATCATGTGCTACGCCGAATTCGCCACCGCCATCCCGGTGGCAGGATCCGCCTACGTCTTCACCTACGCGACCATGGGCGAGGTGCTTGCCTGGATCATCGGCTGGAACCTGATTCTCGAGCTGTTCACGGCCGCGGCGGTCATCGCCAAGTACTGGGGCATCTACCTCAGTAAGGTGTTCGCCCTGATGGGCGTGGACATTCCCCCGTCCATCTCCCTCGGCGGAGTGGACCTCTTCTGGGGCGCCTTCCTGATCGTTGCCGTGTTCACGGTACTGCTGGTCCTCGGCACCAAGCTGTCGGCCCGGGTCGGCAACGTGTTCACCCTGATCAAGATCGCCGTCGTGCTCTTCGTCATCGTGGTGGGCTTCACCTACGTGAAGTTCGAGAACTACACCCCGTTCGTTCCCGCCTCGCAACCGACCGGCGGTACCGGAACCGCCGACGTCCTGAAGCAGTCCTTCTTCGGCTTCCTGACGGGTGCCGCCCCCGCCCAGTACGGCACGCTTGGCATCTTCGCCGGCGCCGCGCTGGTGTTCTTCGCTTTCATCGGCTTCGACGTGGTGGCCACCTCGGCCGAGGAAGTGAAGAACCCGCAAAAGACGCTGCCCCGCGGTATCTTCGGTGGCCTCGCCGTCGTCACGGTCCTCTACATCCTGGTCTCGCTCGCCCTCACCGGCATGGTGTCCTACACCCAGCTGGCGGAAGCTAAGAACCCGACGCTGACCACCGCGTTCGAGGCTGTCGGCAATAACGACGCCGCCAAGGTCATCGCCTTCGGGTCCCTGGTGGGCCTCACCACCGTGATCATGGTGCTGCTCATGGGCCTCTCCCGCGTGGTCCTCGCCATGAGCCGCGACGGCTTGCTGCCCCGCTCGCTGTCCAAGACAAGCGCTACCCGTGCGACGCCGGTCCGGCTCCAGATTATCTGCGGCGCTGCCGTGGCCCTTGTGGCCGGGCTGACCAACGTGGATCTTCTCGAGGAAATGATCAACATCGGCACGCTGTCCGCCTTTGTGATGGTCAGCCTGGGCATCCTCGTCCTGCGGAAAAAGCGCCCTGACCTGAAGCCCGCGTTCCGCGTTCCGTTCGGCAAGGTGCTCCCGATTGTCTCCGCGGTCCTCTGCCTCTACCTGATGACCAACCTCGCGGTGGAGACCTGGATCTTCTTCGCAGGTTGGCTGGTGATTGGCATCGCCATCTACTTTGCGTACGGCCAGCGGCATTCACGGCTGAACGAGAAGTTCGCTGAGGCCAAGGCTTCCGTCAATGGCCCGGCCGTCGAGACAGCCCAGACGGCTGACCAGAAGGTGCAGGACAAGGACGACGAGTTCACCCGCGCCTGACTCGAGTTCCGTGTGCCGGGGCTGCCAACCCTAGTGCACTCCCGAAACCGCCCGTCGATCCCCGGATCGGCGGGCGGTTTGCGTCCGCCGGCTAGCAGCACCCGCCGTCGGGCTGCTACCGCCGGTCAGGCTGCGGCCGCGGGTCACGCTGCTGCCGGCTCCCGATGGCGCGGACGTTTTCGGATTTTTGCGCGGTGCCGTAGTTCGCGTCGGTTGTCTGGTGGCGTGTCGGCCACCGAGCCGGCGCGCGGGTTCCCAGCCGCGGCCATCGGATCGCAGTCTGCCGGGCTCTCGGCCTCTGCCGGCCGCAGCGACGTGCCGGGCAGGGGTGGTGCGGTGGAGTGGTATTTGTGGCCGGTGGGGGTGGTGACTTCCAGGGCGTGCCGCTGTCCGGGCTCGTCATCGGTGGCGGGGCCGGGCCGGGGCCTGCTTGTCCAGCCGGGGATTTCCTTAGTGTGGTTGCAGGCTTCGCAGAGCCCGGCGCCGTTGGCCGCAGTAGTGGGTCCGCCTTCGGCCCAGGGGAGGACGTGGTCCATGTGCCGGATCGGGGCGTCGCAGTAGGGGGTGTGGCAGGTATCGTCGCGGGCGTGGAGGAAGCGGCGGAGCCCTGCGGGGAAGAGCCGGGCCCGGGAGTCCATCGCGACGAGGTCTCCGGTTCCGGGCGCGGTGTAGAGCCGCCTCACCCAGGCTTGCAGTTCTGAACTTTCTGCCGCGTTGACCGGACCGGGGTCGCCGGAGTGGGCGGTACCTTCGCCCGCGGGACCGGAAATCGGGACTGAGCCGGACCCCGCGCCGCCCGGGCCGGACCCCGCGCCGCCCGGGCCGGACTCCGCGCCGCCCGGTCCGGGACCCCGCAGTCCCGAAGCGCTGATGCCGGCTGCCGGACCCGCGCCTTCGCCTTTGATGAGCTTCCGGGCCCAGCCGGCGGGGACGATGCCGTAGCCGGGGAGCCTGGCGGGTTCGCTGTCGCCTTGAAGGAGGGTGCGGTCGGTCATAACGAGCTGGATTTCAATGCCGCTGATCCCGCCAGGGGTGCCGGTGGTCCATTCGACCAGCGCATCGGACATCAGCTGGCCGCGGCCGCGGGGGTCCCCGGCGGAGCGGGCGGTGTCGGCGTGCCGGGTGAGCGCCGCGTAAACGGCGACGCCCTCGGCCACCGGCAGCAGCGCGGTCAGGTAGCACATGGTATCCGGCGCCGGGCGCAGGGACACGTGGCGTTCGGTCGCGGCGTGGCTGGCCCTTTCGGTAGCGGAGCGGGGGTCCCGGCGGTACGCGGCGGCGCGGGCCGCGGCCACAATGGCGCGGTCCCCGGCGCCGGTGAAGGTGCCGGTGTCGGCAGCGAGTTCCTCGTCCACAGCAGCCCGGTCCGCGGCGGGCAGGCACGCGGTTTCGCGCACGATCAGGGTGGCGTGCCATTCGTTGAGCTGGCCGGTCTCGAGTCCGGCGAGGGTGTGCGGCATCTCGGTCACGAGGGCTTTGGCGAGGCCCAGGTGCCGGGAGCCTCGGGCCGGGGATTCGCGCCGGGCGAGGGCGATCTGCGCCCCGACTCCGGCCCCGAGTTCGGCCTCAAGGACGCCCGCCGCGCGCTGGGCGCGCCGCTGGACCAGGTCAAAGGCGACGGAGATCCGGGCCTGCCGGGCGGCAATAGCCGATTTCTGGTCCTCGAGTTCGCGGAGCTCATCAATCAACGCCGCCCCGACATCACCCAACACAGCCATGTCGTCGCCGCAATCGTCCGGTCCGCCGTCAAGGCCGGCGGGGCCGACGTCGTCAGGAAGAGAGGGGGGAAGGGAGTGGGGTAGGGAAGGGCGCACAGATTGGGCAGAGGAGCGCAGGCTGGCGGCATCGGTCACCGCCGCACCGTCTCCGGCGACGCGTCGGGTGCCGCCGTTTTCTGCCCGAACCACTTCGGGCCTCTGATTGCCGTCCATGATCCTAGTCAATCAGGCACCTGCGACAGTAAAGGGATGCGGCTTCGTGCGGCTCAGAAGGAGGGCTGCCATGGCCGCGACACGACTGGAAACTGTCTCGATTCTGGGACTACGGCGCGCGGGAGGCGGTCAATTTTTGCCCGCGGGCATGTCCAGAAGCGTGCCTTGGGCGTCCGTCTCTCCGAAGATGGCGACCTGAAGCCCACGGCATGCAGGATCCGAGGCACGCTTCCACATCGGCCTTGCACTCGCCCCGCCTCGCGACGAGTCCCTTCTTACTTGTCACCAATCCCTGAATCAGTCCTGGTCCTGCTCCGGTAAGTTAGCAGCGCCCTTACGATCATGTAGATAGAGCCAGCCGTGAGCAGGCTGTAGAGAATTCCGCGCCAATCGGAGCCGCCTGAGGCCCAAACTGTGACTGCCAGTGTCAACCAGAGCAGCGTTCCCAGCCCTCCGTAAACAATCCAGGTCTTTGGAGCTTCAAGCGACTTCATGAGATTTCATTCCCAATATGTTGAAGTTCAAACCGGTCCTGCGGCGAGTAGGGGCCACACCCGCACCCTACGACACCGCCGCTGGCTGCAACCGGTCTGGCCGCGTCGCACGCCCCCGCTTGGGAGCTCTTACTCACATGGAGTCGGCCAGGAGCGTGCGGTCCCGCACCGCGCTGGCACTCCTCACGGCGCGGCATGGCGGCCCACCCAGTCCACCAGCGGGCGCAACCGGTCCCACAGCGCAGCGATTTCCCCGACGGCCTCTGGGCCGGTTACCCACTCCGGCTGGCCGAGGTCCATGCCAGCGGAGAGCGACTTGTGTTTCAGGAGTTCGGCCCTCGGATGAGCGGAAGGAAAGCCCCGGGGGACCGTCTTGAGTTTTTCGCCTTCCACGGAGAAGCCGGCCTGGGTAACGGCATCCACGATGTGCTGCAGGGCCGCGCCCGTGCCGGAGGCATCCACAGAATTGCGGTACCGGACCAGCTGCGCGGGTGAATGGGAATGGTAGCCGCCACCGACCAGCAGGCCGTCGGCGCTTACCTGGAGGTAATAGCCCAGGCCTTCCTGCGTAGACGCGAACGCACCTTGCGCTGTCTTGTAGGGTGATTTGTCCAACGAGAACCGGATATCCCTGTTGGGACGAAAGATCTTGCCGGGCCCGAACCTGGGTTCCAGTTCATCGAGCAGTGCTATGAACGGATCGCGGACCAGGGCGTTGTAGCTGTCCTTGTGCGCCAGCCACCACTCGCGGTTGTTGTTGTCTTCGAGCTCCGCATAGAACGAAAAGGCCTCTGCGGGAATCCCCTGGAAAGTAGTCATGACGCGATACTAGGCACCGGGGCCGGTCGCAGCCACCGCCAGAACCGCTATGTGCAAACCGGGACTGCGCAGACAGGCGCGCTGTAAACAAGCCGGAAGACGCCTCGCCCCGCCACGGAATCCGTGACGGGGCGAGGGGTTACAGCGAAGGCGCACGAACCGCTATTAGCCGATCTTGTTTGCCGCTTCCGCGTCGGAAGCGTTTCCGAGGACGCCGGCCTCAAGCGCGCCCAGGTTGGCGCGCAGCTTGGCGCCGAGTTCGGCGTCGACGTTGGTCCAGTACTGGATAGCACGTTCCTTGATGCCGGGGCTCTTCACGCCGCCCACGGCACCGGTGATGGTCTCGAGCAGGCGGGCCTTTTCGCCGTCGTTGTAGACCTCGCGGTACAGCGTGCCGGCCTGGCCGAAGTCGCCGTCCTCGGCGTGCAGGGAGTGCGCGGAGAGCGTCAGCGCGCCGTCGTTCTCCCAGCCGCCTGCCGGGCTCTGCGGCTCAACAGCAGCCGGGCCCCCGAGCGAATTCGGTGCGTAGACAGGAACCGAAGGGGCGTTGAAGTTGTACCGGCCCTGGCCGTCCTGGCTGTAGTTGTTCACCGGGCTCTTCGGCAGGTTCACCGGGAGCTGGGCGTGGTTGGTGCCCACGCGGTAGCGGTGCGCATCCGCGTAGGAGAAGATGCGGGCCTGCAGCATCTTGTCAGGGGACGCCGCGATGCCCGGCACGAAGTTCGACGGCGCAAAGGTCGCCTGCTCGATCTGCGCGAAGTAGTTCTCCGGGTTCCGGTTCAGCTCCATGGTGCCGACCTTGATCAGCGGGTAGTCCCCGTGCGGCCATACCTTGGTGAGGTCGAACGGGTTGAAGCGGTAGGTCTTGGCGTCCTCGTACGGCATGACCTGGACGTGCAGGTCCCAGGACGGGAAGTTGCCGGCAGCAATGTTTTCCTGCAGGTCGCGGATGTAGAAGTCCGCGTCCGACCCCGCCAGCGCCTCGGCGTCGTCGCCCGTCATCGACTTGACGCCCTGGTTGGACTTGAAGTGGTACTTGACCCAGAAGCGTTCGCCCTCGGCGTTGATCCACTGGTACGTGTGCGAGCCGTAGCCCTGCATTTCACGCCAGGAGGCCGGCAGGCCACGGTCGCCCATGAGCCAGGTGACCTGGTGTGCGGACTCGGGGGAGAGGGTCCAGAAGTCCCACTGCATGTCGGCGTCGCGCAGGTGGCTGCCCGGGAGGCGCTTCTGCGAGTGGATGAAGTCCGGGAACTTGATGCCGTCGCGGATGAAGAACACCGGGGTGTTGTTGCCGACGAGGTCGTAGTTGCCCTCGGTGGTGTAGAACTTCACGGCGAAGCCGCGGGGGTCGCGCCAGGTGTCGGGAGAGCCGCTCTCGCCGGCCACCGAGGAGAATCGAATCAGCATCTCGGTTTCTACGCCGGGCTGGAAGAGTGCCGCCTTGGTGTACTTCGAAACGTCTTCGGTGGTCTTGAAGCTGCCGAATGCGCCGCCACCCTTGGCGTGCACTACGCGCTCCGGAACCCTCTCGCGGTTGAACTGTGCCAGCTTCTCGATCAGGTAGTGATCGGTGAGGATGATTGCGCCATCCGCGCCGGTTGCCTGGGAGTGGGCATCGGACGTGACCGGGGCGCCTGACTGGGTAGTCGACACTGCGGGCGCAGAGATGTTCAGGGTCATCTTTCTCCTATTTCTTGTTCTTGCTTAGTTTCGTTCTGAGGGAAGTTTTTGGCTGCGCTGGCAGTCCTGGCAGATGCCTTGGTACATCACGTCGGCGATCTGGATGGTCATTGGCCTGGCGCCCTCTTCCCAATGCGGGGTAAGGCATGGGGCGTGGCCGACTGCGCACTCGACGTCCTCGACGAGGCCGCAGCTGATGCATATGGCGTGGTGGTGGTTATCTCCCACGCGCGTTTCATACAGCGCCGGCGAGTGCGGGGGCTCAAACCGGCGCAGCATGTGCAGGTCGGTCAGGTCACCGAGGACCACATAGACGGACTGCGCCGTCAGCTCGGGCAGTTCTTCGCGGGCAGCGGCGAGAATGCTCTCAGCGGGGGAATGAGGATGATGTTCGACGGCGGCCAGCACGGCGAGGCGCTGCTTCGTCACCCGGCGGCCGTGGGCACGCAGGGCGGCGGCCCATGCGTCGTGAGTGCCCCCGGAACCTGTCATGGCTCCATTCAAGCACTTATTATGATTATCTCACAATAAGGCGAGGCTAATACGAGAACAAAAGGGCTGGCGACCCCCAAATACGGAGTTCCCAGCCCTTTTGCCCGTCGTCGAAAAACGGCCCCGCCAGCCCTTAGCTGCGGAAGTTCACAAACTGCCCGCTACTGGATGGGCGGCGGTGGCTGGCGTTGAAACCCGCTAGTTTCCGGTGATTTCAGAGTTGGCTGGCGCAGGCAGGAACTGACCTTTTGCGGACTTTTTGCGGACTTAACCGCTACCTGAACGGGTCGTGCTCGGGTTCCTCCTGCCACTCGTCTTTCTTGCTCTGCTTCTCACGGATCCACTCCCGTAGCCGCTTGATGTCGTCTTCGGTGAGCATGATGCGGCGATTGCTGAGCCGCGTGTGGATACCAGAGGCGAGGCAGTAGCCGCGGAGAGTGGACTTACTGATGCCAAGTTCCGGGGCGACTTCTTCCGGCGTACGGAACACGGGTTTGACCGGAGGGACGGTTAGCCGCTCCCGCGGCAGCCCCGGAAAAGGGCCAAGGTCCTCCTCCTGCAAGTCGCTAAGTGGCTGGTGTCCACCCCTCGGTTCGGTAGGGAGCGACCGCAACCAGTCGAGCAGCTCCTCGGCGAGGATGACCGGCTTGGTGTTCGCGTATCGGGCGAGGAGGTCATGCCGACGTATGGCGATCTGAAGTGTGCCAGTGCTGTAGCCGGTCGCCTCGGCCGCCTCTTCGAGGTTGAACGCAAGCTTGGGCTTTGGGGCAGGCGCCGGTTCAAGCGTCATGCGGACGATAGTATCCCTGCAGCACAGGCCAGGGCTTTTCTCTGCCCGCTTACGCCATAGCTGGAGTCGGCTCTACTGGTGCAAAGAACTATTCAGAACTGAACACTTGGCGGCCGGCGCGCTCCTAAGATGGGTGCCATGACTGAATCAAACGAACATGAAGACAAGACCGCCGAACCAGCTTCCAATTCCATGCCGAATCGGAAGCCGAAGACGCTCGACCTAGAGTCCTTCGTGGACGTGGGCCTGTCAGACGCTGAGATCCGCGCAAAGTATTCCGACGACTGACAGCCTGCTTCGCCCGACGCAGAAAGAGCCCCGGCACGCGTCGTAGGTCCGGGGCTTTTCTGTGCCGGGGTGGCGGGAGTTCGACGGGACGAGGGACTAAGACAAGCCTTTAGGTCAGATTCATCTTTGACAAAGCAAGAGGCCCCGGCCGGTCGTGAGACAAGCCGGGACCTTCCTGAGTTCCCCTCATGTGCTAGTTATAGGGGTTGTCCAAGTAGACGCTCTCATGGCAGGCCCTGAGGCTGCAGAGTCGTACCCACATCCCCTGGGCGACGTTTGGGTAGTAAAACGTGTCCGTTACGTAACCGCCTTCGTTACCGTTGGTATTCCTCTCGAGCCCATCGTTCCATCCCGTGGCGGTGTTTGGGCCGAAGCTCGTTGCCCAAAAGCGGCCAGCGTTTGCATGGACGTCTAGACAGGCAAGGTCTCGCCATTCGATCAGCGGTGCGTTACTTCAAAAATGGAATCGAGGAGCCATGCTTAAATCGCTCCGCAGATCCGGCATACGCGTAGCAGCTGCCAGCCCAGTGCGAGTGCCGGCCGTCGTCAGTAGGGGAACGGAAGCCAGCACCTTCGGATAATTTCCGTATGTCAAGGACTTAGTTTCTTCAGGTTGGTGCCCCGGGTCCGGTTTCAAGTACTCGAACGTTTCGCCGTCGAGCGTGAAGCTTGCCATGCCGCCATCGTAGCCGGGGCGGGTCTCAGTCTTTGGTCCGGCCAGCATCCTCCCCACAGCATCAACATCAATCTTCACCATGCCGCGACCGTAACCGCCAGGTCCGACAGCAAGGCCCCCACCCGGTCGGATGAGGGCCGCCACGGCTGGGCACCAAAGGCAACTGCGCGCCCCGCCGAACGCGGTGGCTACCGCTTGGGCCCAGCTGGCTGGTTCTTCCCATGGGTTGCAACGTAACTCGTGCAATCGCCCTGGTTTTTGAATCCGAGTGCTGGGTAGTTTTTCCATCCGCCCTTCTTGCATTGCTCGGCGGTGGTGGGAGCTGGCGGTGGAGCCGGTGTGAAGGTCTGGGACACGAACGACTCTTGGAAAGCATTCGGCGAAGTGAACGTTCCGCAGGTGGTGGGGCAGACCTTGAACGTTGTCGCGTTCGACACCCCTTGATCGGTGGCCGTGCCGGAAGGTGTTGTGATTTGAGCGGTGTAGGTTAGGTCCGCAATGACATTGAGGGCGCCGACTTCATTGCAGAGCGCACCGCCGGCCGTATCGCCCGTTGTCCTCTTGGTGCCAGTCACGGTGCCGTTGACGCTGGTTATGGTAAACGTCGCGTTGACATAATAGAGATTTCCAGGGTCGACCGATTGATCGAAAGCAATTTCGAGTGTCTCGGTGAAGGTCCCCGGATAGGGGCCAGTGGCAACGCCCGACGCCGTGAGAAACACCCTCGATGGGTCGCTACAATTGTAGCTGCTGGCGGTCAAACCACCGGGTCCTGACTGGATGAGCGTCTCGCCTGAAAGACTTTGCACAGTAGTGGCCGCCTGTGCTGGAACGGCCGCAGTAAGGCCGGCCAGCATCAAAATCCCGGCAGCGAATGCCGAGAATCTGCGCAGACGTTGAGTTGTTCTGACTCCATGAACATTTTCAGTAGGCATGCTGGGTCCATCCTTTCAAAAGGAGTAAGGTCAGCCAGCGTCCCAGCGTCCCAGCGCCGCAAAGCTGGTTCAAGTACGATTTTTTCTTCCCGCAAACCAATTGGAATGGTGCGCCTCGCTTGCAGCAGGGTCAACGGTAGCGCTCACCTGCCGTCCGCATCTCCCATACTTGGCCCGATCTCGCGCCCCACTTGCCCCATACCCGCCGTCAGTCGTACCCGGCGTGAGTCGTACTCGTCGTACCGAGCAAAAGCTGCCCTCCCGAGAGATCTGTCGAGGTGGTCAGCGGGCGCCGTGCCTCCCGAAGTCCTGCGGCCTGAAGCTGCCGTCCAGGACAGCCGCCCAAACCGCAGTCCCCTCGCCCCAGCCATAGACAGTGCCGGCCACCGATACCCGGTAACAGATGCCACCTTTGAACCACCCGAGGACCTCCCCACGGGGCGACGGCAAGCTCCGTCGGGTGACACGGTTAGGATCCACAGAGCCGATGAAGACGGGAGCCACAGCAGCCTGACGGGCAAGCCGCCTACTGCTCATGACGCACCACCCAACCAAGGGCGAGCATCCCCGTCGGCGTAAGCCGGCCGACCGCTGGCGGCAGGTCCGGGAAGCAGCCGGCATAGGTGAGTTCACTCTTCACGACCTCCGGCACTTTTACGCATCAGGCCTCATCGCGGATAGGTGCGACGTCGTCACCGTGCAGCGTGCGCTCGGCCACGCGGCGCCCTCGATCACGCTGAACACTTACTCCCATCTCTGGCCGACTGCCGAAGACAAAACGAGGACCGCAGGATCAAGGCTGATCGCTGCGGTCCTCGGCGATTCTGCGGACTCTGTGCGGACTAAGGAAACAACTTCCCTGTAACCACGCGGCAGAATCGCCCTTAGCTGCGGAAGTTCACAAACTGCAGATCGGCTTCGTCGAAGCCCTTCAGGATGTTCATCGTCTCCTGGAGGTCGTCGCGCGACTTGGAGGTCACGCGCAGTTCGTCACCCTGGATCTGGGACTTGACCGACTTGGGGGCTTCGTCGCGGATGAGCTTGTTGATCTTCTTGGCCAGGTCCTGCGCAATACCCTCCTTGATGGAGGCTTCCAGCCGGAATTCCTTGCCGGACACATAAGGCTCGCCGGTGTCGAGCGACTTCAGCGAGATGCCTCGGCGGATCAGCTTGGACTGCAGCACGTCCAGAACGGCGAGTACGCGCTCTTCGGAGTTTGCCTTCATCAGGATCTTCTCGCCGCTGAAGTCGACCTCGGCACCGACGCCCTTGAAGTCGTAGCGCTGGGCCAGTTCCTTCTGGGCCTGGTTCAGCGCATTCGCGACTTCCTGCTTGTCTACCTTGCTGACGACGTCGAACGTGGATTCGCCTGCCATGACTGTCCTCCTGATGGTTGTCGGGGCGCCTCTTGTGAGGCCCTGGTGTCTGCATTCCAGCCTAGTACGGATGCTCCGGATATGAAGGTGGAGGAAGCCGCTGCCGGATTCACAGTTGGCTCCAAGCCGAGGCTTGGCGGGAACGAAGCTTGGACGGCCAGAGTTGTATCGGTTTGAACAACTGCTCGAAAGGCAATGAACATGCACCGCAAGGCCGTCCGCTATGTCACCCGATCCACCGCCGCGGCCGCAGGGAGCATCGCCACGGCGGCGACATCCGTGGCCGCCGCGGCGCTGGCTGCTTCCATCATCTTCAGCCCGGCCGCGGATGTGTCCTCCCGCCTGGACGGCGTTCAGGCGGACTTGGCCCGCGCTGTCCAGCTGAACCAGATCACGGAGGAGCAGGCATCCAGGTTCGAGGCCAAGATCGCTGCGCGCATACTCGGAGAAGCCTGATATTCCGCGCTTTCTGGGGCTGTGGAGCGCCGATTCGATTCTTCGGCGGAAGTTCTGTAAAGTTGTCTTGCCCGCGGTTGCTGGAAGCGGAACGGACTGGAAACAGGCGTTCTGATGCCGGAAGCCGCGAGTGATCTTCTTTTGAAGTTCGGCAGATTACCCGAGCGGCCAAAGGGGGCTGACTGTAAATCAGCTGGCAACGCCTACGGGGGTTCGAATCCCTCATCTGCCACCCTTGGAAAAGTCTCCGGAACCACCAGGTTCCGGAGGCTTTTTCTTTACCCTGAACTGTCTGTCTTACGGCGCCATCCCGGGGTGTACGGGCACGAACTCGATTTTTTGCGACGGCTGGACCGTTTTCTTCGGTGCCCGGGAGTACCCCTTCGCGTCCAGGTGGTTCTCCGCCCGGTACACGGCCACGGCTTCGTCATAGACCTTGTTGAGCTGGCGGCCGGAGAACTGCTCCGTCGACCCGTCGCTGAACGTGATCGAGATAAGGGTGCTGCCGGGAAAGTGCCGGTTCATGCGGATGAAGCCGTCGGCGTCCTGCTGCAAATTGATCAAGGCAGTCCTGTCTGTACTCTTGGGAGCTTCCAGTCTCCCGTACGTTCCCTGTAATGGCGTCACAGTGTGGATAAGGCAATGCTGATGGCCCCGATGCCCGTACGCCTATGCGGACGAAAGGAAGGCCCCTCGCTGAGGAGCCTTCCTTCTGCTGCGGGCTAAACCTTCTCGCGGGTGCGGTCAACCGTTGCCGGTTCCTCGACCGTGAACTCCCTGGTGCGGCGGGGGAAAGCCCAGAACTTGACGTCCTTCTCTTCCACCCGGGGCTCCCGGCGCTCGTCAGATTCCTTTGCGGCATCCTTCTGGGCGTCGCGCCGGAAATCCCTATGGTACTGATAGCACATCACAGACCTCCTTTTGGTGACTGCCCCTTAATCCTCCTCCGCCGCAACCCATCCGTCGATACCCGCACACACTGGCGTTCTGTATAGTCCGCTTGATGGACGAGAAAGCGGTTTTGCACCAGTACCTGCGTGTCCGCCGTGCCAATCTGTTGGCGAAGCTCGACGGCCTCGACGAGTACAGCGCCCGTCGTCCCTTGACGGCAACCGGGACGAACCTGCTGGGCCTGGTCAAACATGTGGCCAGCGTTGAGCTCGGCTACTTCGGGGAGGTCTTCGGCAGGCCAAGCGGGCTGGAGCTCCCGTCGCTTGCGGACGACGCCGAACCCGACGCGGACATGTGGGCGGGCCCTGATGAGACGCGGGAGCAGGTTCTGGAGCTGCACCGGTTCGCAGCCGCGCACAGCGACGCAACGATTGAGCAGCTTCCGATCGACGCAAAAGGGGAAGTACCGTGGTGGCCCGAGGAACGTCGCCACGTGACCCTGCACCAGATCCTGGTCCACATGTGCGTCGAGACCGCCCACCACCTCGGACACGCGGACATCCTTCGCGAGCTCATCGACGGGACGGCCGGGCAGCGTCCCGGTGACCCCAACCTCACGCGGCGGACGTCGGCCGAATGGGCCGAGCACCGCGCAAGGATTGAAGCCGCGGCACAGGACGCGGCCACCCGGGCCGCGAGGGCGTCTGACCCGCCGACGGCTGCCCCCTCCTATTCGCCATCGCCTGGGTTCTGAACCTCCTGGCGTGTTCGGTCGAAACCGCCAGGGCTGCGGTGAACTCCGGAGTATGGTTAGGCAGTTCACATCGAAAATAAGGAGCCTAAGTGAAGTCGTTTGCATGTGGTGACGTAGTTCCCGGCTGCGAGGCCCGCTGGGTGTGCGGCACCGAGGACGAAATCCTGGTTCTCGTGGCAGCGCACGCCGCTTCCGCGCACGGGCTGGCTGAGCTGCCTGCGGACGTGGTCCAGTCGGTGCACCGGTCTATCGTCCACGCCAGTTGATTCCCGCGGCGGACGCTCCGCCGTCCGGTGCCGGAGTTTCTTCCGGAACGAACTGGGACGAGCTCCTCGCCGCAGCCTGCCGGGGTGAAGGCTTGTCCTCGGCGTACCAGCCGATCGTCGATACCGCCCGCGGCACCGTGGTGGGATACGAAGCCCTGGCCAGGTTTTCCGGCTTCAGCGAGAAGAACCCCGAGGTGTGGTTTGCTGCCGCGCGGTCCCATGGGATGGCCGCCGAGCTGGAGGCCGCCGCTTTGCGGACCGCGCTCGCGGCCCGGTCCACCCTGCCGCCCAACTGCTTCCTGACGGTTAACGTCTCACCCGAGCTGCTGCCCACGGCGAGCATCCGTCGCATCTGGCGGGAGGAGGGCAACCTGGGCGGGCTCGTCGTCGAACTCACCGAGCAGACCCCCATCGACTCCTACGTGGAGCTGGAACCGGACCTCAACCAGCTGCGCGCCGCCGGCGCGCTGATCGCCGTCGACGACGCCGGTGCCGGTTACGCGGGATTGCGGCACCTTCTGGCCCTGCGGCCCTCACTGATCAAGATTGACCGCGAACTCGTCCAGGACGTCGACCGGGATGAGGCGAAGCGTGCCTTGATCAGCATGTTCGGAAGTTTCGCCGGCCGGGTCGATGCCTGGATCCTCGCTGAGGGCGTGGAGCGTGTTGAGGAACTCGATGCGCTGGTTGCCCTCGGGGTACCGCTGGTCCAGGGCTATTGCGTGGGCAGGCCCGCGCCGCCGTGGGCCGGTATCGACCTGGACTTGGCGCATCGGCTGGCCTCGAAACGGCCGGTGGCGCGCAAGACGGTGATCCGCGACGTCCTGGAGACGGCGCCAACAGCATCCACTGCGGCCCTGGCCGCGGAAGCCTTTGCAGAGAACCCTGCGCTGCAGTCCATGGTGCTGCTCGGCGAGCATCTGCGGCCGGTGGCGGTGCTGGACGCAGACACCGCTGAATTTGGCCTGGTGAGTCCGGGGATGCGCGTAAATCTGGACACTCCCCTGAACGAAGCCCTTGCCCGCTCCATGACCCGGACGAAAGCAAGTCGGTTTGAGCCGCTGCTGGTGACAGACAATGCCGGCCGCTATGCCGGCGTCGCGCGGCTGGAGCGCATGATTACGGCGCTCACGGACGCCACGGAGGCAGATGGTCCGCGGCGCTCCAGCGGCGGCACGCCGGCGGACTGATCTTCCTAGGCGTTTCCGCTGAGGAGCTGGTCGGTGGCGGCGTCGGGCAAGCCCTCGAAATACTGGTCAAGCAAGCGCTGGAAGACGGGCTCCCCCGGTTCCGCCCGCAGGAACAAGGTGATCGATGAGCGCAGCTTTTTCTCATCGGTGCCGCCGAAAACCTGCCGGGCGCTCAGTCCCGTGAGGCCGGCCACCGCGCCGGCGCTTTCACGCAAGCGCGGGCCCAGCACGGGATGCTGAAGGTAGGCGCGCGCTTCATCCAGCCCGGAGATGGCGTATCTCCGCGCAGTCGGGCTGTTCCCGAGACCCGCCAACTGGGGAAAAACAAACCACATCCAGTGGCTGCGCTTGGCGCCTTGCTGAAGTTCGGACAGGGCCTGCCGATAGGTGCCACCGCCGTCCTGGGCGCTCACGAAGCGGTTTAGATCGTAAGGATCCGCCACGGCTTCCTCCTTTAGTCGGGTAGTTGCCGCCTCCATCCAAGCACCGATCCTGCAGGGCGGAAAGCCTCCGCGCGCGTGATCCTCCGGCCACGGTCCAGTCATTGCTAGAGTCGGCAGTACAGGCGGAAGGCATCGGCCGGGCCCGCTCCCACTGTCCGGCCAGGAAGGGCGCATGGCATGGGCCAGATGTTGGGACTGTTCAGCGAGACGAGCCTTGTGGAGCTCCTGGCCTTGCTCGCAACCTTCGTCCTGACCTCACTCATTGGCATCGAACGGCAGGTACGGCAGAAGAGCGCCGGCTACCGGACACACGTGCTCGTCGGGTTGGGATCCTGCGCGTTCACCCTCATCTCGGCCTACGGGTTTGCCTACGTGCTCAACCCGGGGGTTGCAGTGGATCCCTCCCGGATCGCGGCCCAGATCGTGAGCGGCATCGGTTTCCTCGGTGCCGGGGTGATCTTCAAGGGCCGGGACGTCGTCCGGGGACTCACGACGGCCGCGACCATCTGGGTGGCCGCCGCGGTGGGTATGGCCTGCGGAGCAGGAATGGTCTCCCTGGCCCTGGTGCTGACCATCTTCCACCTGATCACCCTGTTCGTCGTTGCACCGGCGGTCCGCAAAATCCCCTCCGTGGACCGGAACCGCGTCCTGCACATCACGTATGCCGACGGCCGGGGCGTGTTGCGGAAGGTTCTCGAAGTCGCCACCGCGATGGGGTTCAGCTCCTCGATCCTGCGCACGCGGAAGAGCGGAGATGAGCAGAAGCCGATGGTGTCCATGGATGTGCGGTTCTTCGGGCAACATCCGTTGCGGAACCTCGTCCCCCAACTCATGGACCTGCACGGCGTCGAAAGCGTGACCGTCAGGGGAACCGATACGAATGAGGACGACGACGATGCGGCCTGACCAGCTGCCCGCGAGCGATCCTCGGGTGGACGCGTTTATCGAGGCGCTTCCCGGGTGGCAGCAGGGGATTTGCAACGAGGTCCGGGCGCTGGTCCACGCCGCCGACCCGGACGTCCGGGAAACCATCAAGCGGACCACCCAGCCCTACTTCGTCCTGGAGGGCAACATCTGCGCGCTTCTGGCGGCGAAGGACCACGTCAACGTGTTTCTGTACGACGGCGCGATCGTTCCGGATCCGGAGGGCATCATCACCGGCGGTCACGGAAACAAGACTGCCCGCACTGTGGCCATCCGCCAGGGTGAAGCCATTAACGCCGCCGCCCTGACCGCGATCTTCCGGCAGATCATTGCGAACAACCGGGCCGGAGGCTGGCGGAAGCTCAAGGCCGACGCCTGAGCGTGCGGTCCAAGCGGTCCCGCTGCCGGTGCCTCCGGGATTTGCTTTACTGGAGGACATGGAATCTTTCGGGGGCACAGGGGTGGACCTTGTGGGCGGCGTCAGGATCAGGGTGGTACGCGTCTCCGACGCGGAGCGGCTTAGCGCCGCGTACCAGCGCAACCGGGATCACCTTGCTCCGTGGGAGCCGTGGCGGCACGAGGATTTCTTCACCGAGGCCGGGCAGGCGGCCAGCATCGAGTCCAAGCTTGCCTTGTTTATTGCCGGGTCCGATGTTCCGTGGGTGCTGGTGGACGGGGTCCATATCGTCGGGGTGATGACGCTGAGCGGCATTGTCCGCGGCCCGTTCCTCAGCGGCCACCTCGGCTATTGGGTGGACAAGGAGTACAACGGGCGGGGGATAGGCTCCGCGGCCGTGGCCCACGCAGTCGGTGCCGCGCGGGCCGAGCTGGGACTGCACCGGATCCAGGCTGCGACATTGCCGCACAACGGGGCCTCGCAAAAAATCCTGAAGCGTGCCGACTTCGAGGAAATCGGGCTGGCACCTTCCTACCTGAAGATCGCCGGCACCTGGCAGGACCATATCCTGTACCAGCGCATCCTGTACTGACGGCGCCAATGCCGGCCCGGAGAGCTCCGGTGCCTGGACGGCAGAGGGACCCGCTGCGTGCGGCCATTGTTACTCGCAGGTAACATGATCCGCATGCATCTGCTCCTGCGCACTCTGGCCCTGCTCTTCACATCCTCCCGTCGGACCCCGTTGAGTATCTGGGACACTTCCTCCCTGCCGCTGCGCGTCCTGCCCACGGACATCGACATTGCCCTGCATGTCAACAACGGCATGTACTTTTCCTTGATGGATCTGGGCCGCTTTGACCTCATGACCCGCAGCGGAACGTGGAAAGCCATGCGCCGGCGCGGCTGGAGCCCGGTGGCCGCCGGGGAAACCATCGCCTTCCGCCGCTCGCTGCAGCTCTGGCAGAAGTACACCATCGAAACGAAGATCATCGGCCTGGACGCGAAGGCGATCTACTTCGAGCAGCGGATGGTGGTGGACGGCGAGATCTACGCGCGGGCCTACATCGCCACCCGGCTGGTCAGCAAGGGCAGGCCGGTCAGCCAGGAGGAAATCCTCCGCGAGTTCGGCGAGCCTCCGGCCGGGCTCGAGCTTCCCGGGTGGATCCATGAGTGGCGGGAAAATGCCGGGTTGCCCGGCGCCCGGCGGCCCGCCCCGCACGTCTGGGCCTGAACCGGGAGCAGTGTGCCATCAGCGAAATGCGGGGGACATTGTCTGGCCTCTCGCGTACCGTTGACCCATGGCTACCGTTGACATCACAGGTGAACAGTTCGCATCGACCGTTGAGGGCAATGACATTGTGCTCGTCGATTTCTGGGCGGAATGGTGCGGGCCCTGCAAGCAGTTCGGCCCTACGTACGCTGCAGTTTCCGAGAAGCACCCGGATGTGGTGTTTTCTAAGGTCGATACCGAAGCCGAGCAGCAGCTCGCAGCCGAGGCCGGCATAACGTCCATTCCCACGCTGATGGCCTTCCGCGAAAAGGTCCTGGTCTTCTCGCAGCCCGGCGCCCTGAATGCGCAGCAGCTTGAACAGGTGGTTGACGCGGTCAAGGCCCTGGACATGGAAGAAGTCCACGCCCACGTTGCCCGGTCACGGGCCGAGGCAGCCGCCGCCGCAAATACCCAGGACGGCACCCAGATCCCCGAAGCCTAGGCTTCCGGGAAGATCCCGAAGCCTAAACTTCCGGCGCCTGCCGGCTAGAGCCGCTCGACCCGGACCGGCTCGGCCAGCAGGGCGCTGAGGGACTCGTTGAGGTCCTGAAGCGCCGCGCCCCTGGAGTGCTTGTCCAGGTCGGCCTGTGAGGCCCACTGCTCGGTCAGCACCAGTCGCTCCTCGGTGGCCTCGGTGAGTTCGTAGCGGAGGCAGCCGGGCTCCCGGACCACGTCATCGATCGCAATCTCCAACGCGAGTTTCACGCGGAAGAACTCGTCCTCGTTCGGAATGAATATTGCTTGCAGGTCGATGGGTGCACTCATGGGATTCACAATACCGGGCCCGGCTGCGGAGCCCGGAAACATGTCATAGGACTTCCTAGCTTCGCTCTTCTTTTGCCGCTCCACTGTTGGTAGCGTCGCACCATGCTTGCTTACACGGCCGGGGACACTGACGTCCCGCTGCTCGAGGAAACCGTCGGGGACAACTTCGAAGCGGTTGTGCGGAAGTTCCCGCTCCACGACGCCCTGATAGAGGCCGCTCCCATACCGGGGGAGGAAGCACGCCGGTGGAGTTACACCAAACTTAACGACGACGTCGACCGCGTTGCCCGCGCGCTGCTGGCCTTCGGCATCGGCAAGGGCGAGCGGGTGGGGATCTGGAGCCCGAACTGCGCGGAATGGACCATCCTGCAGTACGCGACGGCGAAAATCGGGGCCATCCTGGTCAATGTCAACCCGGCTTACCGCAGCCACGAACTGGAGTTCGTGGTGAAGCAGAACGGCATGCGGATGCTGGTTGCGGCGCCGTCGGACCGGAACAGCGACTACACCACAATGGCCCGGCGCTCGCTGGCGAGCTGCCCCGAGCTGCGTGAGCTGGTCTTCCTGCCGGATGCCGGCCTCACTGAGCTCCGGGCCGGCGTGCCGGAATCCGAGGCTGAGTGGACCTACGCGGAACTGCTCAAGCGGGCCGACGACGTCGCGCACTCCGCCCTCAAGGCCCGCATGGCTGAACTTTCCCCGCACGACGCCATCAACCTGCAGTACACCTCCGGAACCACGGGGTTTCCCAAGGGCGCCACGCTGACCCACTCCAACATCCTCAACAACGGCTACTCGATCGGCGAGCTGCTGAAGTACACCGAGAACGACCGGGTGGTGCTGCCCGTGCCGTTCTACCACTGCTTCGGCATGGTGATCGGCAACCTGGCGGCCCTCAGCCACGGGGCCGCCACCATTCTTCCGGGCCGCGGCTTCACTCCTGCGGCGGCGCTGGAGGCGGTCCAGGACTTCGGCGGAACCTCGCTGTACGGGGTTCCGACCATGTTCATCGCCGAGCTGGCCCTGCCCGACTTCGCATCCTATGACCTCTCCACCCTGCGCACCGGGGTGATGGCCGGATCCCTCTGCCCGATCGAGGTGATGAACCGCGTGATCTCGGAGATGAACATGGTGGATGTGGCGATCTGCTACGGCATGACCGAGACCTCGCCGGTCTCCACCATGACCCGGAGCTCGGACACCATGGCCCAGCGCACCCAGACCGTGGGCCGCACCATGCCGCGGCTGGAAAGCCGGATCGTGGACCCGGCCACCGGGGAGGTGCTGCCGCGCGGCCCGATCGGGGAGCTGTGCACCCGTGGCTATGCCGTCATGAAGGGCTACTGGAACCAGCCCGAAAAGACCGCGGAGGCGATTGACCCCGAGGGCTGGATGCACACCGGCGACCTCGCCCGGATGGACGAGGACGGGTACATCGTGATCGAGGGCCGGATCAAGGACATGGTGATCCGCGGCGGCGAGAACATCTATCCGCGCGAGATCGAGGAATTCCTTTATACCCATCCGGACATCCAGGACGTGCAGGTGATCGGTGTTCCGGATGCCCGGTACGGGGAGGAGCTGATGGCGTGCGTGATCCTGAAGCCCGGGGCCGCGCCGCTGGACGCGGCGGGGGTGGCGGAATTCTGCCGCGGCAAGCTGGCGCACTACAAGATTCCGCGCTACGTCGACGTCCGGGAGAGCTTCCCCATGACCGTTTCCGGCAAGGTCCGGAAGGTGGAGATGCGGGAGGAAGCGGTGGCACGGCTGGGTCTCTAGCCGTACAGCGGAGCGCAGGCTCAGTGCCCGCGGTGGTCCTGGATGGTCATGCGCGCGCCGAACGTGGGCTTCCGGAAGCCGCTGAGCCCGATCATCCGCACCACGCGCTGCCGGTGGCCCGCCCACGGCGCCAGCAGGCGGAGCATGCCGGCGTCGTCCGTGCGGCGGCCGGTCAGCGCCGCACCCACGTACGCTGCGAGGTGGTAGTCGCCCACCGAGATCGAATCCGGGCAGCCGTGCGTGCGTTGCACCACCTCCGCCGCGGTCCAGACGCCGATGCCGGGCACCGCCTGCATTTTCGCCGCTGCTTCTGCAGCCGGTAGGGCGGCCAGGCGTTCAAGTGCGACGGCGGAGCGCAGCGCCCGCATGACGGTGGCGGACCGCTGGGGGCCCACCCCCGCCTTGTGCCATTCCCAGGACGGTATCCGCAGCCACTGCTCCGCGGTGGGCTGGACCATGAGGTTGGCCGGTGCCACGCTGCCGGCGCCGGGGGCCGGGGTCCCGAAGCGGTACATGAGGTAGCGGTAGCCGCGGCGGGCCTCGATGAGCGTGACTTTCTGCTCCAGAACCGTGGGCACCAGCGCATCAATAATCCGGCCGGTGGCGGGCAGCCGCACGGCCAGGTTCCTGCGGCGGGCCTCCGTGACCATCCGCGGGAGTGTGGCGTGGAACGCGGGCTCGTCGAAGCCGGTCCAGTCGTCGTCGCGCCCCAACATGCGGGGTACCGCCTCGACCGCAAAGGCTGCTCCCGGCCCCCACGCCAAGGCATCGACGGCTACATCCGCGCCGTGGCCGAGGGATCCCAGGCGCAGGCTCGCCGGACCGGCCGGCGTCGTGAAAGCCATCCAGAGCCCGTCCGGCGCCGTAAGGACGGAGGGATCGCCGTGGCCGCGGAGAAGGGGGCCGACGGTCTGCTGGAGGTCGAAGGGGCCGTCCGGGTGCCAGCGCAACGAGGCGTCCGCCGCGGCAGCCCGGGCCGCGGGGATCTCTGCGATGCTCATTCGGACATTTTCCCACGCCGGGCCCCGCACCGGGACCGACAGCCCGGGAACCGCATCCCAGGAACCTGAGTCCGGACGCCCCCGGGCGGACGGCCCTGAGGCGGACGGCCCTGGAACCAGAGGCCGGACGGCCCTGATCAACCCGACCGCCCGAGACTAAAATCCGGGTGTGGCGTGGACCGCCCGCGCCTAACTTTTTGGCCCTACTTTTGAATGTCAGGTGAGCGTGATGGCCGGAGGAATAGTCCACTTCGAGATCCCGGTGGACGACGAAGAACGTGCGGGGAAGTTCTACAGTTCGGCGTTTGGCTGGGAGGTTAACCCCATGCCGGAGATGAGCTACACCATGGTCAAAACCACTCCGACGGATGACAGGGGCATGCCGTCGACGCCGGGTTCCATCAATGGCGGCATGTTCCGGCGGGAGGGGAACATCACCTCCCCGGTGGTCACCGTGGACGTTGACGACATCGATGCGGCGCTCGAGAAAATCGGTTCCTTGGGCGGCAGCACCGTCCTGCCGCGGCAGGAGGTGGGCGGCATGGGCTGGGCCGCTTACTTCAAGGACACCGAGGGCAACGTCGTGGGGCTGTGGCAGAGCGCCGCGCCGGAAGGCGGGGCCGCCGAAGCCGCCGGCACCGGAACGGCGGCGGGAGCGAACGACATCGGCGCCTGAGCCCGGTACTCACCCCGACAGCGCTTGTAGTCCCCGTGTTCCTTCATCGTCCAGATACTCGGCAAAGTACGCGGATATAGCGCTCCGCGCCGTTTCGCCTGCCGCCGCGCTGTCGCCTGCCGCGATCGCATCAAAAAGGGCGCGGTCCCGCTCCAGGGCGCCCTCCATGGCCGAGAGTGAGTCCTCGGAACGCTGCATCCTGTCATTCATGAGGTTCAGGATGGAGCCCGCGACGGCTTGGCCGCAGACGCGCAGAAGGCTGTTGTGGCTGGCATCCCAGATCGCTGCGTGAAAGTCCAAATCAGCGCGGTTGAAGTCCTCGGAGCCATTAGCAACTTGGGCTTCCATGCGCTGGACGGCGTCACGCATCTGGTCCAACTGCTCCGGCGTGTGTAAGGCGGAGGCGAGTTGGCAGGCGGAACTCTCCAGCACGATGCGGAATTGCACGAGCTCGGACAGGGACAGCGACGCTATCCGTGCCGCCATGGTGAATGAGCGGCCCAATGTCTCAGGGGATACGGGCAGGACCACCGGGCCTCCGCGGCCACCGGGCTTGGAGGCAATAAGTCCCTGGCTCTGCAGCACCCGCAGTGCTTCGCGCACCGTGGGGCGGCTGACTGAGAGTTGGACCATCAACTCCCGCTCGCTGGGAAGGTGCTGTCCAGGCTTAATTTCCCCGGACAGGATCGCCTGCTCGATCTGCTCAACCACCCGCTGGTAAGTAAGGGTGGGGACCGCCGGCGTGAAGGTCACGCTATTCATGGGATGCCTTCCATCGTCAGGGAGGTGTTCACCAACCGAGCCCGTGTCAGCAAGCTTACGTCCGCAACCGGCCGTAACTGCAGAAATGGGACGCTAACTGGTAAGACCATTTTACTAAGTAGATACATATAGCTTATTGGCTGTTAGATTGGTCACGTTGACGGACACCTGCCGTCTCGTTCGAGGGAGAGACTTTTGCGCCGGAGTAATAACCACGGCCTGGCACTTGCAATTCTGCTTGCCGGCTCGTTGTCCTTGACCGCCTGCAACGCAGGTTCGGGCGCCACCGGTGGAGGAGGGGCTGCTGCGGCCACCGCAGACAAGTCAAAGGTCACCGTGGCACTCACCGGCGAGCCGGTGAACCTCGACTTCACCAAGACGGCCGGCGCGGCGATCCCGCAGGCGCTCATGTCAAACGTTTACGAAGGCCTGGTCAAAATCGACCAGGACGGCAAGATCGTGCCGCTGCTGGCCGAGTCCTGGACCGTGAGCCCGGACGGCAAGGTGTACACCTTCAAACTCCGTCAAGGCGCCAAGTTTTCCAACGGCGAGGCTTTTACTGCCTCTGACGTGAAGTTCAGCATCGAACGCGTGAAGTCCGATGCCTGGGTCTCGAGCCTCAAATCCAAGATGGACGTCGTCGATTCGGTCAGTGTTGTCAGTGACACGGAGGTCGCCATCGCGCTGAAGCAGCCAAGCAACGCGTGGCTTTTCAACATGGGCACTCCTGTGGGCGCAATCTTCGATCCCAGCGGCGTGGCGGACCTTGCCAACACCGCCATCGGCACGGGCCCCTATGACATCAAGGCCTGGAACCGCGGACAGTCGATTGAGTTCGCTGCCCGGGACGGTTATTGGGGGGAGAAGCCCAAGGTCAAGACGGTTTCCCTGCGCTACTTCGCCGACGCCGTCGCCACCACCAACGCGCTGAAGACTGGCGACGTGGACGTCGTGTACAACATGCAGGCTCCGGAACTGCTCTCCTCGTTCACGAGCGATTCGAAGTTCCAGGTTCTGGAAGGGACTTCCAACGGCGAGATCGTGCTGTCCATGAACAACAAGGTGGCCCCGTTCAACGACGTGCGCGTCCGCAAAGCCGTTATGTACGCCATCGACCGCCAGGCAGTCGTGGACACCGCTTGGGGTGGCTACGGGAAGGTGATTGGTGCCCCGGTGCCGCCGACGGACCCGTACTACGAGGACCTGAACAATCTGTACCCTCATGATCCTGCCAAGGCCAAGCAACTGCTCAAGGAAGCTGGCGCCGAAAACCTGGACATCACCTTTACCGTCCCGACCCGGCCCTATGCCACGGCTGTGTCCGAGATAGTGGTCTCCCAGCTGGCCGAGGTAGGCATTAAAGCTAAGATCGAGTCCGCCGAGTTCCCGGCCGTCTGGCTGGACAAGGTGTTCACCAAGCACAACTACCAGATGTCCGTGGTGCTCGCCGTGGAAAGCCGGGACCTGCTAACAATGTTCAATAACCCCAACTACTACCTGGGCTACGACAACTCAAAGATCAAGGACGTGGCAGCCGCCGCTGATTCAGCAGATGAGGCCGGCTATGCGAGCGGTATGAAGCAGGTGGTCCGTACGATCGCCGAGGACGCCGCGGCGGACGCGTTGTTCCTCTTCCCGAACATCGTGGTGGCAAAAGCAGGCGTCACGGGTGTCCCGGCCAACTCTGTTACCGAGGCCTTGGATCTCAGTGCTATCGGCTGGAAGTAGCATCGGGCCCGAGAATAAAAGCCGTCTATCGAGCAACTGACAGCAAACTGAAGGAGGAGCTGGCGTGGCAATCCGCTTGCTGATCAACCTGGCGCGGTTCCTCGGAACCTATGTGGCCGCGACGGTCCTGGTGTTCCTGCTCATGCGGGCAATTCCCGGTGACCCTGCCCAGATCGCCTTGGGCGTCAATGCCACGCCGGAACTGGTGGCCAGGACGCAGGCCGAATTCGGGACAGACCGTCCCCTGGTCACGCAGTATTTCGATTGGGCCTTCGGGCTGCCCTTCGGCGACTTCGGCATCTCCTACGTCACGCACCAGGACATCAGTCCTCTGGTCCTCGACAGGGTCCAGGTCAGCCTGATCCTCGTCCTCCTGGCCATGATCGTGGCCCTGCTGATCGCCATCCCGTTCGGAACGTTTGCGGCGGTCCGCCACCGCAATCCCAGCGGCATCCTCATCAGCGGGCTGAGCCAACTGGGCGTCGCCGTGCCGAACTTCTTGGCCGGCATCCTCCTGGTGGTCGTCTTTGCCGTTGGCCTGGGCTGGTTCCCAGCAAACGGCTGGACTCCGCCGGGCCAGGATTTCGGCGGGTTCCTCAGCCGGGTGTTCCTGCCCGTCCTGGCCCTCGCCTCCGTGCAGGGGGCCATCCTTACCCGCTATGTCCGTTCCGCGGTGATGGAAGTGATGAGCGAGGACTACTTGCGCACGGCGCGCTCCAAGGGATTGGGCCCGCTGGAAAGCCTGCTCAAGCACGGGCTTCGCAATGCGGCGATTCCCGTTCTCACGGTCACCAGCGTGCAATTGGCCGCCCTGATCATAGGTGCCGTGGTGATTGAACGGGTCTTTGTGATCCCGGGGTTGGGGTCCATGTTGCTCGACGCCGTGGGCAACCGCGACCTCCTCACCGTCCAGTCCGTGGTGATGGTCCTCGTGGCCATCACGTTGGTCATCAACCTGGTGGTGGATGTTCTCTACACGGTTTTGGACCCGCGCATCCGGAAGAAGGCTTAACCATGACCTCGATCCCTGCTTCCATCGCCCTCAAAAAGGGCGGACGCGCGAAGCCCACGGCCGCCCTGGTGGTCGGCGCCGCTCTGGTGGCCCTAGTTGTGCTGGCTGCCGTGACGTCCTTCATCTGGACCCCCTACGACCCCGTGCAGGCCTACCCCAGCCAGCGGCTCCAAGGCAGCAGTGCGGCGCACATCATGGGAACCGACCGCTATGGCCGGGACTTGTTCTCCGGCATCCTGCACGGTGCCCGCATCACTTTGCTGGTGGGCCTGATTGCAGTCGGAATCGCGTTGGCCGTCGGCACCCCGCTCGGCATACTGGCTGGCATGCGGCGCGGGGCAACCGAGGAAATCACCATGCGCGCCGCGGACATCCTCCTCGCTTTCCCGGCGCTGCTCGTCGCCATCATGTTCGGTGCAGTCTTCGGCGCCAGCACGGCGACAGCGATGCTCGCCATCGGCATCGGATCGATTCCCGGCTTCGCCCGGGTTGCGCGAAGCGGCGCCCTCCAGGTCATGAGCACGGAATACGTGCTCGCGGCCAAGGCATCGAGCCAGAGCCCGTTGCGGATTGCGCGCCGGCATGTGGTTCCCAATATTGCCGGGATGGTGGTGGTGCAGTGCTCCGTCACCTTCGCCATTGCGGTGCTGGCCGAGGCTGCATTGTCCTTCCTGGGCCTGGGCACGCCCCCGCCGGTGCCCTCGTGGGGCCGGATGCTGCAGGAGTCCCAGCAGTTCCTGGGCACCTACCCAATGCTCGCCGTTTGGCCGGGCGCGGCGATCGCTGTCGCCGTCCTGGGTTTCAATCTGCTTGGCGATGGTCTCCGTGACCTTTTTGACCCGAAACTGAACGGAGAGCGCTGATCATGAGCAACGCCGGAAAACCTGGTGCCTTGCTGGACGTGGAGGGCATGGATGTTTCCACCCGGGACCGGGTCCTGGTCAGGAATTTCAACCTCCAGATGCAACGCGGAGAGAGAATCGGCCTGATCGGCGAGTCCGGCTCCGGGAAGTCCATGACGGCGACGGCACTTATGGGGCTGCTGCCCGAAGGTGTCACTGCGTCCGGCTCCATCCGGCTCGGCGGAGGGGACGAGAACCTGGTCGCGGCCGCAGACTCACGGCTCCGCAAGATCCGTGGCAAGGACATGGCCATGGTGTTCCAGGAGCCGCTCACGGCGCTGAATCCGCTCATGAAGGTCGGCCCCCAGGTCGCCGAGATCATGACCAAGCACCGGACCGTGTCGGGCCGGGCCGCCGCCAATGCGAGGGCCGTTGAGCTGCTGGCCAGCGTGAAGCTGCCCGATCCTGCCGAGGCGGCCAAGGCCTATCCGCACCAGCTCTCCGGCGGGCAGCGGCAGCGGGCCATGCTGGCCATGGCGCTCGCAAACGACCCGTCGCTGCTGCTCTGTGACGAGCCGACGACGGCCCTCGACGTCACCGTCCAGCGGCAGGTTCTCGACCTGATCCTGGAGTCTGTCCAGCAGCGCGGCACCGGCCTGCTGTTCATCACCCACGACCTCTCCGTGGTGGCCAATATGTGCGACCGCGTCTTGGTGATGAACAACGGCCAGGTGGTGGAGGAGGGAACTACTGAGGACGTCTTCGCCCGCCCCGAGCATCCCTACACCCGCGGACTGCTGGCGGCGTCAGACCTGGACGCAACCGACGCCGACGGCCGGCTCTTCACCGTGGCGTCCGCCGCCGCGTACATTCCCCCGGCGCCGGTGAAGACGGCCAACAGCGGGGACCCGGGTGGAGAACCAACTCCCGTTGGGAAAGTGCAGGCCGGCAACACGAGCCCGACCGGTGACAGGCTACCCGGGCAGCCGGCTGGCCGTGGTGTTGAAGCCGCTGCCGCCACTGAACCGGTTATCAGCGTTACTGACCTGGTCCGCACTTATCACCGAGGCCGCACGTCGCTGTTCGGAAAACCGACTGAGGTCCAGGCCCTGCGGGGGATTTCCTTCGAAGTCGCGGCCGGGCAACGCTTCGGGGTGGTGGGAGAATCCGGCTCCGGAAAGTCCACACTGCTGCGCATCCTTGCCGGGCTGGACCAGCCGAGTTCCGGCAGCGTCCGGGTGGCCGGCAATGAAGTGGCCGGGGCCAAGGAAAGCCAACTGGCCCAGCTGCGCCAGCAGCTCCAGATCGTCTTTCAGGACCCCATGGGGTCCTTGAATCCCCGGATGCGGGTGCAGGACATCGTGGCCGAACCGCTCCTGGCCCCGGGGCAAAAGGTGGACAGCGCCCGTCAACGCAAGCTCGTCGGCGAGATGCTCCTCGCCGTCGGACTGCCAGTGGACGCGGCCGAACGCTTCCCGCATCAGTTTTCCGGCGGCCAACGGCAGCGCATCTCCATTGCGCGGGCACTGATCTGTCAGCCGCGGGTGCTGGTCGCCGACGAGCCGGTCAGCGCCCTGGACGTCTCCGTCCGGGCGCAGGTCCTGAACCTGCTGTCCGATCTCGTTGATGAGTACCAGCTGACCCTCGTGTTTGTCTCCCATGACCTGGGCGTCGTCCGTCATGTCTGCGACAACGTGGTCGTCATGAACAGCGGACAGATCGTGGAGACCGGCAGCACCGCGCAGATTTACGAACAACCGCGCCACGAATACACGCGCACCCTTGTCAACTCCTCAATGTCCCTACGTTCTGAACTGGCTGCGCGTGAGCCCACGCCTGCACGCTGAAAGGATCGTCATGTCACAGCTTTCGACCACAACGCTTCACAACCTTTCCGCCGGAGAGCTTGGCAGCGCCTATGCCGCCGGCCAGCTGTCTCCGGTCGAAGTAGCCGAAGCCGTGATCCAGCGGGTGGAAGAACGGGAACCTGTGCTGAACGCGTTCTACCGCTTCGATCCGGCGGAAGTACGGATGGACGCGCAGGCCAGTGAACGCCGGTGGCGGAACGGCACGCAGCGCGGCCCGCTCGACGGCGTGCCGGTAACCGTCAAGGAGAACATCGCCCGCGCCGGAGTGCCGATGCCGTCCGGCACCGCGCTCGCCGCGCCCAAAGTCCCCTCGGTGAATGCGCCCATCACTGACCGCATCCTCGAAAACGGGGCAGTGGTCCTGGGATCCACAACGATGCCTGACTGGGGAATGCTCTCGTCCGGGGTCTCGAGCCTGCACGGCATCTCCCGCAGCGCCTGGAATCCGGAATGGACCACGGGCGGCTCGAGCGCAGGCGCCGGTTCCGCCGCTGCCGCAGGTTACGGCCCGCTGCACGTGGGGACCGACATCGGTGGTTCCATCCGGCTCCCCGGCACGTGGCAAGGGCTCGCCACTCTGAAACCGAGTGCAGGGCTCATTCCGCTGGATGTGCCTTATATCGGCCGGGCGGCAGGGCCGATGGCCAGAAGCGTTGCCGATGCTGCCCTGTTCATGAGCATCCTCGCCAAGCCCGACATCCGCGACTACACCTCCCGGCCCTACCCGGCTATGGACTGGACCATGGGCGGGATTGGTGTTTCGTCCTTGCGGGTAGCCCTCCATACCGACGCAGGTGCCGGGGCTGTACCGGACCCTGAGGTACTTGCTGCGGTGGAGGCTGTGGCGGAGCTATTTGCTGCCGCCGGGGCCACCGTGGAGAGGATCGCTGCGTTCATCGACCAGGACATGATGGACGGGCTGGACAATTTCTGGCGGACACGCTCCTGGGCCGACTACCAGGCGCTGCCTCCCGTGGAGCAGGAGAAGGTCCTGCCCTATATCGCCCAGTGGTGCTCCGGCGGCGCCCGGTTCGACGGCGCGGAGACCATCCGCAACTTTGGTCGCATCGACCAGATGCAAAAGGCGGCGATCGCGGCCACGTCCGGCTTTGACCTCGTGATCTCACCGGTGGCCCCGATGGCCGCCTTCCCGGCCGAGCAGCCAATGCCCGTGGACGACCCCCACCAGACAATGGCCCACATTGCGTTCACCGTGCCGTACAACATGTCCGGCCAACCGGCAGCGACAGTCAACTGCGGCTTCACTTCGGACGGCCGTCCGATCGGAGTCCAGCTGGCCGGCCGGATAGGTGCCGACGACGACGTACTGCGCGCCGCTGCCTGGTACGAGGGCGAGCGCCCGGCGTCAGCCGTTCCTGACTGGCACCTGCTGGACTGAACTGGCCGCTATTCGCCGGGAGCGGCAGGAGTGCCGAAGGAGGCCAGGGCTGCCAGGGCAGCCCGGTCATCGTCGTGCAGCAGATGGCCGTAGTACTCGAAAAGGCTGCTCCGGGCCAGGTGCTCCGCCCGGTGGGCATCCCGCTCGCGGATGGCGTCGAAGACGTCGCCGTGGTGGGAGATGGTCCGCATCATCAATTGGCGATCGTCGCTGCTGTCCCGGATCGACGACGTGATGAGCTCCTCGATGGACTGGCGCACCGCGTCCCCGGAGACCTGGATCATTGCGTTGCCGCTGGACCGCGCCACGATGTCGTGGAAGTCCAGATCCGCCTGCCCGAACTCCTGCTGCCCGAGCCTCACGGCCTGCCTCATCCGGGCCATGGCTTTTTCCAGCTGCAGCAGGTCATCGGCGGTGCGCCTCGAGGCGGCGAGTGAATTCGCGGCCGATTCCAGGGTCATCCGGTAGATCAGGAGGTCAGCCAGGCTGGTCGATGACGCCTGGGTCAACCGGGTCATCATTTTGCGCAGGGGTGCCGCGGTGGGGGCCAGTATGACGGCACCCCGAGGGTCTCCGGGCCGCGCAGCAACGAGGCCGTTGCTTTCCAAGACGCGCATGGCCTCGCGGACGGAGGACCGGCCGACCTCAAACTGCGTCACCAGCTCGCGTTCCCCTGGCAGCCGGTCGCCGGTCTTGAGGTCGCCGCTGATGATCGCCTGCTCGATCCGGTCCACGATCTCTTCGAAAGCGCGCTTGGTTTTCACCGGCGGCGCCTGATCTGTCACGTGCGATCTCTCCTTCGCGTGGATGTCCCTACGAGTTCGGCGGGTCGAAGCGCCCGTCGATCGCCGTCCAGCCGCCGTCGACGGTCAATACCGATCCTGTCACGAAGCTGGAGGCCTCGGAGGCCAGGTACACGACGGCCCCGGCCAGCTCTGCCGGCTTGGACCAGCGTCCCAGCGCGCTCTTGGCGGCATAGGCGTCGTACCACTCCGGGTTGTTTTTGATCTGCGCGGTCAGCGGCGTCTCCACGACGCCCGGGGCGATCACGTTGACGCGGACACCCATTGGCCCCAGCTCGGCTGCGGCCGTGCGGGCCAGCTGCACAAGGCCGGCCTTCGTTGCGGCGTAGACGCCCTGTCCGGCTTCCACGGTCACTGCCCGGATCGAGGCGAAGCCGATGATGGAGCCGCCGCCGTTGGCGGCCATGACGGGCCCGAAGGCCTGGAGCAGTGTGAAGGACGCCCGCAGGTTCAGGTTCACCACGCGGTCGAACTCGTCCATGGTGTAGTCAGCGATGCGCTTGCGGACGTTGGTGGCAGCGGTAAACACCAACGCGGAGATGTCGCCGTACTCCACGGCGGCAGCACGCACGGCTTCATGGTCCAGCACGTCCAGCACGACGGACGTCGCCGTGCTGCCGATCATGGCGGCGGTCTCGGCCGCCGTCGCGCCGTCCCGGTCGGCGCAGACGACGGCGGCACCATGCGCTCCCAACGCGAGCGCGGCCTCGCGGCCGATACCGCTGCCGGCGCCGATTACCAGCACCCTGCGACCGGAAAACTGGAAGAGCTGAGAGTAGTCCATGAGGTCTTTTCTGTAGAAGTTTTTGACTATTGGGCGGGTCGCTAGGGCCGGATCATGGCCATGCGGGTCACGGTGAATTCCTCGATCGCGAAGCGCGGGCCTTCACGGCCGGTTCCGGAATCCTTGACTCCGCCGTAGGGCATGATGTCCGAGCGGAAGCCGGGGATCTCGTTGACGACCACGCCGCCCACCTGGAGTTCGTTGACCGCACGGAACGCCGTTTCCAAAGACTTGGTATACACGGCGGCCTGGAGCCCGTAGCGGGACTCGTTGACCACCCGTATGGCCGTGTCTACATCCGGGACGGTCCGCAGGCACACCACCGGTCCGAAAATCTCCTCACACCAGAGCTCCGCGTCCTCGGGGACATCAGCCATGACAGTTGGCAGGATGGTCCGGTCCCGTTCCGTGCCGCCGGCCAGGACCCGGGCCCCGCCCTCAGTGGCCTTTGCGATCCAGCCGAGGATACGGATCCTGGAAGCTTCGTTGATGACCGGCGCAACGCGGGTGCTCTCCGACCGAGGGTCCCCGACGACCACCTCGTCGAGGCGGGACAGCAGCGCATCCTCAAACGCCTGCGCAACGTCCTCGACGACGACGATGCGCTGGATCGAGATGCACGCCTGGCCGTTGGCGTAGAAACCGCCGCGGATGACGGCGTCCACGGCGTCGTGGATGACGGCGTCGGCAGCGACGATGAAGCCGGTGTTGGAACCGAGCTCCAGCACTGCCTTGCGCGGCGCAGCGTTTCGGGCAATCTGGTGCCCGACGCCCGCCGAGCCTGTGAAGGAGACGACCGCGACCCGGGGGTCGGCCACCAGCGCCTCGCCCACGTCAATACCGCCCGTCACCAGCTGCACGGCTTCAGCCGGTGCGCCGAATGCCGCGAGGACTTCGCGCACGAGGTGGACTGCCCAGAGAGTGGTGAGGGGAGTGTTGGGCGCCGGCTTGAGGATGATCGGGCAACCCGCGGCGAGAGCGGGTGCGAGCTTGTGGCTCGCGAGCAGAAGCGGATAGTTGAAGCCGGCGATACCCACGATCACACCCGCCGGTTTCCGCGTCCAGTAACCGATCATCCCTTCGCCCAGGGGCTGCAGGTCCAGCGGCACGGTCTCTCCGTGGGTGTGGGACACTTCCTCGGCCGCGGATGCCCAGGTGGTCAGCGTGCGCGCCACCTCCACCCGGCAGTCCACCAGGGGCTTGCCCGTCTCCAGAACCAGCAGGTTTTCCAGTTCCGTGCGGCGCGCGGCAAGGGCCTCGTGCACGGCCAGCAGAATGGCTCGCTTTGTGCCCGTGCTGAGGGCGGCTACTGCCGGGGCGGCTTTGTCGGCGGCTTCCAGAGCCCGTTGCGCGTGCTCCACGCCGCCGACGGGGGAGTGTGCCACCGTGGACCCATCGAAGGGAAAAATGACAGGGGCACTGTCGGCACAGGGGACCCAGTTGTCCCCAACTGGCAGTCCTTCTGGATAAGCGGTGAGGTATGGGGACACGGTCTGTGCCTTTCGACTCTTCGGCGGTGAAGCGCGGGCTGCATTCCAAACTAGTGGTCTGACCAGTATTCTGCCTAGGCTAGTTCCGTTTACAGCCCGCGGTCAACAGATGGCTCCCTGGACCGCCCTTGCTCGCTACCTTTTGCCCGCCGCCATTGACAAGATGCTGGATGCAGGGCCAGAGTCGGAGGCGGTCCGACGCTCTGGAATCCCGTTACACCTTTGTCTCCTCCTACGAACCCCGGACGGTCACTTTGAATTCCTCATGGCGCAGCAGCGTCTCGCTCGTGGAGGAGACGGCCGCCGTCGTCCGTGAGCGGGTCTTTGCCGGCCGTTACCAGCCGGGAGACCGCCTGGCGCAGGAGGAACTTTCCGCCGAGCTGGGCCTGAGCCGGACTCCGCTGAGGGAGGCCTACCGCGTCCTCGCCCAGGACGGCCTGCTCGACGTCGATCCGGGCGGCACTGCGCGTGTGGCCGCTTGGGACGCCGGCCGGCTCAGCGAGGCCTATGAGTTCCGGCAAGCGCTCGGCACGACGGCGGTGCGCCTGGCATGCTCCAGGCTCGGCGAACGGACGCTCGGCGAGCTGGAACGCCTGGCGAGGGAACAGCGCCGCGCGTCGGGCCGTACCTACCACCGCCTCGGGTCCGCCTTCCATTGCCTCTTGTTAGAGGCCTCGGGCAACAGCCATCTGCAGCGCAACGAGCCGCTTGTCCGCATGACGGAGGAAGTCTTCCGTCCGCGCTACGGCCTCCTGCCCGAACACATCCTTGCCGTTTCCGCAGCCCATGCCGCAGTGGTCGGTTCACTGCGGGCGGGCGACCCGGACTCGGCTGAACTGCAGATCCGCAGCTACATCAGCCACGAACTCCAAATCATCTCGCAGCAGGAAAGGCCTTCACAGTGAGCACGCACAAGATCGCAGTCATCCCCGGAGATGGCATCGGTCCCGAAGTCATCGATGCCTCCCTCGGGGTCCTCGAGGCAGCGGGCCGGGCCTTCGGATTTACCACCGACCTGACAATGATCGACGCCGGGGCGGGCAGGTACCTTCGCACCGGTGAACTTTGGACCGCCGCGCTCGACGAGCAGCTGCGCGGCCATGACGCCGTGCTGTTCGGCGCGATGGGGGATCCCGCCGTCACGCCGGGCGTGCTTGAGCGCGGCTTCATCCTCGCCATGCGCACGGCGTTCCAGCAGGCGGTGAACCTGCGGCCGGTCAAACTCTATCCCGGGGTCGCGACGCCGATCGCCGACCTGACCCCCGAGCGCTGCGACCTCGTCATCGTGCGCGAGAACACGGAAGGCGCCTACGTGGGGCGCGGCTCTACCGTACACGCGGGCACGCCGCATGCTGTCGCCGTCCAGGAGTCGGTCAATACCCGCCAGGGCGTCGAGCGCGTGGTCGACTACTCCTTCCGGCTCGCGCAGCAGCGCCGCGGCAAGCTCACGCTCTGCCACAAGAAAAACATCCTCATTGAGGCCGGCACCCTGTGGCAGGACACGGTGGACGATCTCGCTGTGCGGTATCCGGATGTGGAGGTGGACTACGTGCACGTCGACGCCATGTGCTTCCATCTGCCCGTAGCGCCGGAGCGGTTCGACGTTGTGGTCACCGACAACCTGTTCGGCGATATCATCACGGACCTGGGTGCAGTGATCCAAGGTGGCCTGGGCGTTGCAGCAAGTGCCAACCTGAACCTGGACGGCTCTGCCCCCAGCATGTTCGAGGCCATCCACGGCTCGGCCCCGGACATCGCAGGCAAGGGCTGGGCGAACCCCGTGGGTGCGGTGCTTTCCACCGCCATGTGCCTGGCGCACCTGGGTGAGCGCGAGGCGGCCCTCGCTATTGAAGCCGCAGCGGTCAACGTGCTCCGTGGCCTGCCCGGGCTGTCCGGCCCGGCAATGGGCATGGATACCGGCGGGGTCGGCCGTGAAATAGCTGAACAGCTCGGCCAGGCGCCTGCCGTGACAGGGCGCTCGGTGATGGATGACCTGGCGGCATCCGCGATGGCAGGTTCCGCAGCGCCAAGACGGTAACTTTGTATATATGAAGTACGCGCAGTCCGTCCTGGACCTCATCGGCCATACCCCCCTCGTCAAGCTGAACCACGTCACCGACGGCATCGGGGCCACGGTCCTGGTGAAGTTGGAATACCTGAACCCGGGCGGTTCCATCAAGGACCGCATCGCGGCCAAGATGATCGAGGAAGCCGAACGCACGGGCAAGCTCCTGCCCGGCGGCACCATCGTCGAACCAACCTCCGGCAACACCGGCGTGGGGCTGGCCCTCGTGGCCCAGCAGAAGGGCTACCGCTGCATCTTCGTGGTGCCGGACAAGGTCGGCGAGGACAAGCGGGCAGTGCTGCAGGCCTACGGCGCCGAAGTCGTGGTGACGCCCACCGCCGTGCCCCCGGACAGCCCGCAAAGCTACTACGGCGTCTCTGACCGGCTGGTCACCGAGATCCCGGGCGCCTACAAGCCCGACCAGTTCTCCAACCCGGCCGCGCCGGCCAGCCACTATGAATCCACCGGCCCGGAGATCTGGCAGGACACCGACGGGACGGTCACCCACTGCGTCATCGGCGCCGGCACCGGCGGCACCATCACCGGCACCGGCCGGTACCTCAAGGAAGTTTCCGCAGCGCGGGCCGAGGCCGACGGCGGCGTGGTCAGGATCATCGGGGCAGACCCGGCAGGTTCCGTCTACTCGGGCGGCACCGGCCGGCCGTACTTCGTCGAAGGCGTCGGCGAGGACATGTGGCCCGCCAACTACGACAAGTCCGTCCCGGACGACGTCATTGCCGTCAGCGACGCCGACTCCTTCGCCATGACACGCCGGCTGGCGCGGGAGGAAGGCCTGCTGGTTGGCGGGTCCTCCGGCATGGCCGTCGTCGCCGCGCTGCAGGTCGCCCGCGACCTTCCCTCGGACGCCGTAGTCGTGGTGATCCTGCCCGACTCCGGCCGCGGGTACATGGCCAAGATCTTCAACGACCAGTGGATGCGCTCCTACGGCTTCCTGGCCAGCGGGGACGACGCCTCCGTGGGCGAGATCCTCAAGGCCAAGACCGGCGAACTGCCGGACCTCGTGCACATCCACCCCAACGAGAGCGTCCGCGACGTCATCAACATCATGAACGAGTACGGCGTCTCGCACATCCCCGTCCTGTCCCAGGAGCCGCCCGTGGTGATGGGCGAGGTCCTCGGCGCCGTCGACGAACGCACCCTGACCGCCAAGCTGTTCCGCGGCGAGGCAAAGCTGACGGACAAGATCTCCGAACACATGGAAGCCCGGCTGCCCGTCATCGGTTCGCTCGAATCGATCTCCACCGCCCGCGAACTCCTGTCCGACGCCGACACCTTGATGGTGACGTTCGTCGGCGCCCCCGTGGGCATCCTGACCCGCCACGATCTCCTCGCGTACCTCAGCAACTGACCCTAGCAAACCGACCTCAGCCAACTGGCCCGGAGACCGGAACTGCCCTGCCGGGCGCCCGGACGCCGGACGAAAGGACCTCCCATGTCTTTGCCTAAGAACCCCGGTTTCAACACCCGCGCAGTCCACGCCGGCCAGGCCTTCGAGCCGCGCACCGGCGCCGTCGTGCCCCCTGTGCACTTCTCCACCACCTATGCGCAGGAGGCCATCGGCGTGCTGCGCGCCGGCTATGAATACGGCCGGGGCACCAACCCCACCCGCGACTCGCTGCAGGAGCAGCTGGCCGCGCTGGAAGGCGGCGCCGCGGCGTTCTCCTTCAGCTCTGGCCTCGCCGCCGAGGACTCCCTGATCCGTGCGCTGACCCGGCCGGGCGACCATATCGTGCTCGGCAACGACGCTTACGGCGGCACCTACCGGCTGATCAGCAGGGTCCTGGGGGAGTGGGGCATCGGCAACACCCCCGTGGACATGTCCGATCCTGAGGCCGTGGCCAAGGCCGTTTCGGCCAACAAGACCCGGCTTGTGTGGGTCGAGACGCCCTCGAACCCGATGATGAAGATCACGGACATCGAGGCGCTCGCCAAGGTGGCGCACGACGTCGGCGCCCTCCTCGTTGTGGACAACACCTTCGCCTCGCCCTACCTGCAGACCCCGCTGACGCTCGGTGCCGACATCGTCGTGCACTCGACCACCAAGTACATCGGCGGGCACTCCGACGTCGTCGGCGGAGCAATCATCGTCAACGACCCCGAACTCGCCGAGAAGATCGGCTTCGTGCAGTTCGCCGTCGGCGCCGTGTCGGGGCCGATGGACGCCTTCCTCACCACCAGGGGGCTCAAGACCCTGGGCGTCCGGATGGACCGGCACAGCGACAACGCGCAGGCCGTGGCCGAGTGGCTGCTGCAGCGCCCCGAGGTGGAGGCCGTGCTGTACCCGGGCCTGCCCTCCCACCCCGGCCACGAGCTGGCCAAGAAGCAGATGAAGAAGTTCGGCGGCATGATCTCGGTGCAGTTCAAGGGCGGCGAAGCGGCGGCGCGGAAGGTGGCCGAATCGACCACCGTCTTCACCCTCGCGGAGTCCCTTGGCGGCATTGAGTCCCTGATGAACTACCCCTCCGAAATGACGCACGCGTCGGTCAAGGGCACCGAACTGGCCGTTCCGGTCAACCTGGTCCGGCTTTCCTGCGGCATTGAGGACGCCGAGGATCTCATCGCCGACCTGGAGCAGGCCCTCGACGGTCTCGCCGGCGTCGAGTCAGGCAGCTAACACTCGTGACCACCACCACCGCCCGGGCCGTCCCGACCACCACCCGAGGCTGGGTGGTGACGGCGGCCGGCGGGCTTGCCCTCGCCGCCGCCGTGATGGTGTTGTACAGCGCCTACATCCCGCTCCTGAACGACTTCGAGGTCTACTTCTACGGCGGCAACCGGGTGCTGCAGACCGGCGAGTCCGGCGTCAACGAACTGTATGCCCCGAGGGACGGGCTTCCGTTCACCTATCCGCCGTTCGCCGCGCTGCTGTTCGCGGCGCTGGCCGCGCTCGGCCAGGGCCTGGGAGGCCTGGTGTTCACCGGCACGGCGCTGCTGGGCGCGGGGATCGTCTCGGCCTGGCTGGCCCGGCACTACTTCCGCCTCGGCCGCTGGCGCGACGCGGTGGCGAACTGGCGCTTCCGGGCGGTGGCACTCGCCGGGACAGCCGCGATCCTGCTGCTCGGGCCCTGGCGCGACACCTTCGACTTCGGCCAGATCAACATCATCCTGATGGGCCTGATCCTGGCCGACTTCGCCCTGCACGGGAAATCCCGGGCCGGGGAGATCCGCTGGCCCGCGGGTCTGCTGATCGGAATCGCCGCAGGGATCAAGCTGACCCCCTTGGCGTTCGGGCTGTACTTCCTCGTCCGCCGCGACTTCAAGGCGCTCGGGTGGATGGCGGCCGGTTTCTTCGGCTCCATCGCCCTGGCCTGGGCGCTGCTCCCCACCGCGTCGGTGACGTTCTGGACCAAGATCCTGCCGGACACCGGGCGGATCGGCGGGCCGGCCTACGTCGACAACCTCTCCGTCAAGGGCCCTGCTGCTGCACCTGGGCCTGCCGGACTCCGGTTTCACCAGCATCCTCTGGCTGGTGGCCTCGCTGGCCCTGGCTGCGGTGGCGGCGCTGGTGATCAAGTGGGCCGTGGATGCCGACGAGAACTTCGTGGCCGTGTCCGCCACCGCCGTGCTGATGCTGCTGGTCAGCCCGGTGTCCTGGTCGCACCACTGGGTGTGGATGGCCGTGGCGTTGCCCTGCATGGGTTTCGCGATCCACCGGGTGCCGTCCCGCAACGGAAGGATGCGGCTGGCCGGCTGGATCATCGTGGCATTCTCGTCCGTGGCCTTCTACCTGACGCCCAAGTACCTGGCGGTGATGGCGGGCGCACACGAGTGGGGCAAGGACCCGCAGACCCAGTGGCAGCTCACCGTGGCCAGCCTCGGCGTGGTCGGCGGCATCGCCATGCTGGCCTACTGGGCGCTGGCCTACCGGCCCTCCCGCGGCGTCCTGCGCCAGGGCTGACCTGCCCCCCGCCGCCGCCGAGTTGACACTTCGCGGCAGTGTTGCGCGGAAACATTGGCGCGTGCTGCCATATCGATGGGAACCCTAGCTTTCTCCAAGAGAGTCAGCTAGGGTGGCGGCATGGCACTTCGATCCGACTGGTCCGCACGGGCCTGCAGCATGGCCCGCGGCCTCGACATCCTGGGTGACCCGTGGGGCATGCTGGTCCTGCGGGAGGTTTTCTTCGGCAACGGCCGCTTCGACGCCATCAAGGCGCGGCTCGGTGCGGCGGATTCCGTGCTCACCCGGCGGCTTGCCGCGCTGGTCGACGCCGGGCTGCTCACCCGCCAGCCGTACGACGACGCCGGCCGCACCCGCCAGGAGTACGTGCTCACCGAGAAGGGCGAGGACGCCCTCCCGGTGCTCAACGCCGTCGTGCTCTGGGCCGAAAAGCATCTTCCCGCACCGTCAGAGCAAGCGCACATGTTCGTGATCCACTCCACGTGCGGAGCCCGTACATCCTCGGCGGACACCTGCACCGCCTGCGGGGAACGGCTCACGGCCGACAACACCAGCTGGCACAGCCTGACCCGCAGCCCCGAGCCCGTGCCGCTCGCCACCGCCCTTTCCAGCCCGGCGGGATCCCGTCCGGCTGCCTCCCCGAACGGACAGGCCGCATGAGCGCACCCGAGACCACCCTCCTGCCGGCGCCCAGGCGGCGGATCCACCCGGCCTGGATCGTCGCGGCGGTCGCTTTCCTCGCCCTGGTGGGGGCCGCGGGCTTCCGCGCGGCGCCCGGAGTTCTCATGGTGCCGCTGCAGAACGAGTTCGGCTGGTCCACCACGGTGCTCTCGGCCGCGGTCAGCATCAATCTCGTGCTCTTCGGGCTCACGGCCCCCTTCGCGGCCGCGCTGATGGAGCGCTTCGGCATCCGCGGTGTCACGTCGGTGGCGCTTGTGCTGATCGGGGCCGGCAGCGCGCTGACCGTCCTGGTGAACCAGTCGTGGCAGATCCTGCTGACGTGGGGGCTGCTGATCGGGCTGGGGACAGGGTCGATGGCGCTCGTCTTCGCCGCCACGATTGCCAACACCTGGTTTGCTAAGAGCCGTGGCCTGGTCATCGGCATCCTCACCGCCGGCAGCGCCGCCGGGCAACTGGTCTTTCTGCCCTTCATCGCCCTGCTGGCCCAGGACCCGGGCTGGCGTCAGGCTTCGCTGCTGATCGCGGCGGGTGCGCTGGCGGTGGTCCCGCTGGTGATGAAGTTCCTCAAGAACTCCCCGGCGGACGCCGGAGTGCTGCCCTACGGCGCTGAACCCGGGTCCCTGTCCGGCGCCATCCCGGAACCCGGGACTGCCGCTCCGCACACGGCTGAGGAGGCCGCCGGGCCGCCTCGCAACGCCGCCGTCCGCGCACTGCACGTGCTCAAGCGCGCCAGCAGGGTCCGCACGTTCTGGGCGCTCGTGGCCGGATTCGCGATCTGCGGCGCCACCACCAACGGGCTGATCGGAACCCACTTCATCCCCTCGGCACACGACCACGGGATGCCCGAAACGACGGCCGCGGGACTGCTCGCCGCCGTCGGGATCTTCGACATCCTGGGCACCATCGCCTCCGGCTGGCTCACGGACCGCTTCAACCCGCGGATCCTGCTCGCCGTGTACTACCAGTTCCGCGGCATCGGGCTGCTGGTGCTGCCGCTGCTGCTCAGCGCCACGGTCCAGCCGAGCATGATCGTGTTCGTCGTGATCTACGGCCTGGACTGGGTGGCCACCGTGCCGCCGACCGCCGCGATCTGCCGGCAGGTGTTCGGCGCCGACGGAAGCGTCGTCTTCGGCTGGGTGTTCGCAGCCCACCAGCTCGGTGCCGCCGCGGCCGCCCTCGCCGCCGGTGCCATCCGGGACGCCACCGGGCAGTACACCTACGCCTGGTTCGGTGCCGCGGCCATGTGCACCATCGCTGCCGTCATCAGCGCGACCATCCGGAAGGACGCCGGCAAGAAGGAAGCCATCCCCGTCCCGGCCTAGCCGGGCACCGAGAGTGCACTTCGCGGCAGTGTTGCCCGTCGCGATTGCCGCGAAGTGCCAACTCGTTGCTGCCGACGGGCTCGCAGGGAGCGGATCGGTAAGCGGCTTAGCGGAACGCGGCCAGGCCCGTGATGTGCTGGCCCAGGACCAGGGTGTGGACCTCGTCGGTACCCTCGTAGGTGCGCACCGACTCCAGGTTCGCGGCGTGCCGCAGGGGTGAATAGTCCAGGGTGATGCCGTTCCCGCCGAGGATGGTGCGGGCCTCACGGGCAATCGTGATCGCCTCGCGCACATTGTTAAGTTTGCCCAGCGAGATCTGCTCGGGCCGCAGCCGTCCGGCGTCCTTGAGCCGGCCCAGCTGGAGCGCCAGCAGGGTGCCCTTCTGGATTTCCAGCAGCATGTTCACCAGTTTTTCCTGCGTCAACTGGTAGCCGGCGAGTGGCTTGCCGAACTGCAGCCGCTGCTGCGAGTACTGCAGCGCGGCCTCGTAGGAGTCACGGGCCGCGCCCATTGCGCCCCAGGTGATGCCGTACCGTGCCTCGTTCAGGCAGGTGAACGGACCCCGCAGCCCGGTCGCGCCCGGCAGGAGCGCCTCGGGCCCCAGCCGGACGCCGTCGAGCGTGACATCGCACTGCACCGATGCGCGCATCGACAGCTTCCGCCCGATCGGCGTCGCGGTGAGCCCGGGGGTTCCCGCCGGTACCAGGAAGCCGCGGACGCCGTCGTCGGTTTTCGCCCAGACCACCAGCACGTCCGCCACCGAGGCGAGCCCGATCCAGCGCTTGGCACCGTCCAGGATCCAGCCGGCGTCCTCACCCGCGCCGTCCCGCCGGGCAGAGGTGGTCATCGACGCCGGATCCGAGCCGGCGGTGGGTTCGGTCAGGGCGAAGGCGCCGATGAGTTCGCCCGCCGCCATCCGGGGGAGCCACTGCTGTTTCTGCTCCTCGGAGCCCCATGTGTGGATCGCCGTCATGGCGAGGGAGCCCTGCACGGACACAAACGTGCGGATGCCGGAGTCGCCCGCTTCCAGCTCCATGGCGGCCAGGCCGTATTCGACGGCGGTGCGGCCGGGGCAGCCGTAGCCGCGCAGATGCATTCCGAGGACGCCGAGTTCGCCGAGTTCCGGCGCCAGTTCCAGCGGGAAGACGCCGCTGTCGTACCACTCGGCGATGCCCGGACGGATCCGCTGGTTGGTGAAATCACGTACCTTTTCCCGCATGGCCAGCTCCTCGGAGCTCAGCAGGGAATCAATCGCCAGGACATCCGAGGCATCGGAAACTTCAGCAGGTCGGCTCATTCCAGCATCCTACGGCCGCAGGCTCCCGGACCGCGCCGCCCCGGCCGACGGCTGCCGCTGCAGGAAGTAATCCCGGGTTGACGGGGCGAAACGGCACACGGCGGCCAGCACTCCGCCCAGGCCCAGCAGCACCACGCCGCTGGCGAAGGCACCCCCGACGCCGAAAATCTGAGTGTCGCCGTAGCCGGGGTCCCACATCTGCACCGCGGAGACGACGAAGGCCGCGGTCAGCAGCAGGGCGCCGAGCAGCGGAAGGATCCCCCGGAACCACAGGTTGCGGGCCGAGCTGCGGAGCGTGGCACGGAAGTACCAGACGCACGCGAAGCCGGTCAACGCGTAGTAGAAGGCGATGAACAGGCTGATGGAGCTGATGGAGTCGGCCAGCAGGTTCTCGCTCAGGATGCTCATCAGCACGTAGTAGCCGACGGCGGCCGCGCCCATGATCTGGGTGGAGAAGCCCGGGGTCTGGTTGCGTGGGTGCACCTCGCCGAATTTCGGCGGCAGTGCCCCGTGCACGCCCATGGACAGGGTGCCGCGGGCAGTGGGAAGGATGGTGGTCTGGGTCGAGGACAGCACGGAGGCGAGCACCGCGACGACGATCAGCCAGCCCCAGGGGCCCAGCACCACGTCTTTCATCGCAAGGAAGACATCGCTCTGGTTGGCTTCGTTTCCGAGGCCGATCCCGTCCGTGCCCACAGAGGCATACATCATCACCAGCAGGGCCACGGAGACATAGATGGCCACGAGGACGACTGCCGAAAGCACGGCGCCACGGCCCGGCGTCGTGGCCGGGTTTTCCGTCTCCTCGTTCACCGCGAGGCAGGTGTCCCAGCCCCAGTAGATGAACAGGGCCAGGAGGACGCCGTGGACGACGGCGCCCGGGTCGGCAAAGGCGCCCGCCGGGTTGAACCATTCCAGATCGAATGGCTGCCCCGGACCGGTCCCGTCAGAGCCGCCCGCGGCAATGTGGAAGATGATCGCCACCGCGAAGATGCCGAGCGAGACGTACTGGACATAGGTCAGGGCGCGCTGGACATGCTCCCCGAGCCGAATGCCGCGGTAGTTCACGAAGGTCATGAAGACAATGAACAGCACGCCGGTGGCGGTGACGAGCGTGCTGTTCCGGGACAGGGAACCGTCGCCGACCAGCAGCCACAGGTACTGTCCGGCGACCTGGGCGAGGTTGGCGAGGACCACGACGCCGGCCAGGGCCACCCCCCAGCCGCCTAGCCAGCCGGCCCACGGACCGAAGGCGCGGCGGGCCCAGATGAATGTGGTCCCGCAGTCCGGCATGGCACTGTTCAGCTCGCGGAAGGCGTACGCGATGAAAAGCACCGGCACGAAGCCCAGGAGGAGGATCAGGGGGGTGTAGCTGCCGTTCACGGCCACGATCAGGCCCAGGGTCGCCGCCAGCGAATAGACCGGCGCGGTGGAGGCCAGCCCCAGCATGACGGAATCGCCCAGGTCCAGGATTCCGGCCCGCAGCCCCTTGGCCGGAACCTCCGCCGGGCTGCCGGCCGCCGTCGTCGACGGAATGCTCATAAAGTGATACCTGCCTCGTTTGTGTACTGGGCCGAAGCCGGGGGAGTGGGGGCCGGAGCGTCAATCGTGTTCGGCACGAAGCGGCAGAAGTAATCGGTGACCGGCCCGTCGGACTCCCGGATGCCGCAGCCGACCGATTCGCCGTCGACCACCCAGAGCCCGAGCACCGGGCGGTTCCCGTCGAAGTCGGGCAGGGCGTGGAACTGCTGGTAGCACCAGCCTTCCCGGCCGTAGTCGCCGGGCTGTTCTACATTGATGCCGGCGGCGTGGATCCTGATGTTGTCCCCTTCGCGGCCGTGCAGCGGCTTGGCTACCCATTCCTTCAGCGGGCCGGGCGCGTCCAGGTAAGCGGGCAGCACGTTGGGGTGGTCGGGGTAGAGATGCCACAGCGCCGCGAGCAGGGCCTTGTTGGACAGGAGCATCTTCCAGGCGGGTTCGATCCAGCGCGGGTTGTGGGCCCGCTGGAGCAGCCGCTGCCCGAATGGCTCCTTCATCATCTGTTCCCAGGGGTAGAGCTTGAACATGGTGCTGATGATGAAGTTGTCCAGGTCCACGAAACGGTTGAGGTTGGGATCCCAGCCGATGTCCGACATGTTGATGCCGATGGTGGTCCAGCCGGCCTGGCTGGCGACGTCCCGCATGTAGGCCGCCGTCATCCAGTCCTCACCGGATTGCTCCGCCTCGGAGTGGGCAACGTGGAGGGTGCTCATGCCCGTCCGGTACTGCAGCTTCTTCCACTGCCGGATGAGGGCCTCGTGGATACCGTTCCACTGGTCCTTTTCCGGAAAGACGTCCTGCAGCCAGAACCACTGCGCCACCGCGGCCTCGATGAGCCCGGTGGGAGTGTCGGCGTTGTACTCGAGCATTTTGGCGGGGCCGCCCTGCCCGTCGTAGACGAAGTCGAAACGGCCGTAGACGTCGATGTCGCCGGCCTGCAGTGACTCGGCCGCCAGTTCCAGTGCCTGCGGTCCGATGCCGATGGTGCCCATGGCGCCCGTCGCCAGGAACCGGGCGGCTTCCAGGCACATGCGGTGCATGTCCTCTGCCGTCTGCTCGAGGGTTTCCACCTCCTCCATGGTGAATTCGTAGTAGGCGGCCTCGTGCCAGTACTCTATATTCGCGCCGCCCGGCAGGGTGGTGGTGGAGAAGACCAGGCCCTGCTCTTCGATCCGTGCTTTCCAGTCCGGCCTCGGCTCCGATTTCAGTCGTTTCATCCCTAGCCTCCGGTGCTTCCGCCCTTGGCGCTGCCGCCGAAGCCGCCCCTGCTGACGGTGCCGCCCTTGGCGCTGTAACCCGTGGACGCCTTGGCCCCGCTCGGGACGGTCCTGGTGTAGCTCGGATACGCGGAGCGGTTCTGGCCCAGGCCGGGCACGCTGGCGCCCCGGGAATAGAAGTACCAGGCGTAGATCCCGGAACTGCGGCCATCCGTGCTGCTGTTGTCGCACTGGGTGTCCTCGACGCGCTCGCCGGTCTGGTCGTTGAAGCACACCTGGGCGTACTCCGGATCCTCATTGTTGCTCGCCACCATCGCGGTGATCGTGCCGGCCAGGAGCGCCGTGACGCCCAGCCCGACGACGACGGTGCGCCGCTGGGAGCGTTTCTTCCGCGCCGCCGCCCCGGCCTCCTCGCGCTCACGTTCGCGTTCGAAGGGATCGAACACAGGCGGCGGCGTTACATCCGCGGGAAGATCCGGCGGGGCGTCCCCGCGCTTGCCCGGCTCGCCCGGCTGGGCGGGCCGGGAAGCACTGTCCCCCCGCTGGCCGGGCGTGCCGCCCGGGCGCTGCAGCTCGGGCCGGAGTTCGGGCCGGAGTTCGGGTTTGGGCACCTGCCATGGCGGAGGTTTCGGCTCCCCGTCCTTTTTGGGCAGGTCATCGCCGTCGTGCTTGTCCTGATCCATCTTGTCCCCCTGCTTCGTTCCTGACCGCCGGGGCAATCCGCGCCGAGGACCCCGCCGTGCGTAGCCGTTCCAAATTCTGATGCCAGCCTAACCGCAGGCCTACACTGGTGCCATGGACACCGCAGCTGTGCTTGCCGTGTGCCGGGTTCACCAGCTGCTGGCGGACGCCGGCAGTGTGGGCGTGACCGCAATCGACAAGCGGGCGGTAGACGGACCCGTGCGGGTGCACAAGCTGGGATTGCGCGGGGACATCCAGGCCAGCCGGGTCCACCATGGCGGCGAGGACCAGGCGTTGTACGCCTACTCCCAGAACGACGCGGATTATTGGATCGGGGAGCTGCAGCGGGAGTTGCCGCCAGGCATATTTGGCGAGAACCTGCGGGTCGCCGGCATCGATGCCACGAACGCGGTCATCGGGGAACGCTGGAAGATAGGGCTGGACGTCGAGGTCGAGGTGACCTCCCCGCGCACGCCCTGCGCAACCTTCCAGCGGTGGATGGACGAACCGCATTGGTTCAAGAGGTTTGGCGACGCCGGCCGCGTGGGAACCTATCTCCGGGTGGTCCGGACCGGCAGCATCCAGGCGGGGGACCACATCCACCGGATCTACATCCCGTCGCATGGGGTTACGGTCGGCAAGTGGTTCCGCGATCCGACCGTCGAGGATATGGAGGCCCTGCGGGACGCCGACGCCGACGGCCAGATCCGCCTCCAGCCCGAGTACCACGAGGAATTCGCGAAGCTGCAGCGTCGGCTGGGCGTGTAGCGGCCGGACGCGCGCCCCCCGGAACTGCAGCGTGTGCGCAAGCTCACCGCCGTCGTCGGCCGTTCTGTTACTTAAGCGCGGATCCATACCCTACACTTGAAGTATCCCCCACTCCGGAAATCCCTTATTTCCTGCCCAATTCTTGAGGCAAGACTGGTAAGTGTTGGGGCCCGCACAATCGAGATGCGGGCATTTTCATAGGGAGAGCCGGCTAAAGAAAACGCTGTACAGACTGCTGGGATAGCAGCCAAGAGATGCAGTGCGAAGTCCTGCCACGGGATTGCGAAAGCGCCGGACTTCTGTGTGACCGGCCGGTCAATTAGGCCCGGCAATTACGGCACGTGTACTGCGGCTCCGCTCACCTCGGGTTGTGCCGCTTGGCCCCTATGGATGAGGAAAATTCACCTATGCCCGAAAATCAGAACAACTCCGCCGACACCGAAAACAACCAGGTCGACGTCGAGACTTCTGAAACGGTTGCCCCGGCAGCCGAGTCCGCCCCGGTAGCCACCGAGGCTCCTGCCGCCGAGCAGGCCGCGGACACCAAAACCGCTGCCACCTCTGCCCCGTCCGCCGCGTCCAAGGACGAGGACGACGAGGACGGCGTCAAGTTCGTAGACCTCGGCATCGACGGCCGCGTCCTTGCTGCCCTGCAGGACGTCGGCTACGAGAAGCCGTCCCCGATCCAGGCAGCAACCATCCCGCTGCTGCTCGAAGGCCGCGACGTCGTGGGCCTGGCCCAGACCGGCACCGGCAAGACTGCAGCATTCGCAGTGCCGGCCCTGTCCCGCCTGGCCGAGCTCCACGACCTCAACGGCCCGTCCCGCAAGACCCAGGCACTGGTCCTCGCTCCGACCCGTGAGCTCGCCCTCCAGGTCGCAGAGGCCTTCACCTCGTACGCCAAGCACATCGATGACTTCACCGTCCTCCCGGTGTACGGCGGCTCCGCCTACGGCCCGCAGCTCGCGGGGCTCCGCCGCGGCGCCCAGGTTGTTGTCGGCACCCCCGGCCGCGTTATCGACCACATCTCCAAGGGTTCCCTCGATCTGTCCGAACTCCAGTACCTGGTGCTGGACGAGGCGGACGAGATGCTCCGCATGGGCTTCGCCGAAGACGTGGAGCAGATCTTCCAGCAGACGCCGGAATCGCGCCAGGTTGCACTGTTCTCTGCCACGATGCCGAGCCAGATTCGCCGGCTGTCCAAGCAGTACCTGAACAACCCCGCCGAGGTGCAGGTCAAGTCCAAGACCACCACGGGCGCCAACACCCGCCAGCGCTACCTGCAGGTCATGGGCCCGCACAAGCTCGACGCGCTGACCCGCATCCTCGAGGTCGAAGAGTTCGACGGCGTCATCGCCTTCGTACGGACCAAGATGGCAACCGAGGACCTGGCTGACAAGCTGAAGGCCCGCGGCTTCCAGGCAGCAGCGATCAACGGCGACATTCCCCAGCAGCAGCGTGAACGGACAGTTGACGCACTCAAGGAAGGCCGGATCGACATCCTCGTTGCCACCGACGTCGCAGCCCGCGGCCTCGACGTGGAGCGCATCAGCCACGTGGTCAACTACGACATCCCGCACGACACGGAGTCCTACGTGCACCGCATCGGCCGTACCGGCCGCGCGGGCCGCTCCGGCGACGCCATCCTGTTCATGACGCCGCGGGAGAAGTACCTGCTGCGTTCCATCGAGAAGGCGACCCGCCAGCCGGTGGAGCAGATGCACCTGCCCACCGCCGAGTCGGTCAACACGCTTCGCCTGGGCAAGTTCGCGGAGAAGATCACCGAGACCTTGGCGTCCGAGGATGTCGCGGCGTTCCGCGACCTGATCTCCTCCTACGAGACAGAGCACAACGTCCCCGCCGCGGAGATCGCCGCGGCCCTGGCCGTCATGGCGCAGGGTGGACAGCCGCTCCTGGTCAAGGAACTGCCGGCAGCTCCCGAATACCAGAAGCGCGAACGGGCCAAGGACGGCTTCGGCTCACGTGGCCCGACCCGCACCCTGACCGAGGGCAACGCCACCTACCGGATCGCCGTCGGACGCCGCCAGCGCGTCATGCCGGGTTCCATCGTGGGCGCCATTGCCAACGAAGGCGGCATCTCCTCGTCGCAGATCGGCGGCATTGACATCCGCGCCGACCACTCGCTCGTGGAGCTCCCGGCGGACCTGAGCCCGGACCAGCTGAAGGCCCTCTCCCGCACCCGGATCGGCGGCGAGCTGATCCACCTCGAGCTGGACAACGGCCGGAAGCCCTCGGGCGACCGCGGCTCCTACCAGGGAACCCGCAGTGGGGACCGGGGCGAGCGCGGCGGCTACTCCGGCGGCAGCGGCAACTTCAAGGGCAACGGCGGCTTCAAGCGCGAATTCCGCAAGACCGACGGCGAGCGGTCCTCCGCAGACCGTGGCGGACGCTCCTTCAGCGACCGAGCCGAGCGGGGCGTCGGTTCCGACTCCCGCAAGCCGCGCACCGAAGGCGGCTTCAAGCCCCGCAACAAGTGGTAACAAGCGCTACACCGTGACCTGAGCACGGGCCGGCTACATGGACTGCTCCCCGAAAGTTGGACTGAAAATTCAGTTCTGACTTACGGGGAGCAGTTTCGTGTTTAAGGGCTGTTCCCCCCACCCCCCGCGGAGAATTGAGTACTAAAGTGGATGCATGGCTGGCAGCCGCAATCCGCTCGACGACCTGCGCGTAACCATCGGCCATCTGGCCGATCAGCTCAAGCTGCCCGGTTCCGAGCGCGTCGACGACCTGGTCGGCGAACTCATGGGTGCGCGGCCCGGCCCGGCCCGGCCGCTGTCAGAGGTGCAGGCCGAGCTCGACGCGCTGGTCGGACTGGACACCGTGAAGGAACAGGTGCGGGCCCTCGTCGCACTGCTCCAGGTCCAGGCCCGCCGCAAGGCGCACGGCCTGCCGGAGGTGGCCACATCACAGCATCTGGTGTTCCTCGGAAACCCGGGCACGGGCAAGACCACCGTGGCGCGGCTCCTGGCCGAGATGTACCGCGCCGTCGGTCTGCTGCAGAAAGGCCACCTGGTCGAGGTCGACCGTTCGGGCCTGGTGGGGCAGTACGTCGGCCAGACCGCCATCAAGACGGACCGGGTGATCCGGCGGGCGCTGGACGGCGTCTTGTTCATTGACGAGGCCTACGCGCTGGCCCCGGAGGACGGCCGGATGGACTTCGGCCCCGAGGCGATCGAGGTCCTGCTCAAGCGGATGGAGGACCACCGCCACCGCCTCGTCGTGATTGTGGCCGGGTACCCGCGGCTGATGGAGTCCTTCCTGCTCTCGAACCCCGGACTGCGCTCCCGGTTCGCCCGCGAGATCACGTTCCCCGACTACTCCGTCGACGCACTCCAGACGATTTTCCACCAGATGCTGGCCCAGCACGAGTACACGCTTGAGCCGGGCGCGGACGAGATGCTGCGCCGCATCTTCACCGGGCTCCACGCGGGCGAGGACTCCGGCAACGCACGGTTCGCCCGCACGCTGTTCGAGCAGGCGCTCAACCGCCAGGCACTGCGGCTGTCGCTCGACGCGAAACAAAGTCTGGACGCGCTCGATCGAGAGGCCGTCATGACGCTCACCGCGGACGACTTGGTCAAGGCCGCGCTGGCCTTGGGCGAGGAGCCGGAGCCGGAGCCGGAGCCGGAACCTACGCCGGAACCGGAGCAGTCACGCTGGTGGCGCTGGCTGGGCTGACGGGATCGCCTCAACAAGCCTGCCCGTCCTTGTCTGAGTTGGCTTCGTCACACCCGGTCCGTCAGGTGCTCCCGGACCGGCTGCGGGTGCACCTGCAAGCCTGTGGAGCCCCGGATTTCCGTCGAATCTAGCCAGCTTTGGCCCGGCCGTTGCCCGATTTGTTGAGCGGGCAATCGTCCGGTAGAGTATTTACTCGTTGCCCCCCTAGCTCAGTGGTAGAGCGCGTTCTTGGTAAGAACGAGGTCACCGGATCGATTCCGGTGGGGGGCTCTGAATGAGGGCCTGTGTCAAGGCGGTTTTGACCGGCTTCGCGCAGGTTTTCCTCATTTATGGCGGTGTAGCTCAGTTGGTTAGAGCGCACGACTCATAATCGTGAGGTCGGGAGATCGAGCCTCCCCACCGCTACAGGCAAGACCCCCGGAATCCGCGAGATTCCGGGGGTTTTTCTGTACGACTCCGGGTTTGCGCTATCGCTTTTGGGCCTCAAACCGCCGGCAAAGCCACCAAACCTGATAGGGCAACCTGTGCCGGGCCGCAGCAACGTGGGACAGAATGGGTCCATGACGCGAATCGCAATCATTGGCGGCCACGGAAAAGTGGCCCTTGAACTATCCAAGGTCCTCGCCGCGGACGGGCAGGACGTAACCTCCTTCTTCCGCAACCCGGACCACGCGGCGGATGTGGCGACCACTGGCGCTGCCCCCGTAGTCCTGGACGTCGAGAACGCGACGACGGCGGAAATCGCCGAGGCGCTTGCGGGACACGACGCCGTCGTATGGTCTGCCGGCGCCGGCGGCGGCAACCCGGACCGGACCTACGCCGTGGACCGTGACGCCGCAATCCGTTCGATGGATGCTGCCGCCGAGTCCGGCGTGGGGCGCTACGTCATGGTGTCCTACTTCGGAGCAGGGCCGGACCACGGGGTTCCCGAGGACAACCCCTTCTTCCACTACGCGGAGGCCAAGGCCGCCGCGGACTCCTACCTGCGCGGCACCAGCCTGAACTGGACCATCCTTTGCCCGGGCGCCCTCACGGACAAGCCGGGCAACGGCATGGTCGACGTCCACCGGAACGAGGCATGGGAGAGTGCCGAGACCGCCCGAGCCAACGTTGCGCTCGTCGCGGCAGCCGTCCTGGAGCTGCCCGCCTCGGTGGGCCGGTCCATCGGGTTCCGCGACGGCAGCCTGCCCATCGCAGCAGCCCTGGAGGCGATGGACTAGTTGTACTGGCCAGGCAGGTTGGTTAAGCGGCTGATGGGCGGGCGGCCTCCGATTGCCGTGTGGGGCCTGTGGTGATTGTAGTGGTGCAGCCATGCCGGGAGCGCGTTTCTGCGGGCTGATTCCGAGGCGTAGAAGCGCTTGAAAGCCCACCCGTCGGCGAGGGTCCGGTGGAACCGTTCGATCTTTCCATTGGTCTGCGGGCGGTAGGGGCGGGTCTTCTTGACCTTGATGTTCAGTTCCCGGCAGGTGTCCCGCCAGAGGTGGGATTTGTAGGCCGATCCGTTGTCGGAGAGAACCCGCTCAACGGTGGCGCCGCGGGCAGCGAACCAGGACACGGCCCGTTTCAGCACTCCCACGGCGGTGGCAGCTGTTTCGTCGCCGTGGATCTCGGCGTAGGCGACCCGGGAGTGGTCATCGATGACGGTATGCACGTAAGCGGTGCCGATCAGCGGGTTGCGGTAGCTGCTATGCGGTTTTGCAGGGGTACTTGCCCGATTCCTGTTGCCTTCCTGCCGGCCAACGTAGCGCCAGCCGCCACCGTCCGGGATGTTGCCGAGCTTCTTCACATCGACGTGGATCATCGCCCCCGGTGTCTCATGTTCGTAGCGGCGGATGACTTCTCCGGTGCGCTTGTCGATGTGATGCAACCGGTTCAGCCGGCACCGGACCAGGACTGCGTGGACCGTCGAGGCGGGCATGGCCAGCTTCGCTCCGATCGCGACCGGCCCCAACCGTTGCTTCCAGCGCAGATGCACGACCTTGCGCACCAGCTGCTGCGGGGTCCGGTTCACCACCCGGTGCGGACGCGAGGATCTGTCGGCCATGCCCGCCTGGCCCATAGCGGCGTAGCGTTCAGCCCAGCGCTTGGCGGTGGGCCAGGAGCAGTTGAATTGTTCGGCGGCCCGGGACACAGGCCAACCGTGGTCTACGACGAGACGCGCAACGCGTAAACGTTGGCGCGGAGTCAAAGCGGCATTAGCGTGGGACATGAGGACCTCCTGGTCGCTGCAGCGGTTGTCTAAGCAACTCCACTGTGCAACCGGAGGTCCTCACCTTTGGGTCAACGGCTCCAGCGAGTCACCACATTCACCGAACCAACGTCCCTGGGCAGTACAACTAGTCCCGCCGCTGCGGACGCCGATCGGCCGCTCCCCGGACCCCGATAAGGTGGGAGTGGCGGCCTGCGCATCCCGAACGGATGGCGGCCCCTGACACTCCCGGGGAAAGTGAGCACATGGACCAGCTGGCACTCATTATCGGACTGCTGCTGGCCACGGTGGTGGCCGTCGGCGTGGGGGACCGGCTGAAGCTGCCTTATCCGGTCCTGATGCTGATCCTCGCCGCTTTCCTGACCTTCATTCCAGGATTTCCGGAGCTGGAGATCCCGCCGGAACTCATCCTGCCCATCTTCCTGCCGCCGCTGCTGTTCGCCACCGCACAGCGCAGCTCCTGGGCCGTCTTCCGGGTCCGCTGGCGGACCCTCCTGATGCTCGCTGTGGCCCTGGTGGTCGTCTCCACCGTGGTTGTGGCGGGTGCGGCCTGGCTCATGATTCCCAGCATCGGGATCCCGGCGGCGATCGCCCTTGGCGCCATGGTGGCCCCGCCAGACCCCATAGCTGTGGAATCAGTCGCCGGCCGCGTGCACATGCCCCGCCGCCTCACCACGGTGCTGCAAAGCGAAGGCCTCTTCAATGACGCCGCAGCCATCGTCATCTTCCAGGCCGCGGTGGCTGCCACCGCCTCCGGATCGAAGATCGCTCCCGACGTCGTCCTGCAGTTCGCCCTCGGCGCCGCGCTCGCCGTCGCTGTCGGCATCGGCATGGGCTGGGTCACCCGGGTGATCACCAAGCTGGTGCAAGCGATGGTGGCCCGCAGCGCCGTCACCCTCGTGGTGCCCTTCGCCGCGTACATCCTGGCCGAAGAGGTGCACGCGTCCGGCGTGATCGCCGTCGTCGTCACCGCTCTGGAAATAAAGCGCCACTCCCGCCCCCAGGATGCCGCCGAACGGGTCACCCGCACGGCTTTCTGGGATGTGGTGGAGCTGTTGGTCACCGGCCTGGCATTCGGGCTGGTGGGGCTGGAAGTCCGGCAGGTCATCCGGACCGAAGGCTCGGGCATCTTCGGCATGATCGGTACGGCCGCCGTGGTGTGCGTGCTGGTGTTCGTGGTGCGGTTCCTCTGGCTCGCCATGATGTCCGGGCTGGCCCACGGCCGGAAGGACGTGCTGCGGCCGACGTCGGCCAAGGAGGTCCTGATCCTCACCTGGTGCGGAATGCGGGGACTGGCCACCCTGGCTCTGGCTCTGGCCCTTCCGCTGACCCTGGCCGACGGAACCCCGTTCCCGGCGCGGAGCGAACTTCTGGTGATCGCCTGCGCCGTGTTGATGGCCACTCTGGTCCTGCCCGGGCTCACGCTGCCCTGGCTCATGCGGGTCCTGAAGGCATCCGACGACGGCTCGGAAGAACGCGACGCTGCGCGGGTCCTGGCCCGGCGGGCGCAGCAGGCCGCGGTCGCCGCCCTGAAGGACGACAAGCTGATGAAGGAGTTGCCGCCGGAAAAGGTGGCGCTGGTCAGGGACAAGATGACCCGCCTGCACGCCGAACTGCTCGACGGCAGCCTCCGCAACGAGAGTGTGGATGACAAACGGAAGCGCGGGCGCGGGCTGGCGATCGCCGTGCAGACAATTGCGCTTGATGCCGCACGCAAAGAGGTGGTGGAGGCCCGCAACGAACCGGGCATGGATCCCGAGGTTGCGGACCGGGTCCTGCGCCAGCTGGACCTGCGCACCATGATCATGCCGGAGTAGGACGGATCACGCCCGACCAGGAAGCTCCAGTTCCAGCGCGTTGTGCTCGACGTAGTCCAGCGCATGCCGGATGGCGCCGACTGTGACGATCGAATCGCCCAGCGGCGAGACCGTCACCCGAGGCGGGGTCGCGGTGAAGCGCGGGAGCAGGGTGTTGATGCGGGGGAGCAGAACGCCGGCGGACTCGGCCACGGCGCCGCCGATCACCACCTGCTCGGGGTTGATCAGGCTCGCGATCGAGGCGATCACCCGCGCCATCCGTTCCGAGATCCGCTCCAGGATCTGCAGCGCCGCGGCGTCCCCTGCGGCAGCGTCCTCGAACACCCGCCGCGCGCTGGCCGCACCGCCAGCCCGCCGCGCGTTGCCGGCCGCGGACCACTGCCGGGCCAGGCTGGCGATGCCGTCACTGGAACCCACGCCCTCGACCCGTTCCAGGTAGCCCATCTCGCCGGCGGCTCCGCTGCGGCCGTGCAGCAGCCGGCCGGACTCGATCACCCCGGCGCCCAGCCGTTCGCCGGCCAGCAGCACCACGAGGTCGTCGACGCCGGCACCGGAGCCGCGCCAGCGCTCGCCGAGTGCGGCGAGGTTGGCGTCGTTCTCCAGCAGGACCGTCCAGCCGTGCAGCTCCTTGAAGGCGGAGCGGAGTCCGACGTCGAAGAGGCTCCAGAAGTGCTGGGTCACCAGGACGTTGCCGTCGCGGTCCACCGGGGCTGCGACGCCGGCCCCGGCCGCGAGGACTCTGGCAGGATCTGTCCCCGCTGCCGCCAGCGCCCGCCGGCAGGCCCGATCCACCACCGCGATCCGTTCCGCCGCGGGGAGGTCGACGGCGCGGAAGGCTTCGCTGGAACGGGCTATCACCTTTCCGCGCAGGTCCGCGACGGCGGCCGTGGTGGTCGCTGCGCCGATGTCGACGCCGAGGACGTAGCCGGCCTCGGCGTTAAGCTCAAAGCGCCGGGCCGGCCTGCCCTTCCGCAGGGTGCCGGGGGAGCCGGACGTGTCCAGTTCCCGGATCCAGCCACGGTGGATCAGGTCCTCGCAGACGGCAATCACGGAGGCCCGGGTCAGCCCGGTGCGGGCCATCAGCTCCGTTCCGGTGGCGGCAACCTCGAGCTCCCGGACAACCCGGAGGACCGCCTGGGCGTTCACCCGGCGCAGGAGCTGAGGAGTGGCGGCGGCCTGCGGCATCAAATCTTGACCTTCCCCGGACGCGGGACCCATAATTGTTCAGGCAATATATTTAGCTTGTATCTAAAATACCAGAACCCGGTTCCGAGCTCCGAAGGATTTCCCTTGACCCACACCGCCACGCTGGCAACCTTGTCCGGTTCCGACCTCGCCGCCGATCCCAACTGGTGGCGCCAGGCCTCGGTGTACCAGATCTACCCCCGCAGCTTCTCCGACTCCAACGGTGACGGTCTGGGCGACATCAAGGGCATCACGGCCAAGGTCCCGTACCTCAAGGAGCTCGGGATCGACGCCGTCTGGCTGAGCCCCTTCTATCCCTCCGCCCTGGCGGATGGCGGCTACGACGTCGACGACTACCGCGACGTGGACCCCAAGCTCGGCACCCTCGCCGACTTCGACGAAATGTCCGCCGCGCTGCACGCCGCAGGCATCAAGCTCATCGCGGACATCGTCCCGAACCACTCGTCCGACCGGCACATCTGGTTCAAGGAGGCGCTTGCCTCGCCCAAGGGTTCCGCGGCGCGTGACCGCTACATCTTCCGGGACGGCAAGGGCGAAAACGGCGAGATTGCGCCCTCGGACTGGGAGTCGGTCTTCGGCGGCCCCGCCTGGGAACGCATCACCGAACCCGACGGCACGCCCGGGCAGTGGTACATGCACATCTTCGCCAAGGAGCAGCCGGACCTCAACTGGTCCAACCGGGAGATCCGCGATGATTTCCTCAAGACGCTCCGTTTCTGGTCCGACCGCGGTGTGGACGGCTTCCGCGTCGACGTGGCACACGCCCTGACCAAGGACCTCACGGAGCCGCTGCTGTCCAAGGTGGAGCTCAACCCGGCCGGAACCGGCGCCGACGGCCACCTCGACGGTTCCCACCCATTCTGGGACCGCGACGAGGTCCACGAGATCTACGTGGAGTGGCGTGAGGTCTTCAACGAATACAACCCGCCGCGCACCGCCGTCGCCGAAGCCTGGGTGCACGCCAGCCGCCGGGCACGCTACGCCAGCCCGGAGGGCCTCGGCCAGGCCTTCAACTTCGACCTGCTGCAGGCCGACTTCGACGCCGAAGAATTCCGCGAAATCATCACCCGCAACCTCGCCGAAGCCACGGAGTCCGGTGCCTCATCCACCTGGGTGTTCTCCAACCACGACGTCGTCCGGCACGCCACCCGCTACGGCCTGCCCCAGGGCGGCGGGAAGCATGCCAAGGGACAGGACGGCAAGGGCTGGCTCCTGGCCGGCGCCCCGGCCGACGAGCTCGACGTCGAACTGGGCCTGCGCCGCGCCCGCGCCGCCACCCAGCTGATGCTGGCTCTGCCCGGCTCCGCCTACCTGTACCAGGGCGAGGAGCTGGGACTGCAGGAAGTCGGCGAAATCCCCGACTCCGAGCGCCAGGACCCGACCTTCTTCCGCAACAAGGGCGTCGAGATCGGCCGTGACGGCTGCCGCGTGCCGTTGCCCTGGGAAGCCGACGGCAGCTCCTTCGGCTTCGGCGACGGCGGCGCCCACCTGCCGCAGCCGGCCTGGTTCAGCCGCTACGCCGTCGCCGCGCAGGACGGGGTGACAGGATCCACGCTGGAGTTCTACCGGAAAGCCCTCAAGCTGCGGCGCGAACTGCAGGCCGCCGAAGAACTGGAATGGCTCGACTCCGGCAACGCCGACGTCCTGCACTTCCGCCGCCCCGGAAACTGGCAGACGGTGACGAACTTCGGGACCACGCCGGTGGAACTCCCCGCCGGCGAGGTGCTGCTGAGCAGCTCACCGCTGGACGGGAACCTCCTGCCGGGCAGCACCACCGTCTGGCTGCGGTGAGCCGGACGAGCCCGAGCCCGGAAACCGGCCTTTTGATCCAGGAGCGGGTCCCTGCGCAGGAACTCATCTATGGGTGCATGGGCCTCGGCGGCAGCTGGTCGGCGGAGCCCTACTCCTCCGCGGACGTGGACCAGGCGGCTGCCGCCGTCGACGCCGCCCTCGATGCCGGCATCACGCTGTTCGACCACGCTGACATCTACCGCAACGGCAAGGCGGAGGCGGTCTTCGGCGAGGTGCTGGCCCGGACGCCGGGCCTGCGGGACCGTATCCGGCTGCAGACCAAATGCGGCATCCGGCTGGGCGAGCAGGGCCTGGGGACGTTTTACGACCTGAGCCGGGACGCCATCCTGGAGCGGACCAACGAAAGCCTCGCGCGGCTCCGGACGGACTACGTGGACGTGCTGATGCTGCACCGGCCCGATCCCCTGATGGACCCCGCCGAGGTGGCGTCGGCCGTGGGGCAGCTGATGGCCGAGGGCAAGGTCCGTTCCGTCGGCGTGTCCAACATGTCCGGGCCGCAGATCGACGTGCTGCAGGATCGGCTGGAGGCCCCGGTGGTGGCCAACCAGCTCGAGATGAGCCTGCTGAAGCGCGCCTGGCTGGAGAGCACAGTGCTGGTGAACCATGCCGAGGGCACGGACTACAGCTTCCCGCACGGCACCGTGGAGCATTGCGTCCGGCAGGGCATCACGCTGCAGGCTTACGGTGCCCTAGCCCGCGGCCTCTACACCGGGGCGCCGTCCGGGCAGCCGACGCCGGCCGAGGAAGCCACCACCGCCCTGGTGGCGCAGCTTGCCTCGGAAAAGGGAACGACGGGGGAGTCGATCCTGCTGGGCTGGCTGATGAAGCATCCCGCCGGGATCGCGCCCGTGATCGGAACGGCCAACCCGGAACGCATCCGGGCCTGCGCCGGTGCGGCCGAGGCCGCAGCCGGCATGAGCCGGGCCGAGTGGTACCGGCTCTGGACCACGGCGCGGGGCAGTAACATCCCCTAAAGCTGTGATTTTGGTCTTAATGGTCACCCGGCCGGGCCGGAATACTTAGCGGGATAGTCCCGGGTGCGGATAGCGTAGAGACATGACCTCTACGACCGCAGCCGGGACCATCCGGCCTCAACGCAATGTTCCAGCCGAAATCGCCCGTTCGTGGCTCCTGGTCAACGCCATGAAACCCGAGCTCTTCGACCAGTCCGCCGTCTCCCGCGCGGACGCCATCATCCTTGACATCGAGGATGCCGTGGATCCTTCCCAGAAGGACGCCGCCCGCGGCCACGTGGTGGACTGGCTCACCGGGGGCGGCTCCGCCTGGGTCCGCATCAACGACGCCACCAGCCCCTTCTGGGCCGACGACCTCGCCGGCCTCCGCGGAACCCCCGGCCTGCTGGGCGTCATGCTGGCCAAGACCGAGTCCGCGGACCAGGTCACCGAAAGCTTCCACCGGATGGACGGCAAGACCCCGGTCATCCCGCTGGTCGAATCCGCAGTCGGGATCGAGGAGGCCAACCACATCTCGAAGGCCCAGGGCGCGTTCCGCCTGGCCTTCGGCTCCGGCGATTTCCGCCGCGACACCGGTATGGCCGCCACCCCCGAAGCCATGGCCTACCCGCGTGCCAAGCTCGTCGTCGCCAGCCGAGTGGGCAACCTGCCCGGGCCCATCGACGGTCCTACGGTGGGAACCAGCCACCCCATCCTGCGCGAGCAGACCGGCATCACCGTGACGATGGGCATGACCGGCAAGCTCTGCCTTGCCATCGACCAGACCCCGGTCATCAACGAGGTCATCAGCCCCACGCCGTCCGACGTCGCCTGGGCCACCGACTTCATGGCCGACTTCGAAGCGAACGGCCGCGTCATCCGCGACGGCTCGGACCTGCCCCGCCTGGGCCGCGCAGAGAAGATCATGAAGCTGGCAGTAGCGTTCGGGGTGCAGCCGGCCCTGTAGCCGCCCGCACCAAGCACAAAGACCCCGTGGCCGATATCCGTTATCCGGTCCACGGGGTCTTTTGCGACGTTCAAGGGGCTTCGGGCCGCCCGCGCGCCTAGTGCTGAAAGGCTTCCTTGACCTCCGGCCGCGTCGACTCCTGGATGACCCAGCGGTTCCCGTCGGGGTCACTGAAGTAGGCGAAGGCGACGCCGCCCATGTCCTGGACCTCGCTGATCCCGGCCCCGCGTTCCAGCAGTTCGGCACGCGTGGAGGCCATGTCCGGGACGACGAGCTGAAGCCCTTCCAGGCTGCCCGGGGTCATGCCGGTCATTCCCGTTCCGATCACTATCGACGCGGACGAGCCGGGCGGTGTGAGCTGGACCACCCTGACGCCCGGAATGTATTCCACGTCGTGGTCCAGGGCGAAGCCCAACTGGTCCGTATAGAACGACTTAGCCTTGTCCACGTCGGCGACAGGCACTTGCACAACCTCGAGGCGCATCTCCATGCGCCTCAGGCTACCCCGGATTCCTCCACCGCGGGGCCGGTAGACTGGGTCGGTGCTGAACGAATTCTGGGCCACCGCTTCCACCACCTACAAGGTGCTGGTTTTCAGCGCCATGGGCCTGATTGCCCTGGGCATCATCCTTAACGTGGTGGGCAACACCTCGCAGAACCAGGGCCTCGCCATCGCCTCGCTGCCGATCATCGGCCTGGGGCTGGTCCTGCACATCGCCGGGCTCGTGGTCCGCGGCCAGGCGATCCGGAAAAACCTCAAGCGCTGAGCGCTGCCGCTAGGCTGGATCCATGACTATCAATCCGGACCTGCAGGGCCGCAGCTACCCCGCCGCAGAGGTGTACGACGTCGGCCGGGAGAAAATCCGCGAGTTCGCCCGCGCGGTCAAGGCCACCCACCCCGCCCACTTCGACGTTGATGCGGCAGCCGCACTGGGACACAGTGACCTGGTGGCGCCGCCGACCTTCGCCATCATCATCGCCCAGCGCGCCGACGCCCAGCTGATTGAGGATCCGGACTCAGGCATCGACTTCTCCCGGGTGGTCCACGCGGACCAGCGTTTCATCCACCACCGGCCGATTGTCGCCGGTGACCGGCTCGTCACAGAACTGCATGTCGACGGCGTCCGCGCCATGGGCGGCGGCGCCATGATCACCACCCGCTCGGAAATCTTCGGGCTCAGTCCGGACGGGGCCGGCGAGGACTCGCGCGAGCCCGTTGCCACCGCCACCTCATCCATCCTGGTCCGCGGAGAGGGACAGTAACCATGACAACCACCCCCACCCTCGCCGGCCTGACCGTCGGCCAGGACATCGGCAGCCGGACCGTCGAGGTCACCCGGACGGACCTGGTGAAGTACGCCGGCGCGTCCGGCGATTTCAACCCCATCCACTGGAACGAGGCCTTCGCCACCGGCGTCGGACTGCCCGGAGTGATTGCGCACGGCATGTTCACCATGGGCTCCGTGGTCCAGCTGGTCACCGACTGGGCCGGGGACCCGGGCGCTGTCATCGACTTCCAGACCCGGTTCACCAAGCCCGTACCCGTGGCCGACACGACCGGGGTGCCCGAACCAGGCGCCGTGATCGAGGTCAGTGGCGCCATTGGAGCCCTCGACGCCGATGCCGGGACCGCACGGGTGGACCTGACCGTCGTTTCGGCCGGCCAGAAAGTCCTGATGAAGGCCCAGGCCGTCGTCAGGCTGGACTGAGCCTATGGTGCGGCGTTGAGTGACCGCGCCGTCACGGCGACGGATGTGAGCCTCTGGCGCAACGCCGTCGTCGTTTCCTATGCGATGAGCGGCGTTGCATTCGCCACCTGGGTCTCCCGGCTGCCGGCCATCCGGAACGGCCTCAACCTCACGCCCGGAACCGTAGGCCTGCTGCTGCTGTGCCTGACGGCCGGTTCGTTCATCTCGGTGTCGGCTTCGGGGCTGATCGTGTTGCGCTTCGGTTCCAAGCTGACCATCCGGACCGGCAGCATTGTGGTCGGCTGCGGGCTCGTCCTGGCCGGCTTCGGAACGTCCGTCCTGGGCAACCCCCTGGCCGCCGCCGCCGGCCTGGCGGTGATCGGCCTCGGCACCGCGAGCTGGAACACGGCCTCGAACGTGGAGGGCGCCGCCGTCGAAAGGGCGCTGGGCCGCCACATCATGCCGCGCCTGCACGGGGCGTTCAGCCTGGGCACCGTGGCGGGTGCCGGAATGGGTGCGTGGGCTGCGGGCGCCGGGACGCCGGTGTTCTGGCACTTTGCTGCTGTTGGGGTGCTGGTGGCCGGTTCGGTGGCTACCGCCGCGGCGTGGTTCCGCGCGGACACGACGCCGGTGGAGGCCGGAGAAAGCTTCCGGCCAGCCAAACGGGACACCTTCGAGGATCCGTCCACGGGACCGCTGCCGGTCATCGGCCAGGCAAGAGGCCAGGCCGGCGGCCAGCCCAAGGAGCCGTTGGACAGCAAGCGGCAGGTCGCGCAGGCATGGCGGGAGGGCCGGACCCTGCTGCTGGGCGTCCTGGTGCTGGGGCTGGCCCTGGCCGAGGGTGCGGCGGGGGACTGGGTGGCCCTGGCACTCGCTGACGGCCACGGCCAGTCCGATGCCGCCGGCGCCGCAGGGTATGGATTATTCGTCACGTTCATGACGGTGGGACGCTTTGCCGGCACGCTTGCCCTTGACCGCTTCGGCAGGGTGCCCGTGATGCGCTGGTGCGCCGCGATGGCCGTTCTGGGCCTGGGTCTGTTCGTTTTCGCCCCGGTTCCGTGGCTGGCCTACGTAGCGCTGGCCATCTGGGGCCTGGGCGCGTCGTTGGGCTTCCCCGTGGGCATGTCCGCCGCAGCAGACGATGCCGCCAAGGCCGCCGCCCGGGTCTCCGTGGTGTCCACAATCGGCTACGGCGCCTTCCTTTGCGGGCCTCCGCTGCTGGGCCTGCTGGCCGAACACGTCGGCATCCTGCACTCGCTTCTGGCCGTGATGGCAATGCTGCTGGTGAGTTTCCTGCTCTCACCCGTGGCCCGGAAGCTTCGCTAGGCCCTTTGCGCACTCCGCTTACGGCCAGCGCCAAGATCCCCGCTAGGCTTGTCAGGTGACCCAGACACTGCTTTCAGCCCTGACCACGGCCGCCGTCGGAGGCCCCGCCGGCAGCTTCATTGAGGCCCGCACCGAGGCCGAAATCATCGACGCCGTCCGCGCGGCCGACGCCGCCGGCGAGCCGCTGCTGATCATCGGCGGCGGCTCCAACCTGCTGGTATCCGACGCCGGGTTCCCCGGCACGGTTCTCAAGATCGCCTCCGAGGGGTTCACCGTCAATGCCGAGGATTCGTGCGGAGGCGTCGCCCTCGTGGTCCAGGCCGGACACAACTGGGACGCCTTGGTGCAACACGCCGTGCTGCACGCCTGGTCCGGCATCGAGGCGCTCTCCGGCATCCCCGGTGCCACTGGTGCCACCCCGGTGCAGAATGTCGGCGCCTACGGCTCGGACGTCTCCCAGACCATCGCCGCTGTCCGCACCTGGGATCGGGAACGCAACGCCGTCAAGACCTTCACCAACTCCGAACTGAAGTTTGGCTACCGGGACTCAATCCTGAAGCAGACCACCGTCAGCGGCTCACCGCGCTACGTGGTCCTCACGGTCGAGTTCCAGCTTCCCCTGGGCCGGATGAGCGCGCCCATCCGTTATGCCGAGCTGGCCAAGGCCCTCGGAGTCGAGCCCGGCAGCAGGGCGTACTCAAACGATGTACGGCGCGAGGTGCTGCGGCTCCGGGCCTCCAAAGGCATGGTCTGGGACGCCGCCGACCGGGACACGTACTCCACCGGCTCGTTCTTCACCAATCCGGTCGTGTCCGCCGACGCGGCGGGGGCCCTCCCCGAGGACGCCCCGCGCTACCCGGGCGGGCAGGACGGGCTGACCAAGCTCTCGGCGGCCTGGCTGATCGACCGGGCAGGCTATGCCAAGGGCTTCGGCCTCGAGCAAAACGGCCCATCGGGCGGCCGCGCCTCGCTCTCCACCAAACACACCCTCGCCATCACCAACCGGGGCGGCGCGCGGACCGAGGACATGCTGGCAATTGCCCGCGAGGTCAGGCGCGGCGTCGTCGAGCGCTTCGGCATCGAGCTGCACCCGGAGCCCTTGCTGATCGGCGTCGAGCTCTAAAAGCCCTGGGGCTCAGCCTTTGCGGCCGCCCGCGGAAACCTTGCTGAACAGCAGGAACGTGAAACCGGACGCCGCGGCGCCCAGCAGGAAGACCTGGCAGAAGGCGACGGACTGGGCGCTCGGGCCGCTCTGGAGCACCAGGCCGGCGCAGGCAAAGGCGACGGCACCCACGAGAAGGACCATGGAGCCCTGCAGGAGGCTCCGCACCGTGGCGGGAAGCTCCGCCCCGGATTCCGGGCGTGGCCCCGCGTCCCCCTGCTGGGCTGTGGAGCCGGCGCCGGCGCCGGCGCGCGGCTGCAGCGCTGCCGCCGGCACGAACGCGGTCACGGTGACAGCCATGCACGCTGCGGCGACCAGCTGCATGGTGCTCATCTCGGGCGAGAGGCGCGTTCCGCTGGCAATCGCGACCGCCAGTCCGGCAGCCATTCCGGCCGCGCTGGACGCCCAGCCCAGCAGGGCGAGCCTCCGGCACAGGGGCCGCAACTGCGGCCACATCTCACTCATGGTCATGCATCAAGGGTAGATAATCCTGCTGGAAGGCGGCTGGGAGCGGCGCGGACATAGCCGGCAGCGGCGTAGACCGGCGCTGTAGCCCTAGCATAAGTCCATGACAGCAGCGGTCTCCACCCGGCTCAGCCGAGGCATCCTGGGACGGCTCCGGCTGGCCTCGCAGTCACTCACGGGCCAGGGCCACGGAAGCGTCGCCGGGGCAGTCCGCTGGATGACGGCGATGCAGGCGCAGGATATGCAGGCCGCCCTCTGGGCGGTGGGGCAGCGCGTGCCCGGGTCGCATGCGGGCGATGTGCGGGGCGCTCTGGACCGGGGTGAAATCGTCCGCTCCTGGCCGATGCGGGGGACGCTGCACCTGTTGGCGCCCGAGGACCTGAAATGGGTCCTGGACATCACCGCCGACCGCCTGATCAGGGGCATGGCGGGGCGCCACCGGGAGCTCGGGATCTCAGCGCGGGACGTCGGCGCTGCTGCTGACGCCGGGCTGCAACTGGTCTCCGGCGGGAGAGCGGCCAGCCGGGCGGAGCTGTTCGAGGCCTTCGAGCGGGCCGGCCAGCCCACCGCCGGCCAGCGCGGCATCCACCTGCTGGGAATCCTGTGCCAGCGAGGCCTGCTGGTCCAGGGGCCGGTAGCCGGCAACCAGCAGCTGGTGGTCGCCTTCGCCGACTGGATCACGGCGTCGCGGAACCTGGACCGCGGGGAGGGGATCGCGGAGTGGCTGCTGCGGTACCTGCGCAGCCACGGCCCCGCCACGGAGCGTGACTTTTCCTGGTGGGCCGCCATTCCCCTCACCGAGGTCCGGGCGGCACTGGCTGAGGTCAAGGGCCAGCTGGTGGCATTGGAGTTTGAAGGGACCAGCTACTGGCTCTCTCCAGAAACTGCAGCACTGCTCGACGTCGGAAGCGTCCCGGGTGCACGATCCGTGCTCGCACTGCCCGGTTTTGACGAGTTCCTGCTGGGTTACACGGACCGTTCCCTGGTGTTGCCGCCGGAGCACGCGAACAAGATCGTCCCGGGCGGCAACGGGGTTTTTCGAAAGACGCTCGTCGCCGGGGGCCAGGTGGTCGGGACCTGGAGGGGACCGGCGGCCGGCCGCAGCGCCGCCGTCGTTCCCCAGCCGTTCGACACCGTTAACGGACTGCGGCCTGCCGCCCAAAGATCCTTTGGGCGGCAGGCCGCGAAATACCTGGAGTTTCTCCGGGCGTGACGCCTAGAGCGTTCCGGTGGCGATGTTGAGCATGCGGCGCAGCGGTTCGGCGGCGCCCCACAGCAGCTGGTCACCGACGGTGAACGCGCTGATGTACTGCGGACCCATTTCAAGCTTGCGGATCCTGCCGACCGGGATGTCGAGGGTGCCTGAGGCAGCTACGGGAGTCAGGTCCGCCATGGACGCTTCCTTGGTGTTGGGAACCACCTTGGCCCACTCGTTGTCCGCGTCCAGCAGCTTCTCGATCTCGGCGACGGAGAGGTCCTCGCGGAGCTTGAGCGTGAGCGCCTGGGAGTGGGAGCGCATGGCACCGATCCGGATGCAGAGGCCGTCCATGATGATGCGGTTTTCCTCGGAGGTGCCCAGGATCTTGTTGGTCTCGACCCCGGCCTTCCACTCTTCCTTGGACTGGCCATTGCCCAGGTCCGCGTCGATCCAGGGGATCAGGGAGCCGGCCAGCGGTACGCCGAACTGGGTGGCGTCGATGTCGGTGCGCTGGTGGGCGAGGACCTTGCGGTCAATGTCGAGGATGGCGGACGCCGGATCTTCCAGTTCGGTGCTGACCTCGGCGTTGAGCGTGCCGAACTGGCTCAGCAGTTCGCGCATGTGCCGGGCGCCGCCGCCGGAGGCCGCTTGGTAGGTCATCGAGGTGCCCCACTCGACGAGGCCGTTCTTGAACAGGCCGCCGAGGCCCATGAGCATGCAGGAAACCGTGCAGTTGCCGCCGATGAAGTCCTTGGTGCCGTTGACCAGGCCCTTGTCGATGACGTCGCGGTTGATCGGGTCCAGCACGATGATGGAGTCGTCGTTCATCCGCAGGGTGGAGGCGGCGTCGATCCAGAGGCCGTCCCAGCCGCGGCCGCGGAGTTCGCCGTGGACCTTCTTGGTGTAGTCGCCGCCCTGGGCGGTGACGATGATCGGCAGCTTCGCCAGGGTGTCGACGTCGAACGCGTTCTCGAGCTTGCCCACGCCCTCGGCAAACGTGGGGGCGGCACCTCCCGCGTTGGAGGTCGAGAAGAACACCGGGTTGATGTTGGCGAAGTCGCCCTCGTCCTGCATGCGCTGCATGAGGACGGAACCGACCATGCCGCGCCATCCGACCAGGCCGACGGAAGGGGTAGCTGCTGTAGTCATTGGTCCAGTTTAGTCGCCGGAGGAAGCAGGGCGCAGTCGGTTACGTCACCCAGGGCCGTCAGGGCCGTCGGGGCCGTGCGGCGGGGGCTAGTTGCGGTTCTGCTCCGGCAGCAGGGCGTGCTTGCGCTTCCTGAGGGCATAGACCGCCCCGAAAGCAAAGAACTGCGTGACCACGACGAGCACGATCGCGCCGACGATCTTGTTGCCGCCCAGGATCATGGTCAGTCCAACGATGGCGGAGAGCAGGGCCAGCAGCGGCAGGAGCATGTAGCCGAGGACGAACAGGGTTTCTGGTTTCTTCAGCATTTTTCAGGCCTCCGTCCGGCGCCAAAGGGTGATCCGATAGCGGGTGCCGTTCTCTGCCGTAAGCCAGCCGTCGGCGGGCAGGGATGCGGCGGCGGTCCAGTCATAGCCGAGATCGGGCGCGAACGTGTCGCCCTCCGCCGTGGTGTCGATGGTGGTGATGACGGCGACGTCGGCAAGGTCCAAGGACTGCGCGAACGTCTCCCCGCCGCCGATGATCCAGACCATCTCATGGCCCGGGGCGAACTGGGATTCCAGCAGGGCGTCGTCGAGGGATTTGACGGCGACCGCGCCGCCGGCCTGGGGCGTGCCGCCCCAGCCTTCCTGCCGGGTGATGACGAGATTGGTCCGGCCAGGCAGCGGGCGGAACTTGTCCGGGAAGGAGTCCCACGTCTTGCGACCCATGATCACCGGGTGGCCGCTGGTCAGCCGGCTGAAGTGCTTCAGGTCCTCGGGCAGGTGCCAGGGCATGCCGCCGTCCTTGCCGATGGCCCCGGTGCTGCTCTGGGCCCACACCAGCCCGAGGCCGGTGAGGGTGCCCCGGAGCTGTTCGGTGAAGTTGACTGCTTCGGTGGGCTTGCTGGTCTCGTTGCTCATACGGCGATCGGGGCCTTAATCGTGGGGTGGTGCTGGTAGCCGACCACTTCGAAGTCATCGAGCGTGTAATCGAAGATGGACTCCGGCTTGCGGGTGATCTTGAGTTGCGGGTACTCGTAGGGCTCCCGGGCCAGCTGCTTGAGGACCTGGTCCATGTGGTTGTCGTAGATGTGGACGTCGCCGCCCGTCCAGACGAATTCGCCGGGTTCCAGTCCGGTCTGCTGGGCGATCATGCAGGTCAGCAGGGCGTAGGACGCGATATTGAAGGGGACGCCGAGAAAGGTGTCCGCCGAGCGCTGGTACAGCTGGCAGGAAAGCTTTCCGTCCGCGACGTAAAACTGGAAGAAGGCATGGCACGGCGGCAGCGCCATGTCCTTGAGCTCCGAGACGTTCCAGGCCGAGACGATGTGGCGGCGCGAGTCCGGGTTGGCCTTGAGGTTCTCGACAAGTTCAGCGATCTGGTCGATATGACCGCCGTCAGGAGTGGGCCACGAGCGCCACTGGACGCCGTAGACCGGGCCCAGCTCGCCGTCGGCGTCGGCCCATTCATTCCAGATGGTGACGCCCTGGTCCTGCATCCATTTCACGTTGGTGTCCCCGCGCAGGAACCAGAGCAGTTCCACGGCCACGGACTTGAAATGCACGCGTTTGGTGGTGATCAGGGGGAAGCTCTTGCCCAGGTCGAAGCGCAGCTGACGGCCGAACACGCTGAGCGTGCCCGTCCCGGTGCGGTCCGATTTGTGCGTGCCGTGTTCCAGGACATCGCGCAGCAGGTCTTCATAAGGCGTTGGAATGCTCACCGTCCCAGTCTACTGACTGGCCGCTAGGCCCTCCACGCGGGGCCTGGGGTGCTTCAGTCATCGAACGGCTTGAACCGTTCCACGGCGACCACCTTGCTTTTGCTGCCGTGCGCCACATGGCACACGACGATCTCGCCCGGAGCCAGGAAGGGATCCGCCGAGGGCAGCTTGGTCTTCATCCGCGGGCTCATGTGTTTCTCGAGCTGTTTGAAGATGGTCGGCAGCGCCGGGCGGTGCGTGCACAGCGCCACAGCGCGCTCCTTGTCGAACAGGCCGTCCACGACGGCGGCCGTCTTGTGCGGGCTGCGGCCGTGCCGGTGCTCCGTGAGGGCCTCATTCAGCTTCACCTTGGCATCCGAGGCCTTGGCGTAGGGGGCGATCGTGGCCACGCACCGCAGCCAGGGGCTTGAGACGATCCGTGCCGGCTTCCACGCCTGCAATAGCCGCCCCACAGCCTGGGCCTGCCGCATCCCCGTCGCGGCCAACGGGCGGTCGCCCTCGGCCTTGCTCCACGAGGAACGGGGTTTGGCCTTCGCATGGCGCACAACCAGCAACGGCCACGTGCTGAGCTCGCCGCGGTCATGGGCGGCCACCAGATGCTCAAGCGGCCCGACGTCGCTGGGGTTGCTCAGCAGGCGGGCAGCCTTCTCGGGGGAACACCACATCACGCTGTCCACTTCCTTGCCGTCCGGCACGAGGCGGGCACCGTCGACGTCGACGGCCCAGTAGTGGACCACCTTCAAGCCTGCGGAAACGTGGTAGTGGATGGGAGGCAGCGGAATCCCCAGCGCGGCGTTGAGCCCGATCTCCTCCCGCACCTCCCGGGTGGCGCACTCCGGCACCGTCTCGCCCTTATCGATCTTGCCTTTTGGCCAGGACCAGTCGTCGTACCGCGGACGGTGGATCAGCAGGACTTCGAGCTCGTCCTTGTTATCCGCATTAAGCCGCCAGGGGATGGCTCCGGCAGCAGTGACCGCAATCGCTTCGCCGGGGTGGTCCGTCTGGTCCGCAACCAGTGCATCGCTACTCAACGCCCAAGCCCCTACCGCAGGCCGGCCGAACGCTGCCGCGACCGGGACGCGAGCAGCCAGGACTGCACGTCTTCCAGGCGGTGGCCGTCCTCGGTGACATGGTGGCGCTTCCACTCGCCGGAGCTGTCCAGGTGCCAGCTCGCCGTCTCCGGGTCCATGTAGCGACGGAGCATGTCCAGGACGTAGCTCGTGTCGTCCCCGCTGTTGAGCTGCACGAGGGCCTCCACCCGGCGGTCCAGGTTGCGGTGCATCATGTCGGCGGAGCCGATGTAGACCACGGGATCGCCGGCATTGGCGAAGGCGAAGACGCGCGAGTGTTCAAGGAAGCGGCCCAGGATGGAGCGGACCGTGATGTTCTCGCTGAGGCCCGGAACGCCCGGGCGCAGGGAGCAGATGCCGCGGACAATGACGTCCACGGGCACGCCCGCCTGGGAGGCCCGGTACAGGGAATCGATGACGGCCTCGTCCACCATCGAGTTGACCTTGATCTGCACCCGGGCCGGAAGGCCTGCGCGGGCGTTGCGGATTTCGGTTTCAATCCGGTCGATGAGCCCGGAGCGCACGGAACGCGGGGCCACCAGCAGCCGCTTGAAGGTGGACTTGGGCGCGTAGCCGGAAAGCTGGTTGAAGAGCTTGGAGAGGTCCTCGCCCACCTGCTCGTTGGCCGTCAGCAGGCCCAGGTCCTCGTAGTAGCGTGCTGTGCGCGGGTGGTAATTTCCGGTGCCGATGTGGCAGTAGCGGCGCAGGCCGTCCACTTCCTGGCGCACCACGAGGGACAGTTTGCAGTGCGTCTTGAGTCCCACGATGCCGTAAACCACGTGGACACCGGCCTGTTCCAGCTTCCTGGCCCAGGAGATGTTGGCCTGTTCGTCGAAACGGGCCTTGATTTCCACCAGGGCCAGCACCTGCTTGCCGGCTTCGGCGGCGTCGATCAGGGCATCGACGATCGGGGAGTCGCCGGAGGTGCGGTACAGGGTTTGCTTGATGGCCTGGACCTTCGGGTCCGATGCCGCCTGTTCCAGGAACGCCTGCACGGACGTGGAGAAGGAATCGTACGGGTGGTGCAGGAGGATGTCCCGCCGGCGCATCGCCGCAAAGACATTGGCCGCCTTCGAGGTCTCCGATTCGTTGAGGTACCGGGACGTGTGCGCGACATGCTTCGGGTAGTGCAGGTCCGCGCGGTCGATTCCGGCGATGACGGAGAGGCCGCGGAGGTCCAGCGGGGCCGGAACGGAATAGACCTCGGATTCCTCGACGCCGAGTTCGCGGATCAGCAGGGCCCGGATGTTCGGGTTGATGTCGGTGGTGACCTCGAGCCGGACCGGCGGGCCGAAACGGCGGCGCAGGAGTTCCTTCTCCAGCGCCTGCAGGAGGTTCTCGGCGTCGTCCTCTTCCACTTCGACGTCCTCGTTGCGGGTGACCCTAAACGTGTGGTGCTCCAGCACCTCCATGCCTGCGAAGAGCTGGTCCAGGTGGACGGCAATGACTTCCTCGAGGGCGATGAAGCGCGCCACCCGGCCGGGAACGGAACCGGCCCGGGGACCATCGATCGAGATCAGCCGGGGCAGCTGGTCCGGGACCTTGACGCGGGCGAAGAGCTCTTTGTCGCTGACCGGGTTGCGGACCACCACGGCGAGGTTGAGTGAAAGCCCGGAGATGTAGGGGAACGGGTGGGCGGGGTCCACGGCCAGCGGCGTCAGGATCGGGAAGACCTTCTCGGCAAACATGGCGCTGAGCTGGTCCTGGGCCTGGGAGTCCAGCTCGTCCCAGTGCATGAGGTGGATATGTTCGTAGGCGAGGGCGGGCCGGATCTGGTCCGCGTAGACCTGCGCGTGGCGCTGCTGCAGCCGGTGCGCGGCCTCACCGATCTGTTCCAGGACCTGCATGGGGCTCAGTCCGGCGGGGGAGGGCACGGCCAGCCCGGTGGCGATGCGCCGTTTGAGCCCGGCGACGCGCACCATGAAGAACTCGTCCAGATTCGACGCGAAGATGGACAGGAAACCGACCCGCTCCAGCAGGTACAGATTGGGGTCTTCGGCAAGTTCCAGGACGCGGGCGTTGAAGGCAAGCCAGCTCAGTTCGCGGTCCAGGAAGCGGTCCGGACTGATGTCCCCGTCCGGTTCCAGGTTGGGAGCGAATTCGGGGATGTCGATCCGGTCCTGGGTGGCGCGGGAGGCCGGCACTTCGGAGGAGCCGAAACGGGCACGCAGGGGACGCACACTTTTTTCCGACTTAGCGGCTTCAGACGTGGCGGTCCGGGCTGATTCCCGTTGCATGGTCTCTCCTAATGCTGGCGCGATTTAGCTTCAACCTTACAAGCATTCGCATCCCGCCGGCCCAGATGTCGGGCCCCGCTGCCAGCATGTCCGCCGACTTGAATTAAGGCCGCGCAGCTGCGCCCGGCTACCGTCCGTCCTTCGGCGCGTACATGATGTCCACGTCCCACCGGGTGAAGCCCAGGCGCCGGTACAGCGCCACCGCCGGGATGTTGTCCGCGTCCACGTACAGCATGACGGCGTTCAGCCCCTGCTTCTGCAGGTACTTGATCCCTCCGATGGTCAGGGCCTTGCCCAGCCCCGTGCCCTGCGCTTCGGGGGTCACGCCGACGACGTAGACCTCGCCGATCGCCGGGTGCTCGCCGTGACGGGGATGGACCTTGGTCCAGTGGAACCCGCGCAGCGCGCCCCCGGAGTCCACGGCGAGAAGGAAACCAGCGGGGTCGAACCAGGGTTCGGCCATCCGGGCCTCGAGGTCGGCGCGCGTCATGTTTCCCTGCTCCGGGTGGTGCGCGAAGGCGGCCCTGTTCGCGGCCAGCCACGCCTCCTCGTCCTGCCCCGGGACGAAGGTCCGGAGCGTGATGCCACCGGGCAGGGCGGCGTCCGGCAGCTGCGCAGCCGATGTGGTGAGCCGCATTTTCCAGAGTTCGCGCACGGGGCTGTAGCCATAGCGTGCCGCCAGCTCGGCAGCCGCCTCGTGGTTGCCATGGGACCACGCCTTGAGCCCGGCGAACCCGCGGATGGCCTGGAGCTCGCCCACGAGCCGGTCCGCCACGCCCTGGTTGCGGTAGCTGGGGTGGACGGCGACTTCCAGCACGCCGTTGCCATCGCGCTCCTCGACCACGACGGCGAAACCAGCGAGGTCCTGGCCGCTGGAAGGATCGGACTTCTCATCGGGGCTGTAGAGGGCCAGCGCCAGCAGGGATTGCTCGCCGGAGTCCGCGCCGCGGAGCGTCACGAGCGTCTGTTCGGACAGCGGCGGGTTGCCGTCGGATTCCTCCGCGGCGGCCACGAGGGCTTGGACGTCCTTCAGGAGCTGCGCATCCGCAGCCCCCTTGGCGACGAGTACGGGCCAGTTTTCCGGATGCGCGGGACTCATGGTGCAAGGCTATACGGTGGCGCCGCCGTCGGGCCGATTTGGACCTGCCGGATCCGTTACGTATAGTCGTTAACTCATCCGGCGGTTGGCTTCCAACCGTTGAACCGGATGCGAGGGGGATCCACCAGTGGGGTGGCCTCGATACGTTCGACCCGTATGTCCTCCACTCGATAAGCAGAAAGCCCCGGACTCCTGAGTCCGGGGCTTTCTTGCTGCTGGAGCCTAGGCCTCGCTGAGTTCCTCTTCGGGATGTCGGGCCAGGGTCAGGCGGTAGCCGACGTTCCGCACGGTGCTGATGAGGTTCTCGTGGTCGGCGCCGAGCTTGGCCCGCAGCCGTCGGACGTGGACATCCACAGTGCGGGTGCCGCCGTAATAGTCGTAGCCCCAGACTTCGGTCAGCAGCTGCTGCCTCGTAAACACCCGGCCGGGGTGCTGGGCAAGGTACTTGAGCAGCTCGAATTCCTTGAACGTCAGGTTCAATGCGGCGCCGTTGACGCGGGCGGTGTAGCTGGCCTCATCGATGACGACGCCGGCGGCCCGGATCTCTGTCGGCGCGTCGTCCAGGTCGGGCACCGCCCGGGCGATTCCGAGTCTGATGCGGGCTTCCACCTCGGCAGGTCCCGCGGACTCGAGCAGGATGTCGTCGACCGCCCATGCCGAGGAGACGGCGGCCATTCCGCCCTCCGTAAGGATCAGCATCAGCGGAGCGCTCAGGCCGGTGGCCTTGAGAAGCTGGGTGAGGGAGCGGGCGCCGACGAGGTCTTTGCGGGCGTCCAGGAGGACGATATCGCAGGGGTCGGTGTCCAGCAGGGCAGTGGGTTCCGCCGGCAGAATGTGGACGCGGTGGTTAAGCAATTCCAGCGCAGGCAGGACGTCCACCGATGAGCCGGTGCTGTTCGTCAAGAGCAGGATGTGCGACATGGTTCCTCCAAGGGGTGACCGCGCATCGTTGGGCGTCTGTAGCTGGGATTGAGTATACCGAAGGGCCCCCTTTCTGACAGGGTCCCGATCCCTTGGGCCGGTCCTTTTGCGACATATTGCGTTCACATAAGGCAGGATTGAGCCGTCAGGGCCCACGGTCCGGGCGAGCCGATCAGGTCCAATCGGGGTCCGCAGAAGCGAAGGTACGGGTTGATGGCGGGAATTCAGTGAAGACGTGGAGCATGGGAGTCATCGGCCTGGCTGGTCTTGCCGCCATCATCGCGGCCACCTACTCCTCGCCCGCGGCCCTGCTCGGCGTCGCAGGCCTCACGGCCCTCGGCACCGGGATCGGCTGGCCCTATTTCCTGGGGATCCCGGCGAAGAAGACCCTGGCGGCGCTGATCGGACTGCCCGGCGTTGGATCCGCGATCGCAGCCACCTATCTACCTGCCCCCGGGTTCCTGGACTGGACTCCGTCCTTTATCGCCGCCGGTGTCACGGCCATCTTCGTCATGCAGCTGCTCCGCGGGACAGGCCAGGCCCAGCGCCTGGAGTCAACGCTCGGCTCCTGCGCCGGCGTGATGTTGTCCTGCCTCGGGGCGGGATGGATCGCCTCCTCCCGTTTCAACGGAGTCCGGGAGATGGTCCTGGTGGCGGCGATCAGTTCCGCGATTGCGCTTCTGGCCGGTTTGATCCGGTGGCCGGACCGCGTGGTGGCGCCGTTGGGTATTATCGGTGCGGGGCTGGCAGGCCCGCTCGCGGGGCTGGTGTTTTCCGACATCGCCGTTCTTCCGGCAGCGCTTGTGGGCGTCGTTGTGGGGTCGGTGCTGGTGAGCTTCCGCCGGCTCGTGGTCCTCCGCGGCGAAACCCTGGACCTTCCGGCGGCCCTAGGGATCGGCCTGGCCCCGGTCTCGGCAGTAGGTTCGTTGGCATACTTCATAGACAAACTACTCATGTACTAACGCGTTAGGATGGCATCATGTCCGTACTTGCATTTGAGATTTTCTTCCTTGTCCTGCTTGGGATCGCCAGCATCTCGATGGCCTGGTTCGCAGGCTTTGTGGTCTACCGCCTCTTCAAGGGCCAGAAGTAACCCGCCAGAAGCGGATATCCGTCCAGAACCCGTAGTTTCCAGAGGTAGCTGCCGTGCCTATTGAAATTCCTACAGATCTGACACCGGAAATCGTTCCGCTGTCCTGGCTCATCGGTGAGTGGGAGGGCAGGGGCCGCCTCGGTGCGGGGGACCAGGATTCCGAGCACTTCCTGCAACACGTCTCCTTCACCCACAACGGACTGCCGTACCTCCAGTACCGTGCCGAGAGCTGGCTGACCGACGACGAGGGCACCAGGCTGCGTCCGCTCACGGTCGAAACCGGTTTCTGGGCACTGGAACGCAAGCAGCGCGAGGAAGACAGCGGGCCGGGTCTGATTCCCGGCGACATTGTTCCGGTCCTCAGGAGCGCCGAAGAGGTGGAGGCCCTGCGCAACAGCGACGGGGGCTTCGACATTTCGGTGTCCATCGGCCACCCCGGCGGGATCTCGGAGCTGTATTACGGCCAGATCAAGGGTCCCCAGATCCAGCTGAGCACGGACATGGTCATGCGGGGAAGCCACTCCAAGGAATACACGGCCGCCACGCGGATCTTCGGGCTCGTCGAGGGCCAGCTGCTGTGGCGATGGGATGTGGCAAGCGGCAAGAACTCCGGGCCCGGAGGCGGGCTGGAGGCCCATGCCTCCGCCATCCTGGCCAAGGTCGGCTGACCGCCACCGTGGAGAAGGGGAGCTACAGCGACCTTAATGCTGTGTTCTTCAACGGCACCCTCAAGAGATCGCCCCAGACGTCCAACACGCAGGGGCTGATTGACCTTAGCCGCGGCATCATGGAAAAGCAGGGGGTCACCACGCAGGTGATCCGCACTGTGGACCACGACATTGCCAGCGGTGTCTATCCGGACATGCGGGAGTACGGCTGGGCAAGCGATGAGTGGCCCGAGCTCTACCCCGCGGTCCAGGCGGCCGACATCGTGGTCGTGGCGGGACCGATCTGGCTGGGCGACAATTCCTCGCAGACCAAGAAGCTGATCGAGCGGCTCTACGCGCATTCCGGCCAGCTGAACGAGAAGGGCCAATGGGCTTTTTATCCCAAGGTCGGAGGCTGCCTCATCACCGGCAACGAGGACGGCATCAAACACTGCTCCTCGAACGTCCTCTACAGCCTCCAGCACATCGGCTTCACCGTCCCGCCGCAGGCCGACGCCGGCTGGATCGGCCCGGTCGGACCCGGGCCCAGCTACCTCGACGAAGGCTCCGGAGGCCCGGAAAGCGACTTCACCAACCGCAACACCACGTTCATGACCTGGAATCTGCTGCACCTGGCCCGGATCCTCAAGGATGCCGGCGGCTATCCCGCCTACGGCAATCTGCCCGAGGCCTGGAAGGCCGGTACACGCTTCGACTTCGAGAATCCGGAATACCGCTAGGCCGGAAGGACTTCTACTACATATGACTACCAAGAGCCCCCTGTTGTCGCGCCCGGGCGCGGTGGAAGCCGGCGGTGCCGATGCCGGCGTCGCGTCCCACTACGGTGAGCCGCTGCGCGAGCAGCGGTCGCTGGCCGCCGGAACCGCCGTCGTCGACCTGTCCCACCGCGGCGTCGTCACCGTCAGCGGGCCGGACCGCCTGAGCTGGCTCAACACGCTTTCCTCGCAACAGGTCACGAACCTGGCGGCCGGCCAGTCCACCGAGCTGCTCCTGCTGAGCGTGCAGGGCAGGATTGAGTACGACGCCCGGGTAGTGGACGACGGCGGCACCACCTGGCTGATCGTCGAGGCCGCCGAGGCGGCTCCCCTCGCTGAGTGGCTGACCAAGATGAAGTTCATGCTCCGGGTCGAGATCGCGGACGTGTCGGCGGAATGGGCCGTCCTGGGTTCCACCCGGCCGATCCCCGAGTGGTCCTCGCTGCAGGTGTGGGAAGACCCCTGGCCGCACATCGGCGCCGGCGGCTACTCCTACGCCGCGGTCGGCGAGGAGTCCCACCCGGGCCTGGAACGGCCCTGGTTCGAGTACCTGGTCCCGGCCGCCGAGCTCGAGGCCACGGTGGACGGGCGTCCGCTGGCCGGCGTCTGGGCCGCCGAGGCGCTGCGGATCGCGGCGTGGCGGCCGCGCTGGGGCGCGGAGACCGACGACAAGACCATTCCGCATGAGCTGGACCTGCTGCGTACCGCCGTCCACCTGGCCAAGGGCTGCTACAAGGGCCAGGAAACCATCGCCCGCGTCCACAACCTTGGCCATCCGCCACGGCGGCTCGTGTTCCTGCAGCTGGACGGCTCCCAGCACACCATGCCGGCCGTGGGCAGCGAGGTCCGGGCCGGTGACCGCAGGGTGGGCGCCGTGACGTCGGTGGCCCAGCACTACGAGATGGGTCCGGTGGCCCTGGCTGTCATCAAGCGGTCCGTCGCCCCGGATGAGGTCCTGACCGTCCTTGACGGGGACGAACCCTACACTGCGGCCCAGGAAGTGATCGTGGCTCCCGACGCCGGCCAGGTAGTGGGCCGCCAGACCGGATTCCTCAGGGGGACACGGTGACCGCCGGAAACAGTGCGCCGGACAGCGAGACGCTCGCCTTGGCCCATGCCCTCTTCGACGCCGCGCGGGAAGGCAACTCGGGGCTACTCGGCAGTTACCTGGCCGCCGGGGCGCCTGCCGGGCTGACCAATGCCGCGGGGGATTCGCTGCTGATGCTGGCGGCCTACCACGGCCATGCCGACGCGGTCCGGCTGATCCTGCAGCACGGCGGCGACGCCAATGCCGCCAACGACCGTGGCCAGACCCCGCTCGCGGGAGCCGTCTTCAAGGGCTACGCCGACGTCGTGCAGGCCCTGGTGGAGGCCGGTGCTGATCCGGACGCGGGAACGCCGTCCGCCCGGGCCGCGGCGCAGATGTTCGCCCGCGCGGACCTTTTGGCCCTGCTCGGCTGAGCTGTCGCCCGGGCTAAACCCTGGCCCCGATGTTCCTCGTCGCCTTGCGTGTCAATATTCCATGTGGAATAGTTCTCGTGGAATAGGTGTCCCGCCGAGGGACACCACGCGGCGCCGGGAGCGCCCCGTCCAGCGCGTGGAAGCCGCGTCCACCAGTGGAAAAGGATGACCGCACCATGGCCCGAGCCGCGACCCTGACCCCTCTGGGCGTAGCCGCACTCTCCCTGCTGGTCGAAGAGCCCATGCACCCTTATGAGATGTACCAGCTGCTGGTGGCCCGGCATGAGGACCGGCTCGTCAAGGTCCGCCCCGGCACCCTCTACCACGCCGTGGGCCGGCTGGAAGAGCAGGGGCTCGTTGAAGCCACCGGAACGGACCGCGAGGGCAACCGTCCGGAACGGACCACGTACAAAGTCTCCCCGGCCGGCCGGGAAGCGCTGACCCGGTGGATCCAGGACATGCTCGCCGTGCCGGTGAACGAGTACCCTGCCTTCCCGCTGGCGGTGTCCGAGGCGTACAACCTGCCGGCCGGCGTCGTCGTCGAACTGCTTGACCGCCGCCTCAGCGAACTGGAGGGGCAGCGGAAGCTGCTCATCGCCTCCCAGGAGAAGGTGCGGGCCAAAGGGGTCGACCGCAAGTACTTGATCGACCTGGAGTACCAGCAAACGATGCTCGGCGCCGAGATCGGCTGGATCCAGGGCCTGCAGGACGAGCTCGGCACCGGCCGGCTGTCCTGGTGACGGCATTCCCGGACCGGGCCGCCCCCCATCACTTATTCCCACCAACCAATCCCACCAGCACCTTAAGGAACCCTATGGAAAACGTAGCCAGGCCGTGGCCGGCACTCTGGTCCCTGGTGATCGGCTTCTTCATGATCCTGATCGACACCACCATCGTTTCGGTGGCCAACCCGCGGATCATGGAAGGCCTCAATGCCGACATCAACTCGGTGATCTGGGTGACCAGCGCCTATCTGCTCGCCTACGCCGTTCCGCTGCTGATCACCGGCAGGCTGGGTGACCGCTTCGGCCCCAAGAAGCTCTACCTGAGCGGGCTGGTGGTCTTCACCCTTGCCTCGCTCTGGTGCGGCCTCTCCGGCGACGTGCAGACACTCATCGTCGCACGGGTCCTCCAGGGGTTCGGCGCGGCAATGATGACACCGCAGACGATGGCCGTTATCACCCGCATCTTCCCGCCGGACCGCCGCGGCGCCGCAATGGGCATCTGGGGTGCAACGGCAGGCGTCGCCACCCTCGTGGGCCCGATCCTCGGCGGCGTCCTGGTGGACGGGCTCGGCTGGCAATGGATCTTCTTCATCAACGTCCCGGTGGGTATCACCGGTTTCGTCCTCGCCTTGCGCTTCGTGCCTGCACTGACCACGCACCCGCACAAATTCGACATTCCCGGGGTGCTGCTCAGCGCCGTCGGCCTCTTCCTGCTGGTCTTCGGCATCCAGGAGGGCGAGACCTATGACTGGGGGACCATCACAGGGCCGATCACCGTCTGGGGCCTCATCATCTGCGGCCTCGTGGTTCTGGCCGGCTTCGTGGTGTGGCAGCGGTACAACAAGGGCGAGCCCCTGCTTCCGCTTTCCCTCTTCCGGGACCGGAACTTCTCCCTTGCCAACATCGGCATCACGACCGTCGGTTTTACGGTGACCGCCTTCAGCCTGCCGCTGATCTTCTACTACCAGATCGTCCGCGGCCTCACGCCGACCCAGTCCGCGCTGATGATGGTTCCGATGGCCGTCATCTCGGGCGGACTCGCCCCCGTGGTCGGCAAGATCATCGACCGCGTCAACCCGAAGTACATCACGGCAACCGGGCTGGTCCTGATGTCCGTGGCGCTGTTCTGGAACGCCTCCCTGATGCACCCGGACACGCCGATCTGGCTGTTCCTGCTGCCCAGCGCCGTACTTGGCTTTGCCAACGCCGGAATCTGGGCGCCGCTGAGCACCACCGCCACCCGGAACCTCCCGCCCCGCCAGGCCGGAGCCGGTGCAGGCGTCTACAACACAACCCGCCAGATCGGAGCCGTGCTGGGCAGCGCCGCCATCGCGGTCCTGATTCAGGCACGGCTCGCGGCGGAACTCCCGGCAGCACCGGGGGGCGCGGCCAGCTCGGGCGAGGCGAGCCCGATGTCGTTCGGCGGAAGCCTGCCTGAGGCCCTGCACGCGGGATTCTCGACGGCGATGGGCCAGTCCATCCTGCTGCCGGCAGCCGTCATCCTGCTCGGCGCGGCGGTGGCCCTGTTCTTCGCCAAACCCCAGCCGGCGCAAAACTGGGGTGCCGCTCCGGGTCAGCGACCGGAAGGCGCGGCCTCACCGGGGGAACAGGCTGCCAGGCGGCGCTGGCGACGTTGGTGGGGCTGGCGCTGGCGCCCGGCGTCCGGCGCTGGCTGGCGCGCCCGGCATCCGGATCAGCCCAGCAGGACGCTGGTCTGGATGCCGCCGGCGGCGAAGCCGAGGCTCCTGGCGATCGCCAGGGAACCCTTGTTGCTGACATCGGAGCGCCACTGCAGCGTCAGGCCGGATGTGAGTGCCTCGTGGGCGGCGATTGAGGCAGCCAGCGAGCCCAGCCCCTGGCGCCGCCACTCAGGAGCGACCAGCACGCCCATGTGCGCCAGGATCCCTTCCCATTCTGTGTAGGCACCGCACGCCACCGGCGTCCTGCGGCCGTCCTCCAAGTGCAGAATCGTAAACCGGTGCTCGAGCTCTGACAGGCCCACTTCGTTGACATCATCCGGTGGACAGGCCGCTTCGAGTTCGACCGCTTCCGGGTTGCCGTGGGAGACGGTCAGGTCCTCTGAGGGCTGCGCCAGGGGCAGATCGTCCGCGAAGAAGAGTGCCGCTGCGCCAAGCCCGTGCCCGCCGTGGTTCCGGGTGATGGTCAAGAGGGTGACGTGCTGTGCGAGCTCTTCGTCGGGCAGCCCGGCGGCGGCATCGAGCGCCCACTGCGGGCCCACCAGGGCCGAGTTCCCGAACAGGCGGATGAAGTCGACCGTACGCCGGGACTCATCAGCCCGGGTGAGGCGCCTGCCGGCGGACGCGGCGAAGTCGCCGTCGTCGAATCCCAGATTGCGCGCCCACGCGAGCTGGATAATGTCAGCGGAACCGGGCTCAAGACTCATGCCTCAACCCTACCCACCGCCGGCCACGGCTCAGCGGAAGAGGGCTGCTGCCTCGGGCTCCAGCGGCCCGGAAGCGAGGGGCATGTCCAATCCAAGTGCCCAGGTGCGAGGGGCATGCCCAGTCCAGGGCCAGGTGCGAGGGGCATGTCCAATCCAAGTGCCCAGGTGCGAGGGGCATGTCCAATCCAAGTGCCCAGGTGAGAGGGACATGCCCAGTCCAGGGCCAGGTGCGAGGGACATGCCCAGTCCAGGGCCAGGTGCGAGGGGCATGTCCAATCCAAGTGCCCAGGTGAGAGGGACATGCCGGGCTCCAGCGGCCCGGAAGCGAGGGGCATGTCCAATCCAAGTGCCCAGGTGAGAGGGACATGCCCAGTCCAGGGCCAGGTGCGAGGGGCATGTCCAATCCAAGTGCCCAGGTGAGAGGGACATGCCCAGTCCAGGGCCAGGTGCGAGGGGCATGTCCAATCCAAGTTGCCCGGTGCGAGGGACATGCTCAGTCCTCGTGCCCAGGAATGGACATAACCCCACTATGCCCATTGGGCGGTGAAGGCGGGGAGCATGTCCCTCGGCGAACGGGAGTAGAGCCGGACATGCCCAGCCAAAAGTGGGTACGCCGGACATGCCCAGTCCAGGGCCAGAGGCGAGGAACATGCTCAGTCTTCGTGCCCAGGAATGGACACAACCCCACTATGCGCATTGGGCCGTGAAGGCGAGGAGCATGTCCCTCGGCGAAGGGGATGAAAGTGGGACATGTCCACTCGTCAGACTGAACTGGTCCCCGACCGCCCCGAGGAAGTGCGCTGTTCGCGGCTTCTTCTCGGAGCGGGACGGGCTCAGCCGAAGAGGACCGCCGCCTCGTCGTAGCGGTGCTGCGGAACCGCCTTCAGGTTGCCAAGGGCTGCGTCGAAGCCGACGTGGACAATGTCGGTCCCGTTGAGCGAAACCATGGTGCCCCAGCGTTCCTCGACGACCGAGTCGATGGCAGCCATGCCCAGGCGGGTGGCGAGGACCCGGTCGAACGCCGTCGGTACGCCGCCGCGCTGGATGTGGCCAAGGACCGTGGCGCGGGTTTCGATGCCAGTCATGGCCTCGAGTTCCGGGGCGAGCAATTCGGCGATGCCACCGAGGCGCGGGCGGCCGAAGGTGTCGAGGCCGCGTTCGGAGTGCGGAGCCTCCTGACCGTCCGGGACGAAGCCTTCAGCGACCACCACGAGGGGTGCACGGCCACGGTCGTGGGCCGATCGGACCCAGTCCGCGATCTGGTCCATCGAGGCTTTCTGCTCCGGGATGAGAATGGCGTGGGCGCCGGAGGCCATGCCGGCGTGCAGCGCGATCCAGCCCACGTGGCGGCCCATGACCTCGGCAATCATGCAGCGGTGGTGGGATTCTCCGGTGGTGCGGAGCCGGTCGATCGCCTCGGTGGCGATTTCCACGGCGGTGTCGAAACCGAAGGTGTAGTCGGTGGCGTCGAGGTCGTTGTCGACCGTTTTGGGGACTCCCACGATCTTGAGCCCGGCGTCCGTGAGCCGTTTCGCGGCGGCCAGGGTTCCCTCGCCGCCGATGGCGATCATGGCGTCGAGACCGAGGCGTTCCATGTTCGCCTTGATGACGTCGGGGCCACCGTTGTTCTCAAAGGGGTTGGTGCGGGAGGTACCCAGGATGGTGCCGCCCTGTTTGGCGATTCCGCGGACCATGGTGCGGGGGATGTCAATGACGTCGGCTTCGACGACGCCGCGCCAGCCGTCCAGGAATCCCACGAACTCGTGGCCGTGGACGGCGATGCCCTTGAGGACGGCGCCACGGATGACGGCGTTCAGCCCCGGGCAGTCTCCGCCGCTGGTGAGGATTCCAATTTTCATGTCTCTGCTCAAATCCTGGTGTGAAGGGGTACCGGCAGAGCGCCACGCTGAGCTCACCCTAGAGTCTAATGGCGTATGTGGGGCAGGACACAAACGGTTACCAAGAGGAGTGCCCCCGCCGGAGGGGCGGGGGCACTCCGGGGTGCTGCGGGCGCTTCCGGTCGGTCGGGCGCCGGGGGTCGGTTCAGGGCCGGCGCGACCTGTTCTCCAGGAAGGACTGCAGGACGATGGCGTTGCGCTGGTCCGGAAGGATCAGCCAGGCCGCGAGGTAGAAGATGAAAGCCGGTCCGGGCAACAGGGCGAGGAGCAGGAACGCGATCCGGACAAATGCGACGTCGACGTTCAGCTTGGCCGCGATACCGCCGCAGACCCCGCCCAGCCAGCGCTCCGGACCACGTTGCAGGCCGAGGCCCCTGACGATGCTGAAGAATTTTTCCATGGTTTAAGACTTCCCTGTCGAAGATTTTTTGTCACGCCCGCGGGCCGAAATGAGCCCGCCGACCACGAGCGCTGCCCCGGCGCCGAGCATCAGCCCGATCAGGACGTAGCTTCCGTTCAGGTCCACCAGGCCAAGCCGGGCAACAATGATCAGAGCGGCGAGGGCCAGCACGATCAGCCCCCAGACGATGGTCCCCACGCGGGCCGGCGGGCTTGCCGGTTGCTCCGGGCCGCCGGCGGTCCGGGGAGTGGCCGGTGTGTTCCTGGCGGAGCCGCCCGTCGGGTATTCAGAGCTGCTCATGTCAGTTTCCTTCCTGGATGGTCACGTTGCTGAAGGTGCCGGAGATCCGGAGGATCAGCCGTGCGCCGGGCTGGCCGGTGTTGTAGTCGTTTTGCTGGGTGGTCATGCCGCCGTGGCTCCGGCCGCCCTCATTGAGGTTGCCCATGGTCATGTCCGTCTGGATTTGCACGGGCACGGTGCGCGGGATGAGGACGGTCACGTTGCTCGCCGTTACGTCGAGAGGAACGGCGACGTCGGACGTGAGCGGCGGGGTAAGGGCCAGCTGGGTGAGGTCAACCGTCCCCCTGCCGCCGGTGATCTCAAACCCGCTCCGGGCCTGCTCGATGCTGGCCGGGGACCAGTCAGCGTCCTGGAAGCGGAACCTGTCGCCGTTCGGAATGCTGTTGAAGACGCTGCCGATAATCAGGGCTACTACGGCGAAGAAGCCGAGGATTCCCGCCGTACGCCCCCGGAGGCCTGCGACGAGGATCCCGAGGCCCAGGACAGCTGCCGCACTGGCCCAAACGATCGCGGTGCTCGAGTTCCCGAGGTCGACGACGTTGGCGGCGTCGAGCGCTTTGAGGCCGCCGCCGACGAGGAGGGCAGCCCCCGCCGTGACGGCCACGGCCGGGGCGCCGGGGCCAAGGTTGCGGGGCTTGGCCGGCGGGACCGGGCCGCCGGGAACGGGACGGTAAGGGCTACCGGGCGGTGGAGTCGTGCCTGACGGCGGGGCGGCACCCCAGCCGGGGCCGGGTAAGGTGCCGGCATACGGCGTGCTTGCGTACGGTGTGCTTGCGTACGGCGCGCTGGCGAAGCTTGCGGTCGGTTCCTGCTGGGCCGCGTGCGCCCGCCCGGCCGTTTCCGCCCCACTCACGGGGCCGCCGGGGTGGGCGTAGGCCATCGATGGAGCTCCGTCGGGTGTTCTGTTGCTGCGCCGGACGAGGTAGTAGACGAGGTAGCCGATGCCGACCAGCCAGAAGACGGTCCAGAGGAAGCCTCCGAAGCCGTGCCGGTCCCATCCCCACACGCCGCTGCCCAAGCCGGGCAGGCCGATGAGGGAAGTGACCAAGGCGCCGGTCATCCCGCCGCTCCACCGCCCTGCACCGGCTTCCTGCAGGTGGATCCGGCCGTCGGGTTCCGGGAGCAATGCCCAGGCGAGGCCGTACAAAAGCACGCCGACGCCGGCGAAGATGGCCAGGACAATGAAGATGCCGCGGACGATCAGCGGGTCGACGCCGAGCCGGTGCGCAATGCCGCTGGCAACGCCACCCACCCACCGGTCCCGTCCGCGGTAAATCCGCTGGCTCCTGACCCACTCGAAAAATGACTGTGAGCGGGCGCCGCCCGGCGCAGGTGTGTTGCCGTAGTACGGCGGGGGAGGCGGCGGGGGCGGGGGAAGAGTGCCGCCTTCCGCGCCGGCACCGGCCGGCACATCCAACGGGACGGTGGGCGATGTGCCGGCCGAAGCGGCGTCCGGAGATTCCTCGCCGGACGCAGGAACTGCAGAGGATCCACTGCCCGGTGCGGGGCTGGACGGGTCCTGGTTTTCATCGGGGTGCGGGGTGTGCGGATTCATACTTCGATCCTCCCCGTTGCCGCAGCAGCGCTCTACCGGGGAACACCCTGAACTGTCCCTGACTCAGCCCTGGTTAGGGCCGCAAACACGTCCGGGCAACCCTGATCCGTGCTTGGATTGAGGCATGACAACCGCCGTTTCCCGTCCGCCGCTGGTCCGCGGCGGTGACCGTGTGATAGCCGGCGTCTGCGCCGGACTCGCCCGTCACCTGGGCTGGCCGGTGCGGACGGTCCGGATCGGCATGGCGGTGGCAGCGCTCGCCGGCGGCGCGGGCGTGGTCTTCTATGCCTGGTTGTGGATCATGGTGCCCACCGCCGACGAAAGCGCCCGGCGCAATGCCCGCCGGCCGGCGTCGCCCATCGCCCCCGCGGTGAGCGCGCCGTTCGGCGGACCGGATGCGGATGGCTTCCCGGGCCGTTACCCGGGGTCCCTCGATTCGCCGGCTGGCTTGCTGGAACCAGGTTTTCCGGTGGACCGCGGGACGCAGGACATTCCTGCGGCAGACCAGGCACCCGGCGAGGCACCCGGCCAGGCACCGGCCACGGCAACGGCGTCCTGGTCATCCCGCGCCCGGACCGTGCCGTACGGCAAGGAGATCCTGTTGGGCTCGGGGCTGTTGCTGGCCGCGGGGATCCTGATCGCACGGCTGGCGGGTCTGGACGTACCACTGGGGACCCTGATCCCGGTGGCCGCCATTCTCGGCGGCGCCGCGATTGCCTGGATGCAGCTTGACGAGACCCGGCGCGCAGGCCTCGTGGACAAGACCAAAGCGGACCAGGCCGGAGGCTGGGCCAGGCTCGCAGCCGGACTGGCGCTGGTGGTCGCCGGAGTGCTGGTGATGGTGTCCGGCTCGGGTTCCTGGGAGCAGACCTGGCTCGCGTTGCTGGCCTCCGTGGCGGTGCTGGGCGGCGTTGCCCTTGTGCTGCTTCCCTGGGGGCTGAAGTTCTGGCGGGACCTGGAAGCGGAACGCTCCGGCCGGGTCCGCGCCACCGAACGCGCTGAGATCGCCGCCCACCTGCACGACTCCGTCCTCCAGACCCTGGCCCTGATCCAGCGGCGCGCAGGCAACGAGCACGACGTCGTCCGGCTGGCCCGGGCCCAGGAACGCGAGCTGCGGGGCTGGCTGTACCGGGACCCCGACAAGGAGGCAGGGCAGCTGTCCGAAGGCATTAAGGCAGCCGCCGCGGAGGTGGAGGATGCCCTGGGCCAGGCCGTTGAGGTGGTCAGCGTGGGGGACTGTGCCATGACCGAACGGCACGAGGCCTTGGTGCAGGCTGCCCGTGAAGCGATGTTGAACGCTTCCCGCCACGGCGGCGGCGCCGTATCGGTCTACCTCGAAGTCACAGACGGCGCTGCCGAAGTCTTCGTCAAGGACCGCGGACCAGGATTCGTTCCCGACTCCGTCCCCGCGGACCGGCTGGGCATCCGTGAATCGATCATCGGGCGGATGAACCGGCATGGCGGCACGGCCGTGATCATCAGCAACCCGGACGGCACCGAGGTGCGGCTCAGGTTGCCGCTTGCCGCCGGCTCTTCCGCCCCCTCGGGCGCCGCGGACAACGGAGAGGTAAAACTGTGAACAGGGCAGATACTGTGAGCAACGCAGGTACCGGAAGCCCGGCGCGGGCCATCCGGGTCGTGATCGTGGATGACCACGCGATCTTCCGTTCCGGGTTGAAAGCGGACCTGGACCCGGCCATCGTCGTCGCGGCCGAAGCCGGGACGGTCGAAGAAGCCATCGCCGTCATCGGCGCGGCGCGCCCCGACGTCGTGCTACTGGATGTCCATCTGCCCGGCGGCCTTGGCGGCGGCGGGCGGGAGGTCATCGCCGGTTCCGCACCCCTTTTGGGGGAGACCCGGTTCCTTGCCCTGAGCGTCTCCGACGCCGCCGAGGATGTCGTGTCGGTCATCCGCGCCGGAGCGCGGGGGTATGTCACCAAGACCATCTCGGGTGCCGAAATTTCCGACGCCGTGCGCCGGGTGGCGGGCGGCGACGCCGTCTTCTCGCCCCGGCTGGCGGGTTTTGTGCTCGATGCTTTCGGCACCGCTCCGGCGGAGATCGCCGACGACGAGCTGGACCGGCTTTCCGCCCGCGAACTCGAGGTGATGCGGCTGATCGCCCGAGGCTACAGCTACAAGGAAGTCGCCAAGGAGCTGTTCATCTCGATCAAGACCGTCGAGACCCACGTATCGGCCGTGCTCCGCAAACTCCAGCTCTCCAGCCGGCATGAACTGACCCGCTGGGCAGCCGAGCGGCGCCTGCTTTAGCCTAAAGATGCGCTATCAGATACGGTCCCTAAAACTCCATTTTGGGGACCATAAGTGATAGCGCATCGGAGTGGTACAGGGGTTACTTGGCCTTGCCGAGGAAGTCCTGCAAGCGGGCAACGCCGGTGGCCAGGTCCTCGTCGCCGAGCGCATAGGACAGGCGGAGGTAGCCGGACGGGCCGAAGGCCTCACCCGGAACGACCGCCACCTCCACCTCGTCCAGGATCAGTGCGGCCAGCTCGGCCGAGGTCGCCGGCCGGACCGGTCCGCTGGCGGACGGCAGTTCCTTGCCCAGCAGTGCACGGACGTCCGCGTAGACGTAGAAGGCACCCTTCGGCGTCGGGCATTCAACGCCCTCGATGGCGTTCAGGCCAGCCACGATCGCCTTGCGGCGGCGGTCGAAGGCGACCTTCATCTCGTCCACCGCCGTCAGCGGGCCGGACACGGCGGCAATGGCGGCGACCTGGGGGATGTTCGAGACGTTGGAGGTGGCGTGGGACTGCAGGTTGGTCGCGGCCTTGATGACGTCGGCCGGACCGATCATCCAGCCCACCCGCCAGCCGGTCATGGCGTACGTCTTGGCGACGCCGTTGAGGATGACCACCTTGTCGCCCAGCTCCGGGACGGCGGTGGCGATGGAGGTGAACGGCACGCCGTCGTACGTCAGGTGCTCGTAGATCTCATCGGTGACCACCCACAGGCCCTTTGCGGCTGCCCACTGGCCGATCTCCTTGACCTGCTCCGGAGAGTAGACGGCGCCGGTGGGGTTGGACGGGGAGACGAACAGGAGGATCTTGGTGCGGTCCGTGACAGCGGCGTCAAGCTGCTCCACCGTGACCAGGTATTCCTGCTCAGGTCCGGCGAACACCTCCACCGGCACGCCGCCGGCGAGGCGGATGGCCTCGGGGTAGGTGGTCCAGAAGGGGGTGGGGACGATGACCTCGTCGCCCGGATCCAGCAGCGTGGCGAAGGTGTTGTACACGGCCTGCTTGCCGCCATTGGTCACCAGGACCTGGGCGGCCTCCGCCTTGTAGCCGGAATCCCGCAATGTCTTGTCCGCAATGGCCTGCTTGAGTTCGGGCAGGCCCCCCGCGGGGGAGTAGCGGTGGTACTTCGGCTGGCTGGCGGCGTCGATTGCGGCCTGCACGATGTACCCGGGAGTCGGGAAGTCCGGTTCCCCGGCCCCGAAGCCGATGACCGGCCGGCCGGCCGCCTTCAGAGCCTTCGCCTTGGCATCGACGGCCAGTGTGGCGGATTCGGCAATGGCAGAGATGCGCTGTGAAATGCGGGCGGCAGGCATGGGCGGGTCCATTCTTCGCTTGCAGCTGGAGGGCTGGTTTGGGGGATTCGACGGAACCTACTCTATGCTGTTCAGCGGATCGCCCGGAGTGCCGGAGAGCAAATGTGACTGCACGCAGTCAGTTGGTTTCCGGTGGTCCGTCGGGGGTCCGGGAGAGCCCGGTTCGACGTAGGCGCAGTTGTTGCGTAGACTGGTTCTTCGGTGTTGAAAACACGATGATGGCTTGCGCCTCAGGAAAGCCTGGGGAAACGGCGTCAGACGGGTTTCAATCCACCTAGGGTAGTGGCGCAATTGGTAGCGCAGCGGTCTCCAAAACCGCAGGTTGCAGGTTCGAGTCCTGTCTGCCCTGCGCAAGCTGTTCCGGGTAAACCGGAACCAGCGCAGCAACCATGGTTCATTTCAGAGCCGGGTATCCGACTTTGCGAGGATGAGTGAGGATCAGGTGACCGAAACAGCTGCCAGCAGCTCCAAAGGCCGCCCCGCCAAGAATGCCGCCAAGGCAGGCTTCTTCGCTCGAATTGCGCTCTTCGTCCGCCAGGTAATCGGCGAACTGAAGAAGGTCGTTGCACCGACCCGCAAGGAATTGATCAACTACACACTCGTGGTGCTGGTGTTCGTGGCCATCATGATGCTCATCGTCACCCTGCTGGACCTGGCCTTCGGGACCGGAGTGAGCTGGGTCTTCGGCGGCACGGCTCCCACGGACCGCTAACGCGACCGGTCCGCAGACCGCGTGGATGACCCGGAATTCCGGCGCGTCCCCGGGGTGTGCGGAATTGAGTCATTTAAATAGGCATGTAAGGCAATGAGGAAGCAGGAGACCAAGTGTCTGAGCAGGAGCTCGAGGTAACTGAGACTGAGCTGGATAAGAGCCAGGACGCCGCGGTGGAAGCCGGGGACGAGTCCGAGGCTGTCTCCGCTGCGCCCGAATCCGACGTCGCCGAGGCAGACGCAGAGGCCGTAACCGACGAAGAAGCCGAAGACGCCGGCGCATCCGCCGACGAGTCAGAGGCAGGCGAGTCCGGTGACGCCCTCGCCGCCGCCGCTGCTTCCGCCGCCGTGGACCCGGCCGACGAGTTCAAGGCCAAGCTGCGCCGCCAGGAGGGTGACTGGTACGTCATTCACTCCTACGCCGGCTACGAAAACCGCGTCAAGGCCAACCTTGAGACCCGCATCCAGACCCTGGACATGGAAGATTACATCTTCGAGATCCAGGTCCCGATGGAGGAAGTCGTTGAGATCAAGAACGCTCAGCGCAAGGTCATCAACCGTGTCCGGATCCCCGGCTACGTCCTCGTCCGCATGGACCTGACCGACGCCTCCTGGGGCGCGGTCCGCCACACTCCCGGTGTCACCGGCTTCGTGGGCAACGCCCACAACCCGGTTCCGCTGCGCCTCGACGAGGTCTTCTCCATGCTCGCGCCGGTCTTCGAAGAAGAGCAGGCCGAGAAGGGCAAGCCCGTCAAGCACGCCGCCGCCCAGATCGACGTCGATTTCGAGGTCGGAGAGAATCGGTCATCGTCAAGGAAGGCCCCTTCGAGACGCTTCCTGCCACGATCTCCGAGATCAAGGTGGACTCCCAGACCCTCGTGGTGCTGGTCTCCATCTTCGAGCGCGAAACCCCGGTCACGCTGGCGTTCAACCAGGTCAGCAAGATCTAGCTTTCCCCACAGAATTCGCCCCGGGCTGCCCGCTTAGCAGTCCAGGGGCGGCCGGCCGCCTCGCCATGGCGGCCACCAACCTGAGGCACGCTCCTGTGTCCCAGGACGTATTTGAGAGAAGGACCTACATTGGCTCCCAAGAAGAAGGTCACCGGCCTCATCAAGCTGCAGATCCAGGCAGGTGCCGCTAACCCGGCCCCGCCGATCGGTCCTGCGCTTGGCCAGCACGGTGTCAACATCATGGAATTCTGCAAGGCGTACAACGCTGCGACGGAAGCCCAGCGCGGCAACGTTATTCCGGTTGAGATCACGGTCTACGAGGACCGTTCATTCACGTTCATCACCAAGACCCCGCCCGCTGCAGAACTCATCAAGAAGGCTGCAGGCGTCGCCAAGGGTTCGCCCACCCCGCACACCGTCAAGGTTGCAAAGCTGACCCAGGCCCAGGTCAACGAGATCGCCACCACCAAGATGGAAGACCTCAACGCCACGAGCCTCGAAGGCGCCGCGAAGATCATCGCCGGTACCGCCCGTTCCATGGGTATCACCGTCGAGGGTTAATTCCCCACCGCTGAAGCGCGGGTGCGGGAAACCGCTCACGACGCCGATCAGCACCGCCGGGCAACCGGCACACCTAAACATTGAAAATGTCGGGAACCCGGACACACCAGCCGGAATCCCGACTGTGGCAGGGCCCAGCGCGGTCCGCAGACCACAACTGCACAAGGAGAAATAAGCAGCATGGCAAAGCGCAGCAAAGCATATGAGGCAGCCGCAGCCAAGATCGACGCGGAGAAGTTCTACGCGCCGTTCGAGGCAGTGACGCTGGCCAAGGACACCAACCCGTCCAAGTTCGACGCCACCGTTGAGGTCGCTTTCCGCCTCGGCGTTGACCCGCGCAAGGCTGACCAGATGGTCCGCGGCACCGTCAACCTGCCGCACGGCACCGGTAAGGTTGCCCGCGTCCTCGTCTTCGCAACGGGCGACAAGGCCGAAGCAGCAATCGCTGCCGGCGCCGACTTCGTTGGTTCCGATGACCTGATCGAAAAGATCGCAGCCGGCTGGACCGACTTCGATTCCGCCGTCGCCACCCCTGACCTCATGGGCAAGGTTGGCCGCCTCGGCAAGGTCCTGGGTCCGCGTAACCTGATGCCGAACCCGAAGACCGGCACCGTGACCGCTGACGTCGCCAAGGCCGTCAACGACATCAAGGGCGGCAAGATCGACTTCCGCGTCGACAAGCACTCGAACCTGCACTTCATCATCGGCAAGGTTTCGTTCGACGCCGTCAAACTGGCTGAGAACTACGCAGCCGCCCTGGAAGAGGTCCTGCGCCTCAAGCCCTCCGCTTCGAAGGGCCGCTACATCCAGAAGGCCACCGTTGCCACCACGTTTGGTCCGGGCATCAGCGTTGATCCCAACGTCACCAAGGTCCTGACCGAGGTCTAATCCTCGACAAGCCCAAGCAGCGAAAAAGACCGTCCCGCAACTGCGGGGCGGTCTTTTGCGCGTTCCGCCTCCCGGTTAGGCTGTCCCGGTGACTACAGCGCCGTACCGCATCGAACCGCTGGTCCTGCCGGCAACGCTCGATTCTCCCGAGGCCGGTGACTTCCTGGCTGTGGCGGAACTCTGCGACGCCGTACAGCTGGACATCTGGGGAAACCTCGACCGGTCCGAGCCGTCCGCGGCCTTGCTTCAGGAGTGGCGGAGCGATTCCTACCGGCAGGTCCGCGTCTTCTTCGTCCGTCAGGCAGGGCGGATGGTGGGCGTCTCCTGGATCAGGTTCGAACTCCAGGAGAACCTCCGCAGCGCCTTCCTCCATGTGCAGGTGCTGCCGGCGTTCACCGGCCGGGGGATAAGCCGGGCTCTGCTGCAACACGCCCAGGAGCTTGCCGCCGCCCAGGGCCGCACCATTCTGCAGACCTATACCGAGCATCCCGCCGATTTCGAGCCCGAGGGTCCGGGGCTGCTGCGGCCCGCTACCGGAGCCGGTGCCCTGCCGGACGCGGCACGGGGCGTCCGGTTCGCCCTGGCAGCCGGCTACCGGCTCGAGCAGGTCGAGCGGTTCAGCGTCCTCGACCTGGCCGCGCACGCAGGTTCGTGGGATCCCCTGGAACGCGAGGCCCTAACCAAGGCAGGAGAGGAGTATGAGCTCCTGGCCTGGACGGGCAGCTGCCCGGAGGCTTACGTTGACGAGTTCGCCGTCCTGATGTCCCGGATGAGCACTGACACGCCGATCGGAGAGCTGAGCTACGACGAGGAAACCTGGGATGCCGCCCGCGTCCGGCACCTTGAGGGCCGGTGGAAGCAGGCCGGGATCCTGTCCCTCGTCGCCGTGGCCCGGCACCGGACCAGCGGCACGCTGGCTGCGTACTCGGTGCTGCAGCTCACTCCGTCGAAACCCTCGCTGGCGGACCAGGACGACACCCTCGTGGCCGCGGCCCACCGGGGATACCGGCTCGGAATGCTCGTGAAGCTCCTCAACCTGCGGCGTCTGCGGTCCGAATACCCGCAGGTGGAGCGCGTGATCACGTTCAACGCGGCCGAAAACCAGCACATGCTGGCCATCAACATCGCGTTGGGCTTCAGGCCGGCCGGCTGGGACGGTGAATGGCAGAGGATCGCCGGCTGACCCATGGAACGGCGGACCAAACCGGCATATGCTGGCGGTCAGAGCTACCGAGGCCGGGTTTCCGGCACCCGTAGTGGTTGCGGAATGTGGGATGGGGCCCCCTATGGCAGACGACGTACGGATTGAACAGCTCTGGATCCCCGACGCCGTGGACGGACCCGATGCCGCCGACTTCCTGGCCGCCATGGAAGTGGGCCGCAAGGTGCGCATGCAGACTTGGGGGAGTGACGACCTCGCGTACGCTCCGCAGGAAAAGCTCCTGGAGATGGCGGACCCGTACGAACGCCAGGTCATCCTTGTGGCCAGGATCGGCAGTGAGATTGTCGGGACCGTGGACATTGCCTTGCCGCTCGCTGACAACCTGGACGTCGCCGAATTCACGCTTGACATCCTGCCCGAGTTCCAGGGCCGGGGCGTGGGCCGGCAGCTGCTTGCAGCCGCGGAGCACCTCGCCCGGGACGAGGGCAGGCACACGATCCTGATCGACACAAACCACCCGGGTGCCTCGCTGGCCGACAGCGAAGCCGGGCAGCTCGTGCCGGGCAGCGGCATGGGCTTCGTTCCGCTGGGCACCCGCGAGGTGGAGTTCGCACGGCACACCGGCTACACCCTGCAGCACATTGAAAAGTTCAGTTCCTGTACGTTGCCGCTGGACACCAAGCTCGTCGCCGAGCTTGAGGCGGAGGCGGAGGACGCGAACGCGGGCCGCTACCGCCTGCACCACTGGACAGACCGATGCCCGGACCAGTGGCTGGAGGCGGTGGTGGCGCTGGAGAACCGTGCGGGCGAGGACGGGGTGCCGGGGACGCAGACGCAGGACATGGTGTTCGACGGCGGCATCCTCCGTGAAGCGGAAGAAGTCGCCATCGCGCAGGGACGCCGGACGGTGGTCACCGCCGTCGAGCACGTCGCCACCGGCGAGCTGGTGGGCCTCACTACCATCAGCGTCCTCGCGCTGCGCCCCGACGTCGTTTTCCAGGACGACACGGTGGTCCTCCAGGAGCACCGCGGCAACAAACTCGGCCTGCTGATCAAGGTCGCCAACATGGTGCGGCTCAGTGAGCAGTTCCCCGACGCGAGGGTTCTCTACACCTGGAACGCCCCGGAAAACCGGTACCTACTCACGGTCAACCAGCAGCTGGGCTTCACCACCGCGGGCGTGACCGGCATCTGGCAGAAGGAACTGCCGGACTTCGGGCCCAGCAAGAGCTGAACCCCTCAGGTACGGGTGCCGGCGCCCTCGATTTGGAACTCACCTGCCGTGTCGCGTAAGCTGGGAGGACCAAAGACCGTCGGTTGTTGGAAATCCACTCTCCCCAAGCAAGGCTCACTTCTGCAGCCGCGCCGGGAGAGACAGTGGATCTCCAGACGAAGGACCCTGACATAGGGCGGCCGGCGCAGGTGAACGAAGCAAAGCTCCGCGGTTCTGTACCGCGTCGAGACAAGCCCCGTGCATCTGCGCGGGGCGTTTTTAGTTTTAGCTCTGTTGAGCGGGGACCCGGAACACCGGCACTATCCCCGGAAGGAGGGTTATGGCAACGCCTAGCAAGGTTTCAGCAGTAGCTGAGATCACTAACGATTTCAAGGAATCGACCGCCGCTGTCCTGACCGAATACCGTGGGCTCACCGTTGCACAGCTCAAGCAGCTGCGTGTCTCTCTCGGCCAGGACACCAAGTTCTCGGTCGTCAAGAACACCCTGACCGCTATTGCAGCCAAGGAAGCTGGTGTCGAAGCATTCAACGACCAGCTCGCCGGCCCCACTGCAATCGCGTTCATCAAGGGTGACGCAGTTGCCGCTGCCAAGAGCCTGACGGATTTTGCCAAGGCCAACAAGCAGCTGGTTATCAAGACCGGTTACTTCGAGGGCAAGGCACTGGACGCGAGCGAAGTTGCCGCCCTGGCAGCACTCGAGTCCCGCGAGCTGCAGCTTGCCAAGGTTGCAGGCGTCCTCAAGGCTCCTGCTGCCGCCGCTGCACGCATCATCGACGCACTGCGCCTCAAGCTTGAAGAAGAGAACGGTGCACCGGCCGCTGCCGAAGCGCCCGCCGCTGAAGAAGCTCCGGCCGACGCTGAGGCTCCGGCCGAGGCTCCCGCAGCAGATGCAGCAGTAGAAGCCGAAGCTCCGGCTGACGCCGCAGCCCCCGAAGAGAAGTAACTCTCTTTCAAACCAGACTCCGGTGCGAAGGCAAGGCTTAGGCCGCCGAGCACCACTATAGGAAGGACGCCACACCATGGCGAAGCTCACCAACGAAGAGCTCATTGAAGCTTTCAAGGAACTGACCATCATCGAGCTCTCCGAGTTCGTCAAGCTCTTCGAAGAGACCTTCGAAGTTACCGCTGCTGCGGTTGCTGTTGCTGGCCCCGCCGGCGGCGGCGCTGCTGAAGAGGCCGAAGAGAAGACCGAATTCGACGTCGTTCTCGAGGCTGCTGGAGACAAGAAGATCGCAGTGATCAAGGAAGTCCGCGCAATCACTTCCCTGGGCCTCAAGGAAGCCAAGGACCTGGTTGACAGCGCTCCGAAGGCTGTTCTCGAAGGCGTCACCAAGGAAGCTGCCGAGAAGGCTGTTGCACAGCTCGAAGAAGCTGGCGCCCGCGTTACCCTCAAGTAACACGCCGCACTTCCGGTTAGACCTGGGAAACCCCGTCCACTTCGGTGGGCGGGGTTTCCTGCGTTTAACCCAACTGGGTCGCAGCACGTGTCGTTTTCAGCGCTCAAAACGACACCTGCTGCGACTTAGCTGGGGCTGCTGCCGGACGCGCGGGCGCAAGTCCAGCCGACTTAACCCGCCCGTGCTAGTTCGGTTCGGAGATGTCGGAGATGTCGGCGACGACGGCGTCGAGGGCGGCGGTCAGGGCATCGGCATCGACGAAAGCGCTGTAGCCGTGTTCACCCGCCCCCATGGAGATCCGCCGTCCCGCGATGCTCTGGTCCGCGTAGACGGGCCAGGCCACCGTACTTCCGAGCGGGGTGATGGTGCCGCGCGCGTAGCCGGTTGCAGCGAGGGCGACGTCGGCCGCCGGCAGTGACAGCTTGTTGACGCCGACGAGCGCCCGGAGCTTGGGCCATGAAATCTGGCGGTCCCCGGGAACGAGGGCGAACAGAAAGCTGCCGTCCTTGTGTTTGACGACCAGGGATTTCACGATGTCCCCAGACCGGATGCCCAGGATCCGCGCCGCCTCTTCAAGGCTGTTCACGGCGGGGCGCTCGACGACGCGCACGTCCAGCCCCCGGGCCGCGGCGTCGGTCAGGAAACGGTCCCGGCCGGACCCGGCGGCGGCCGGAAACACAGCCGCCGCCCGCTTGTCCGTCATGGCAGGCCTAGTCGCGGTACAGCAGGAGGGCCTCGCCCTGGCCGCCACCGCCGCAGAGGGAGACCGCCGCCTTGCCGGTGCCCCGGCGCTTGAGTTCAAGCGCGGCGTGCAGCGCCAGCCGGGCACCGGAGGCACCGATCGGGTGCCCCATCGCGATTGCCCCACCGTGGAGGTTGCACTTCTCCAGCGGGTAGTCGAGGTCCTTGAGGGACTGGACGGCGACGGAGCCGAAGGCCTCGTTGATCTCGATGAAGTCAAGGTCGGCGGTGGACCAGCCGGCCTTGCCCAGGGCGTCCTTGATGGCGTTGGAAGGCTGGGAGTGCAGGGAGTTGTCCGGGCCTGCGACCTGCCCGGGCCTGCCGACCACGGCGAGGTACTCCAGCCCGTTGTCCTCGGCGAACTTCCGTGAGGAGAGCACGAGGGCCGCGGCGCCGTCGGACAGGGGAGAGGCGTTGCCCGCAGTGATCGTCCCGTCCGTGGCGAACGCCGCCCGCAGCCCCGCAAGTGACTGCACCGTGGTGTCGGGGCGGACGCCCTCATCGGTCGTTACGACAAGCGGCTCGCCCTTGCGCTGTTTGACGCTGATCGGAGCGATCTCGTCGTCGAACAGGCCGTCCTTGGCGGCACGGGCCGCACGCTGGTGGGAGGCCGCGGCCACCTCATCCTGGGAAGCGCGGTCGATGCCGAGGGTCAAGTTCTTGCTCTCCGTCGAGAGCCCCATGGACTGGCCGTCGAAGGCATCGGTGAGGCCGTCGTGGGCGGCGACGTCGAGGGCCTGCACGGCGCCGTAGGTCCAGCCCTGCCGGGAACCGGGCAGGACGTGCGGTGCGCGTGTCATGGATTCCTGGCCGCCGGCCACCACGACAGTGGCGTCGCCGCCGCGGATCATGCGGGCGGCGTCGATGACGGCGGTGAGGCCGGAGAGGCACACCTTGTTGATGGTGACCGTGGGGACGTCCCAGCCGATGCCGGCGGCGATGGAGCTCTGGCGGGCGGGGTTCTGCCCTGCACCGGCCTGCAGCACCTGGCCCATGATGACGTGGTCCACCTGGTCGGCCGTTACGCCGCTGGCCGCCAGGGCAGCCCGGATGGCGTGGGCGCCGAGCTCCACGGCCGTGAAGCTGGCCAGCTGGCCGTTGAGGCGGCCCAGGGGCGTGCGGGATGCGCCGAGGATGACAACATCGCTGTTGTCCGCAGAGTTGCTCATGGTTTTCTCTTCCCATCATTTTCGAGTTAAACCAAGGTTATCGTGAGGCCGATCACCTATCCATACGGGGCGTGCCATACGGCACGGAGCGGGCAGGGTCCAGCGCCTGGCAGGACGAGGTGCCGGCAGGACGGGGTGCTTGCAATCGGAACGGAAGTGGGGTAGACAAGTAGGTTGCTTTGCCGTATCGTAGATATTTGCGTCTTCCCTGTTTACCTTCAGCCTTCATATTGCGGTGGGCTTAGCCTGGCTGCTGTGCCATCAATGTGCCGTCAACAACGGCACCAGCATGGACAGCGCGGGTCCCGGGTCATATAGCGGAACCGGACTGGTAGCACTGCGGAGTCACTTTCGCAGGGTGCATAGCGGGGGAGATCTGAAAACGCCTGAAGGTCTGTGGAAGGATCCCTCTTGGTCGCCTCGAGCACCTCTAATGTAAACAACGCTGCAACCGCTATCAATGCCGAAAGCACCGACGGTGCAACCCGGCGGCTCTCATTCGCAAAGATTCACGAACCCCTTGACGTTCCGAATCTGCTTGCCCTGCAAACGGACAGCTTCGACTGGCTGGTCGGAAATGAACGCTGGCAGGCCCGCGTTGCGAAGGCCGTCGAAGAAGGCGACCTGAGCGTCGCCACCTCCTCCGGTCTTTCCGACATCTTCGAAGAGATCTCCCCGATCGAGGACTTCCAGGGCACCATGTCCCTGAGCTTCTCCGAGCCGGAGTTCGCTGACCCGAAGTACACCATGGCCGAGTGCAAGGACCGGGACGCAACCTACTCGGCTCCGCTGTACGTCAAAGCCGAATTCATGAACAACAACACGGGCGAAATCAAGCAGCAGACCGTGTTCATGGGTGACTTCCCGCTGATGACCGAGAAGGGCACCTTCGTAGTCAACGGCACCGAGCGTGTTGTCGTCTCCCAGCTGGTCCGTTCCCCGGGCGCCTACTTCGAGCGCACCGCCGACAAGACCAGCGACAAGGACATCTTCACCGCGAAGATCATCCCGTCCCGCGGCGCCTGGTTCGAACTCGAAATCGACAAGCGCGACCAGGTCGGCGTTCGCCTCGACCGCAAGCGCAAGCAGTCCGTCACGGTGCTGCTGAAGGCGCTCGGCTGGACCGAAGGCCAGATCCTCGAAGAGTTCGGCCAGTACGACTCCATGCGCGCAACGCTGGAGAAGGACGCCACCGAAACCCGCGAGGACGCCTTGCTGGACATCTACCGGAAGCTGCGACCGGGCGAGCCGCCCACGGTCGAGGCTGCCCAGTCCCTGCTGGACAACCTGTACTTCAACTCAAAGCGCTACGATCTGGCCAAGGTTGGCCGCTACAAGATCAACCGCAAGCTCGGCATCGACCGCTCCCTTGGTGACAAGGAAGCCTCCGTGCTGCACGTTGAAGACATCGTCGCCATGATCAAGTTCCTCGTTGCGCTGCACGCCGGTGAGAAGACCCTCATGGGCAAGCGTGATGGCCAGGACCACGAGCTGCGCGTTGAGATCGATGACATCGACCACTTCGGCAACCGCCGCATCCGCGCCGTCGGCGAGCTCATCGAGAACCAGGTCCGCACCGGCCTGTCCCGCATGGAGCGCGTCGTCCGCGAGCGTATGACGACCCAGGACGTCGAGGCCATCACGCCGCAGACGCTGATCAACATCCGCCCCGTCGTGGCAGCCATCAAGGAGTTCTTCGGAACTTCGCAGCTCTCGCAGTTCATGGACCAGAACAACCCGCTGTCGGGCCTGACCCACAAGCGCCGCCTGTCGGCGCTGGGCCCGGGCGGTCTGTCCCGCGACCGTGCAGGCATGGAAGTCCGAGACGTCCACCCGTCCCACTACGGACGCATGTGCCCGATCGAAACTCCTGAAGGCCCGAACATCGGCCTGATCGGTTCGCTGGCTTCCTACGGACGGATCAACCCGTTCGGCTTCATCGAGACGCCGTACCGGCTCGTTTCCGAGGGAGTCGTGTCCGACGAGGTCCAGTACCTCACGGCCGACGACGAAGCCGAGGTCCTGATCGCACAGGCCAACGCCCCGCTGGATGAGAACAAGAAGTTCGCCGAAGAGACCGTCCTGGTCCGCGCCCGTGGTGGTGGAGGCGAGCCCGTGCTGGTTCCCGCCGCCGACGTCGAGTTCATGGACGTTTCCCCGCGCCAGATGGTGTCCGTGGCAACCGCCCTGATCCCGTTCCTCGAGCATGACGATGCTAACCGCGCACTGATGGGTGCCAACATGCAGCGCCAGGCCGTGCCGCTGGTCCGTTCCGAGGCACCGTTCGTCGGTACCGGCATGGAGCGCGCTGCCGCCGTCGACGCCGGTGACGTGGTCATCGCGAAGAAGGCAGGCGTGGTCACCGAGGTCTCCGCTGAGCTGGTCATCATGCTCAACGACGACGGTACGGAAACCAACTACCGGATCAACAAGTTCGCCCGCTCCAACCAGGGCAACTGCTACAACCACCGCGTACTAGTGAGCGAAGGCCAGCGCCTGGAGGTCGGCGGCATCATCGCCGACGGCCCGGCAACGGACCAGGGCGAACTTGCCCTCGGCAGGAACCTGCTCGTGGCATTCATGTCATGGGAAGGCCACAACTTCGAGGATGCCATCATCCTGTCCCAGCGCATCGTGGCCGAGGACGTCCTTTCCTCCATCCACATCGAGGAGCACGAGATCGATGCCCGCGACACCAAGCTTGGTGCCGAGGAAATCACCCGTGACATCCCGAACGTGTCCGAGGAAGTCCTGGCCGGCCTGGACGAGCGTGGCATCATCCACATCGGTGCCGAGGTTGAAGCCGGTGACATCCTGGTCGGAAAGGTCACACCCAAGGGTGAAACCGAACTGACTCCGGAAGAGCGCCTGCTGCGCGCCATCTTCGGTGAGAAGTCCCGCGAAGTGCGCGACACCTCCCTGAAGGTTCCGCACGGCGAGTCCGGCACCGTCATCGGTGTCCGCGTCTTCGACCGCGACAACGACGACGAGCTGCCCCCGGGCGTGAACCAGCTGGTCCGCGTCTACGTCGCCGCCAAGCGCAAGATCACCGACGGCGACAAGCTCGCCGGCCGCCACGGCAACAAGGGTGTCATCTCCAAGATCCTGCCGATCGAGGACATGCCCTTCCTTGCCGACGGTACCCCCGTTGATATTGTCCTGAACCCGCTGGGTGTTCCGGGCCGTATGAACGTCGGCCAGGTGCTCGAAACGCACCTCGGCTGGGTTGCCAAGACCGGTTGGAAGATCGAAGGCGAGCCCGAGTGGGTCAAGCAGCTGCCGAACCTGCCGCGCGAGAGTGGCTCGACCACTGTTGCAACGCCGGTCTTCGACGGTGCCCGTGAGGAAGAAATCACCGGCCTGCTCGACTCCACCAACGTCACCCGCGACGGCGACCGCCTGATCAACTCCTCGGGCAAGACCCGCTTGTTCGACGGCCGCTCCGGCGAGCCGTTCCCGGATCCGATCTCGGTCGGCTACATGTACATCCTGAAGCTCCACCACCTGGTGGACGACAAGATCCACGCACGCTCCACCGGTCCGTACTCCATGATCACGCAGCAGCCGCTGGGTGGTAAGGCGCAGTTCGGTGGCCAGCGCTTCGGTGAAATGGAAGTGTGGGCGCTCGAGGCTTACGGCGCCGCGTACACGCTCCAGGAACTCCTCACGATCAAGTCGGATGACATCCATGGTCGCGTGAAGGTCTACGAAGCCATCGTCAAGGGCGAGAACATCCCGGAGCCGGGTGTTCCTGAGTCCTTCAAGGTCTTGATCAAGGAAATGCAGTCGCTGTGCCTGAACGTGGAAGTGCTTTCCACGGACGGAACCACAATTGAAATGCGTGACTCTGATGACGCAGTCTTCACGGCTGCGGAAGAACTGGGCATCGATCTGTCTCGTGCAGAGCCCAGTTCCGTAGAAGAGGTCTAGCAGGTGATGTCCGACGGCGGGCCACCACCCGCCGTCGGACCTCACCTCCCTCTTCCCGTAACCCAAGACTTCAGAATTTAGAGAACAAGAGAGAACAGGGACCATATGTCCAGCGAATCCTCCTTCGGCCTCATGCAGATCGGCCTCGCCACCGCGGAAGACATCCGTGGCTGGTCTTACGGCGAGGTTAAGAAGCCGGAAACCATCAACTACCGCACGCTCAAGCCCGAGAAGGACGGCCTCTTCTGCGAGAAGATCTTCGGCCCGTCCCGGGACTGGGAATGCTACTGCGGTAAGTACAAGCGCGTGCGCTTCAAGGGCATCATCTGTGAGCGGTGTGGCGTTGAGGTCACCCGCGCGAAGGTGCGCCGTGAGCGCATGGGCCACATCGAGCTGGCCGCACCGGTCACGCACATCTGGTACTTCAAGGGTGTCCCGTCCCGCCTGGGCTACCTCCTTGACCTGGCACCGAAGGACCTCGAAAAGGTCATCTACTTCGCCGCCTACATGATCACGAGCGTCGACGCCGACAGCCGCCACGAGGAACTGCCCAACCTGCAGGTTGAGCACGACATCGAGAAGAAGCAGCTGATCGACAACCGCGACTCGGACATCGCCACGATCGCCCGCGACCTGGAGAACGAGCTTGCCCGTCTCGAGGGCGAAGGCGCTAAGGCTGCCGACAAGAAGAAGGCCCGCGACTCCGCTGACCGCCAGATGGCCAACGTCCGCAAGCGCGCGGATGCTGAAATCGAACGGCTCGAGCAGGTCTGGGACCGCTTCAAGAACCTGAAGGTCGCCGACCTCGAAGGCGACGAAGGCCTGTACCGCGAGCTGCGCGACCGCTACGGCATGTACTTCGAAGGCTCCATGGGTGCCGAGGCCATCAAGAAGCGCCTTGAGGGCTTCGACATGCAGGCCGAGTCCGACATGCTCCGCGACATCATCGCCAACGGCAAGGGCCAGCGCAAGACCCGCGCCCTGAAGCGGCTCAAGGTGGTCAACGCTTTCCTGACGACCAACAACAGCCCGCTCGGCATGGTGCTCGACGCCGTTCCGGTGATCCCGCCGGAACTGCGCCCGATGGTCCAGCTGGACGGTGGCCGCTTCGCGACCTCCGACCTCAACGACCTCTACCGCCGCGTGATCAACCGCAACAACCGCCTCAAGCGCCTGCTTGATCTCGGTGCCCCGGAGATCATCGTCAACAACGAGAAGCGCATGCTTCAGGAAGCTGTTGACAGCCTCTTCGACAACGGCCGCCGCGGCCGTCCGGTCACCGGACCGGGCAACCGTCCGCTGAAGTCCCTGAGCGACATGCTCAAGGGCAAGCAGGGCCGTTTCCGCCAGAACCTCCTCGGCAAGCGCGTCGACTACTCCGGCCGTTCGGTCATCGTCGTCGGCCCGCAGCTGAAGCTGCACCAGTGTGGCCTGCCCAAGCAGATGGCGCTGGAGCTCTTCAAGCCGTTCGTGATGAAGCGCCTGGTTGACCTCAACCACGCGCAGAACATCAAGTCGGCCAAGCGGATGGTCGAGCGCTACCGCCCGCAGGTCTGGGATGTCCTCGAAGAGATCATCACCGAGCACCCCGTGCTGCTGAACCGTGCACCCACCCTGCACCGCCTCGGCATCCAAGCGTTCGAACCGCAGCTCGTCGAAGGTAAGGCAATCCAGCTTCACCCGCTGGTCTGTGGCGCCTTCAATGCTGACTTCGACGGCGACCAGATGGCGGTGCACCTGCCGCTGAGCCCCGAAGCCCAGGCTGAGGCCCGCATCCTGATGCTGTCCTCGAACAACATCCTGAAGCCGTCCGACGGCCGCCCGGTGACGCTGCCTTCGCAGGATATGATCATCGGCCTCTACCACCTGACCACCAAGCGTGTCGGTTCAGCTGGCGAAGGCCGGGTCTTCTCCTCCGTTTCGGAAGCCATCATGGCGTTCGACCTGCATGAGCTGCACCTGAACTCG